>CAYJAJ010000005.1:77778-100218 GCA_964368495.1 uncultured Holdemania sp. | reverse complement strand
AAGTATGGGACTATGATTATTTTGGTGATGATCGTACAGTGGATACACATATTAAGATGTTGCGACATAATTTAAAAGATTACAGAAAATTTATTGTAACAATAAGAGGAATGGGGTATAAGTTTGAAATATAATTTTTTCAAAGGATTACGTTTTAATATTTGGCTCTATTATGTCTTGTTTGCAATTGGATTGCTGTTTTTGCTTGGTTCACTTCAATCAGCAATTATTAAACCTTATTATCGTGATAATAAAATCAATTCGATGATTAAAGTTGCAGATGTTATTGAAGAAAATATATTAACTACATCTTTAGTTGATGAAGAAAAAATTAACACAGCCTTTCAATCATCTGTAAACAATAATGTATGTGCAATTGTGTACAATCGTAATCATCAAATTGTTTATGAAATCGATAGCTTGGGTGCAGGTTGCATATTTAATCAAACCATTGATTTAAATGATCAAAGTTATCAACCACTTAGAAGTGAAAATAGTTTAGCGACTATTTTAAATGACAGTGATGAGATGTCAGAATTGTTTAAAAATGAGCTTATTGATCAGGAAATGGTTTTATATGGTAGAGAAGTAGATGGTTTATTGGATAGATATTACTTATATATCAATAGCCCAGTAGAGATTCTGGATTTTACTTATCAAGTTTTTCAAACGCAATTTGGTGTGTTAATGATTGCGGTTATTGCTCTTTCTTTAATCATTTCACTGTTTCTTTCTGCACGATTGTCACGTCCGATTGTTAAAATGCATTCTAGAGCTAAAGAATTGGCGTCTGGTGACTATAATGTTGAGTTTGAGGGAGAAAGTTTTACCGAAATAAATGATTTGGCTGATTCTTTAAATGAGGCTACTTATAAGCTATCTAAGGTAGATGAGTTAAGAAAAGATTTAATAGCCAATGTATCACATGATATAAAAACCCCATTAACAATGATCAAAGCTTATGCAGAAATGATTCAAGATATATCAGGTGAAAATAAAGTGAAACGTGATGAACATTTAAAAGTAATTATTGATGAAGCAGAATATTTAGATAATTTAGTACTAGAGCTTTCTGAATTAAGCAAAATGCAATCAGGAAATGTTGAGCTTAACATTAGTCAATTCGATTTGGCACAAAAAGTTAAAGAAATTACTCATCTATGTAAAGGTTTATTTGAACAAAAGAAAATACGTTATGAAATTGCCTGTGTTGAAACAGTGCTGGTTTCAGCAGATGAAGTTAAAATTGGTCAAGTGATTTATAATTTTATCTCAAATGCAATAAAACATAGTGATGAAAAAACTAACATTTATATTACTTGTCAAGACTTTGGAGAAATAGTTCGGGTAAGTATTCAAGATGAAGGTAAAGGGATTAAGGAAGAAGATCTTGAGTATATTTGGAATCGATATTATAAAATTGATAAGAGTTTTAATCGTTCTAAACAGGGAACAGGTTTAGGTCTTGCTATTGTAAAAGCGATTTTGGATACACATCAAGCTACATTTGGTGTAGATAGTAAGGTAGGTAATGGTTCTAATTTTTGGTTTGAACTAAAAAAAGAAGATGCGAAATGAGAATATGGATTATTTAAGTGGAACACAAATTTATCTTAATCAAAGAAAAGATATGTTCAGATGTAATACAGATACAGCATTGCTTGGCAATTTCATGAAAGTAACCTGTGATGAAACAATCCTTGATATAGGATGTAACAATGGAGCACTTATGTTGTATGCGAGTTTACAAAACCCAAAACATATTTATGGAATCGATATATTTAAAGAGGCTATTGAACTAGCGAAGTCAAATTTGGTGTTTAACAAAATTGAAAATTATACTTTGATACAAGGTGATGTTACAAAAATGCAATTGAATTTCGTTGATGTGATTGTGTGCAATCCTCCATACTTTAATACTAATGAAAATGGGAATAAGAATGAAAATGAATTTCTTAAAGTTGCCCGCCATGAAGGAACATTAAATTTAAAATCTTTGTTTGAAGTAGTTAGCAAGACATTAAAAATGAATGGAAGATTTTATTTGGTGCATCGTGTTTCACGACTTGTAGATATTTTACAAGAAGCAAGTTATGTTTTACTTCGTGCTAAAACACTTCAAATCATGTATGATGAAGATAAAGATGAGGGGATAACTGTTTTACTTGAATTTGAAAAGGATTATCAAGGTCAGCTACACGTGCTCAGTCCTAAGATGATAAAAAGAAAGTGAGGGTTTTATGGATAATTATTCTTATAATTGTGGTGTAATGGATGCATTTAATGAAGTCATTAAAGCAGGTGTTAAAAAACTTGCATTAAGTCATCCATTGAGTTCATTGAATGAAGCGCTAAAATATGAAAGCTTTGTAAAGAAGATTTGTAAGCAATACAATACGAGTTATTATTTAGAGGCGGATTTATTAATTACTGATTTGTTTGTTAAATCTGCAAACATTAATAAAGTAGTTTATATGTTTTATGAAGATCCTTTTGTAATTGAGAGTTACCTTAAGTTGAAAGAATCGAAAAATCAATTAATCAATGACGAGTTGTATTATGGTGCTAGTAGAAAACAAATTGCTGTAAAATTGGGTGAACTGTTATCATATAGTGATTTGGCAATTGAGAAATTGATAGATTCAAACAATGAAAAAGAGTAAGTTGATCAAAGAACTATAAACTCTGTAAGTAGTGATAAAGATAAATTTTTGTCTTAAGGACTTTGCGACTTAAAGAGTTTTTTTCTTTTTATAAGTTTGAATTAATAAATTTTAAAAAAAAATTGTATTTATTAAAAGAGTTTGATAGAATTAAAACTCGTAAAGGATGGGAAATGAAATGAAAAAAGTATTAAAAATGTTTAGTGTTCTTCTAATGCTAGCACTATTATTAACAGGGTGTGGTTCAGAAGAAAAAGATGTTACAGGGACATGGGTTGCAAATTATGTAGATACTACTTTTAATCAAATGGTTCCAATTGAAGGGGATTTTGAAATTTTAGTTTCGTTAGAATTAAAAGAAGATCAAGCTTATGTTTTATCGATGACAGTTAGCGATGAAACATTAGTTATTCTTAAAACGGGAATAAATACTATCGTTGATGAGCAAATTGTAGCTGTTATGGAGCAAGCTAACATGACAAAAGATGAGGCAATTAAATACCTTGAAGGTGGCGAAGAAGGCAAAACTATTGAACAAATGGTTGATGAAAACCTAGATATGATTGTAGATATGATTGCTTCAGAAGTGCTTGAAGGTACATGGGAACAAACTAGCGAAGGCATCATTTTTGATGAAGAAGAAGATGTAACGTTGACTTGGGACGGAGATGCTTTAACTGCAGCAGATTTTGTGTCTGGTATATCTTTAACTTTTAGCAAAGAATAGTTTAAAAAACATTCCAAAAGGAATGTTTTTTTATAGATAAATGTCCTTAACGGAAATTATAAAACAATCTTTAACAAGAAGGTGGGGTATATGCAACCTTACGATTGTATATGTTTAAAAATATTAAGGAAACGCTATGTTCAATTTGATTTTTATTGACGAATGCCGTGAATTGTGATAATATCTCTATGTTGTTAGCACCCTAATGGGTCTTTCAACCGCGCAAAGCAGGAATTAAGTGCATATTGCCTCCTGTACTGGCGAGTCTAAAAACTATAAATTAAGGAGGTGCAAGAACATGTACGCAATCGTAGAAACAGGTGGAAAACAACTTCGTGTTGAAGAAGGACAAACAATTTTTGTTGAAAAATTAGATGTTGAAGAAGGTGCTGAAGTAGTGTTGGATAAAGTAATCGCTTATTCTAACAAATCTTTAAAACTAGGAACTCCATATGTTAAAAATGCAAAAGTTACTTGTAAAGTTGAAAAACAAGGTAAAGAAAAGAAAATCGTTATCTTCAAGTACAAAGCAAAAAACGGTTCAAGTCATCGTAAACAAGGTCATAGACAACCTTATACTAAGTTGACTGTAACTAAAATTGAAGCTTAATTATGATACAAATAAATGTTTATCTCAATAAGAGTTTTATTTCAAATCTAGAAGTCAGTGGACATGCGAATTATGCGCAGTTAGGCGAAGATATAGTTTGTGCAGGTGTTAGTTGTATTATGTATGGTACATGCAATGCTTTGATTGAACTATGTGTTGATGGATTTAAATATGAGATAAATGAGGGCTACTTTAAAATTGACGTTTTGTCTGATGATAAAAACATTCAATTGATTTTAAAAACTGCACTCATACAGTTAGAAACAGTGCATACTAGTTATGCCAAATATATAAAAATAAAGAAGATGGAGGTGTAAGCCATGAAATTAGTATTAAATATTCAATTATTTGCGTCTAAAAAAGGTGTAGGGTCAACTAAAAATGGTCGAGATTCTCATTCAAAACGTTTAGGTGCTAAAAAAGCTGATGGACAACACGCTACTGCAGGATCTATTCTTTATCGTCAACGCGGTACTAAGATTCATCCTGGAACAAATGTTGGACGTGGTGGAGATGACACATTGTTTGCAATGTGCAGTGGTACTGTAAAATTCGAGCGTCTAGGTAAAAAGAAAACTAAAGTTTCAGTTTATCCAGTTGCATAATTTTAAATCCCCACAATTGGGGATTTTATTTTTAAATGAAAGGAAAGTAAGTATGTATGTTTATTGATCGTGTAAAAATTAAACTAAAGGCCGGTAAAGGTGGTAATGGTATTGTTGCTTTTCGCCGTGAAAAATATGTTCCTTTAGGCGGTCCATCTGGTGGAGATGGAGGTAGAGGTGGAGATATTATTTTCGAAGCTGATTCAAATAAATCAACATTACTTGATTTACGTTATAATCGATTATATGTTGCAACAGATGGTGGAACAGGTAAAATCAAGAAAATGCATGGTGCTGATGGAGATGATATACTAATTAAAGTTCCTCTTGGCACGATCATTAAAGATAACAACACGGGTGCTACACTAGCTGATTTAACGAAAGTTAAACAAAGAGCAATTATTGCATCTGGTGGTAAAGGCGGACGTGGTAACTGGCATTTTGCTACAGGTAGAAATAGTGCGCCTGATTTTTGTGAACAAGGTGAGCCAGGACAAGAAAAAGAAGTTCTTGTTGAATTAAAGCTTTTAGCTGATGTTGGCTTAGTTGGTTTTCCATCTGTAGGAAAATCTACACTTTTATCTGTAGTTTCAAAGGCTAAGCCTGAAATTGCAGATTATCACTTTACTACAATTGTTCCAAATTTGGGAGTGGTGCAAGTGAAAGACGGTCGCTCTTTTGTAATGGCAGATTTGCCAGGGTTAATTGAAGGTGCAAGTCAAGGAAAAGGACTTGGTCATCAATTTTTAAGACATATTGAACGATGCCGTGTGCTTGTTCATATTGTAGATATGGGATCAAATGATGGGCGCGATCCTGTGGAAGATTACCGTATTATTAATGATGAGCTTAAACAATATCAATATCGTTTGATGGAAAGACCTCAAGTGGTTTTAGCAAATAAAATGGATTTGGATGATGCAGCAGAGAATCTAGAACGTTTTAAAAAAGCTTATCCGGATATACAAATTTTTGAAACAGTAACGATAATTGCTGAAGGATTAGACGATGTTTTATATACTGTTGCTGACTTGCTTGAAAAAACTCCTGATTTCTTATTAAGTGATAGTGATGACAGTGAAAAAACTGATGGAGTCTTATATAAATTTGAGGCAGAAGGACCAGCATTTGAGATTAAAAATTTAGGTAATGGTCGTTGGCAAGTTTATGGTGAACGTGTTGAAAAATTATTTGATATGACAAATTTTGAAAATGATTCTAATGTTTATCGTTTTGGATCAACATTGCGTAAAATGGGTGTTGATGATGCATTAAAAAATGCAGGATGCATTGAAGGTGATTTAGTATTTATAAAAGAATTTGGTTTTGAATTTGTTGAACGTTAATTAAAAAAAGAATATAAATACGATTACTAGAATATAAAAAACTACCACTGTCAAAAAAAATGATAGTGGTAGTTTTATTTTTTTGTGTAGATTATGCTCATAACATACAAACTATCGTGTAAATAAACTTTTCTTGAATGATTTGATTTGTTCATATTTTTCTTTCGGTATGCAACTCAAAATTAATGTGCCTATCGCTATTCCATAACATAGCCCAAATACAAGGTCAGGAAGCACTAAAAATCGTTGTCCAATCAAAACACTAACTAAAGCCAATGCGCCAATAATTTTAAAATTTTTCATAATATTATCCTCCATAAACTAATATAAATTTTATTCATACTATAATTACACATTACTCCTTCATGTTATGCTCATTTTATTCAAACACAACATTTCCATTTTCATCAAAAAAACTTAGCAATAAATTTTCGTCCACAACAAGTGCGAAAGGCTTATCTGGATCTAACTCTATAGTCGTAACTGTGTTTCCGTCAGTCATATTTAAGCTACTTGCCCTTTGTGAGTTCATGGATATGACCGCCTTTTTTTCTAAAGAACTATATGCAAACTCACGAACTCCATTCAAAATACCAGTATCTTTTCCTCCGTGCGTAAAGAAATACCCAAATGATAAGCCGTCCCAGTTTGCATAAACAGAAAATGTGTGTTCTTCTTTAAGGTCGTCATAAAAAATCATTGCTGATAATTCATCTGTTGTTTGCTCAATAACATTCCATTCCGAGCTAATTGCTTGATCAGCCCTTGCATCTGAAACAATATTTTTCTTGCTTACTCCAATATCATTATTAAACCATAAATATAAAAAACACAGGAGTAATGCACCTAAAATAATACTTAATATTTTTATTCCTTTTTTCATTATTAACCTCCCATTATATAAATACCCTTTAGTAAAGTATAGCATAAAAAAATAATGCTTCCAAATAATTTAAGTGAATAGAACAGTGTATAATTCTTTCAACTCGAAGTGATGTAAAAAACCACTTTTATGAACTATTATTTATAAATTTTTTTATTCCAAACATCTGATTTTTTATTAAAATTTAATTGAAAATATTTCAAATAGTTGTTGAATATGCAATAGACATGTAGTAAAATAATCACGAATAAACAACTAATGTGTGCCTTGATTATTATCTGTGTTACGTATTGATATATGTATGACTGTTTAAAATAAAGGCTTTTATTATGGGTGTTATTTATTATGCAATACTTGAAGCTATGAAAAAGCTATAATTAAAATATCACTAAATTATAATTTTGTTCAAGTATATTACTAGAAGAGGTGAAATGAATGTTTAAGGAAAATTTAAGATATTTAAGACATTTAAATCATGAATCACAACATAGTTTAGCCGAAATGCTTGGATATAAGTCATTTACAACAATTCAAAAGTGGGAAGATGGAACCTCTCTTCCTAGTTTGGCGAAGATTAAGATTATTGCTGAGCATTATAATGTTCCTTTTGAAATGATGTGCAATGATAAGATTGAAGAATTAGTTGTAAATAAAACAAAAGTACCTGTAGTAGGCAGTGTTAAGGCTGGATATGGGTTGCTAGCGGATGAAAATATTTCTGCTTATGAATTGGTTTATAATAGTGAAGCTGAAAACGGAACGTATTTTTATTTGGATGTTGTAGGAGATTCTATGAAAAACATACGTATTTGTGAAGGTGATCGGGTTTATTGTAAAAAACAAAATACTGTTGAGAATGGTGAAATTGCAGTTGTTTTATTAGATGATGGTGAAGCAACTTTAAAAAGAGTTTTATTTAAAGATAAGAAAATGATTTTAAAACCTGAAAATGATGCTATGCAATGCAAAGAGTATACAGATGAAGAAATAAGTGAGAAGGGAATTTTAATTCTTGGAAAACTTATTCATAATAAAATATTGTATTAATTATGTCGAAAATAGCGATATATTTTTGTATTTGTTTTGTTGAATACATCGTTTTATTCTTTGTACAATTGCTTTTTATAAATTCATTTTCATCATATTTCATTGAGGGCCTAGTGCCAATTTGGTTTTATTTAGTTTTTTTAATTGTTATAAACCCTGTAATTATATTTTTAAATGCCAATATGTTTTTGGATAAATTGAGTAAATAACGTAGATAGGTGTGTGGTTATGATTTCTTATATTAAAGGTACTGTTGAAAGTATATCAATAGATAGTATAGTAGTTGAATGCAACGGAATTGGATATGAAGTTTATTTTGCGAATACTCATTCTGTTTCTATTTCTCAAATAGTGCAGATTTATACTTATGAGCATATTCGTGAAGATGAACATTCTTTATATGGGTTTTTAAGTAAAGCAGAAAAAGAACTATTTTTAAAGCTACTTTCAGTAAAAGGCGTTGGTCCTAAAACGGTTTTAGCGATGCTTCGTAATTGTCAATATGATCAAATTATAAATGCTATTGAACTTCAAGATGTTGCATTTATTAAAAGTATGCCAGGAATAGGTGCAAAAACTGCTTCACAGATTATTTTAGATTTAAAGGGAAAACTTGTGGATGCATCATCAAGTTCAAATATCTCTAGTCCATCTAAAAATATTACTGATGCGGTTGATGCGCTTAAATCTCTTGGATATAAACAAGCAGAGTGTGCTCAAGTTAGTAAATATTTAAGTACAATTCCAGACAAATCAGTGGATGAGTATGTTAAGTTAGCTTTGCAGTATCTTTTAAGCTTAAAAAGATAGGAGAGATTAAGGATGAGTGAAAGAATCGTAAGTGCAAATGAATTGGTGAGTGAAGATGATGTTACACTTAGACCACAACGCTTAGAGGAATATGTTGGACAAGATGATTTAAAGTCAAATTTAAAAGTATTTATACAAGCGGCACTAGGGCGTAAAGAAACACTAGATCATGTTTTGCTTTATGGTCCTCCAGGACTGGGAAAAACTACATTAGCTTACATATTGGCGAATGAAATGGGTGGTAAGGTAAGGGCTGTTAGTGGGCCTAGTATTGAAAGAAGTGGCGATTTGGCTGCAATACTTTCCAGTTTAGAGGCTGGAGATGTACTTTTTATTGATGAAATCCATCGTATTCCTAAAATGATAGAAGAAGTGCTATATCCAGCAATGGAAGATTTTTGTATTGATATTGTTGTAGGTAAAGATGCAGGAGTCAGATCGATTCGACTAGAACTTCCACCATTTACATTAGTTGGTGCGACAACAAGAGCAGGGGATTTAACTGCACCATTAAGAGATCGTTTTGGGATTGTTTCTAAACTGGAATACTATACTGAGGAACAGCTTACAAGTATCGTTTCTCGCACTGCAAATGTATTGAATGTAAGTTCAAATCAGGATGCAGTAATTGAAATAGCAAGAAGATCTAGGGGTACACCACGAATTGCTAATCGATTATTTAGAAGAGTTCGAGATTTTGCACAAGTCTTAAATGATGGATTAGTGAATAGTGATGTTACTAAAAATGCACTTGACCGTCTTAAAGTTGATAATTTAGGATTGGATGAGGTTGATATTCGCTATCTTAAAGGAATAATAGAACGTTTTAAAGGAGGTCCAGTTGGATTGGATGCATTAGCTAGTGCAATTAGTGAGGAACCAATGACACTTGAAGATGTATATGAACCATATTTAATCCAAATTGGATTCATTAACAGAACACCACGAGGTAGAGTTGCAACCAAAGAGGCATATGAGCATTTAAAAATATCATATAATAAAAGTTTATTTACAGAATAAAGCTATCGGTTTTAAACCGATAGCTTTTTAAATGTTTTTTTCTATAAACCATCGATTATTATTTAGAAATAAATAACGACGTTGGTTGTTGATTAAACAAGTGTATCTCATTCCTGTTCCTCCACCATACATTGAAGATGCAGGACATTTTTGAATAATTCTTTCAATTGGATATTTTACTTTGTTTTTCCATACAACGAACATTGGAGAAATATCACCATGTACATTAAATAAACAGATTACATCAACGTATTCAACCATATATTCACTTCCTTAACTATTTACATTATACTTGAAAATAATTCATGTATGCAAGTGTTTAGTTGAAAAAAAATCTAGTAACATTTTCCATAAATAAAAACACAGCTATCTCCATATACTGTTGTGAGGTGATTTTATGTTTAATCGAAAGTGTCGAAATTTAACTGCTGAAATATTTGTGTTAATTCTCGTAGGTATTGTCATGGTTGCCTCAAGTTCATATTTATGGGCAAATATGAAGTTTAATAATCCTTATCACTTTATATCTAGGCAAATTTTATTCGCATTTCTTGGCATAATCGCAATGGTGATTACTTCAAAGATAAATTTAAAATGGATTAAAAAACACAATAAACTCTTTTTATTGATTGGTTTTCTTTCTCTTATATTAGTTCTTATACCTGGTCTTGGGATATCGCGTAATGGCTCACGTAGTTGGTTTGGTGTGGGTGCTTTTTCTATACAACCATCAGAGTTCTTCAAAATTGCCTGTATATTTACAGTTTCTGACATCCTTTCAAAAAAAGAACGATTAAAAAAACTAAAAGATTGTGTTGTTCCACTTTTTTTTCCTTTTGCTGGGTTTATCTTAATTCTTTTGCAACCTGATTTCGGGAGTGGTTTGGTCATGCTTTGTAGTATAGTAGTACTTGTAATTGTTGCAGGGGCGCCATTTAAATATTTTTTACGACTTGGTTTAATTGGCGCAGTGGGATTAACTATATTAATTATTTCTGCACCTTATCGCTTAGCGAGAATTACTGCATTTCTAGATCCGTGGAGTGATCCGTTAGGTAGCGGTTTTCAAATCATACAAAGTTACTATGCGATTGCTCCTGGTGGATTAATTGGATCAGGCTTTAATCAATCAATGCAAAAGCACTATTACTTGCCTGAACCACAAACTGATTTCATATTTGCAATCTGTGCAGAAGAGCTTGGGTGGATTGGGGCAACATTAATAATTGTTGTTTATCTATTAGTGGTATTTGAATGTGTAAAAATAGCCTTAAACTGTAATGATAAATTTAATTGTTATGTGGTTGTTGGTTTTACTAGCTTATTTACAATACAAGTACTTATTAATTTAGGAGTTGTAGTTGGATTGTTTCCGGTTACAGGGGTGACACTACCATTTCTTTCTTATGGTGGTAGCAGTTTGATAATGATGATGATTTCTTTTGGGTTCATATTTGCTGCAACAAATTCGTCGTAAACTGTTTATTTTGTGGTATAATAATTAAGATTAGAGGAGTGAATAACATGCGCTATCTTATTGCAACTGGCGGAACTGGTGGTCACATTTATCCAGCTTTAGCATTAGTTGATGAAATCAAAAAAATGGATACAGATTGTTCAGTATTATTTATTGGGTCAAAAACACGTATGGAAGCACAGCTTATTCCTGAAACAGGTTATGAGTTTTATGGGATTAATATTGAAAGCACTAAAAAGGGTTTAATTAATAAATTTTCTTCTTTAGCAAATATGTTTTTTGCATATCAAGAGTGCATAAAAATAATTAAGTCATTTAAGCCAGATGTTGTTATTGGATTCGGCAATTACATTAGTGTTCCTGTATTAATGGCTGCCCATCATAAAAATATATTAACTGTCATTCATGAACAAAATTCTTTTGCTGGTAAAGCAAATCGTTTTTTATCGCGATATGCGGATGCTATTGTTGGATGCTATGAAGAAAATCTTGATCAATTTCCTAAACATAAAACTAAAATATTAGGAAACCCTAGAGCAACAGTAGCTTCAAAAATTAAAAAAGATTTTCAAGTGTTGAAAACACTTGGAATTGATTCAAGTAAGCCTTTGGTTGTCATTGTGATGGGATCATTAGGATCTGAAAGCGTTAATGTTGTTATGAAAGAAGCACTTGCTGATATGCAAAACAAAAACTATCAAGTTGTTTATGTTACTGGGAAATCACATTATGACAGTTTTAAGGAATGTTGCAGTTCTTCTAGAAATATTTTTATTGTTCCTTATATTGATGGATGTCAGGTAATGGTGAATGCTGATTTATGTGTTGTAAGAGGTGGAGCGACAACTGCAGCTGAAATAACAGCAATGGGTATGCCTAGTATTATTATTCCTAGCCCATATGTTCCAAATAATCATCAAGTTATGAATGCATTAGCACTTCAAAATCAAGGTGCGGCAATTATGATTGAGGAAAAAGATTTATCAAAGGAAAATATTATTTTAAAAATTGAAAATATACTAAGTTCTCCTATTCAACGAGAAGCAATGTCGAAAAATGCAAAAAAATTAGCATTTTCTAATGCTAGTAATGATATATATGATTGGATTTTAAAACTGAGGGATAAAAAATGAAAGATTTTAAAAATACTTTGATGCAATATTCAAATGTAAATGAAAACGTGTCATTAAAAACTTGCACAACTTTAAGAGTTGGTGGAATTGCACAATATGTAGTGTATCCCAAGTCTATGATGGCACTTTCACAGATTATAAATGAATGTAAGGCATTTAATATGCCATTTAAAGTTATTGGCAAAGGCAGTAATTTGTTGTGTAGTGACAAAGAGTATAAGGGAGTTATTATTCGACTGGATAGAACTTTTTGCGAGTATTATATCAATGATGACGAATGTTTAGCTGAGGCTGGATGTTCAATTATAGCTTTATCTTATGCCCTTATGAAAGAAGGACTTAGTGGGCTTGAGTTTGCAAGTGGTATACCTGGTACAGTAGGAGGGGTAACTTTTATGAATGCCGGCGCTTATAAATCTTCAATGAAAGACATTATAAGTGAAGTATTTGTATATAGAAATAATGAATTTGTTTGGATGAGCAATGAAGATTGTCAATTTAGTTACCGTCATTCAATTTTTCACGAACATACAGACTGGATTGTCCTAGCCATTAAATTCAAACTTAAAAAGATGGATTACAAAGACATAAGAGAAGTTATTGAAAATCGTCGTCAGCGTAGAATGAATACTCAGCCATTAAATACTCCAAGTGCAGGTAGTTTTTTCAAAAATTTTGAAGATTGCTTTGCTTGGCAATGCATTGATGAAATTGGGTATCGAGGTAAAAAAATAGGTGGGGCTATGGTATCAGAAAAACATTCAAATTTTTTGGTTAATTATGATAATGCATCAGCTGGGGATTTTATTACATTAATTAATGACATTCAACATGAAGTATATAAAAAGTTTAATAAAAAGTTAATAATGGAAGTTGAGAAGTTTAATTTTGAGTGAAAATAAGAAAAAAATAGAACATGTTGAAAATGTTATAAGTGACCACAAAAAAAATAAAAAAACGAATGAATTCAAAGTTTATCAATTTCAAGTGTACTTAGTTGCACTTTTTAGTGGGTTCATCTTGTTGTTTTGTTTATATATGGTTAGTGATTTATCAAAACTAAAAGGGTACATAATCGAAGGGAATTATTATGTTGATGATGAGACAATTGTTGATTTATTAGGGATTGATAATAACAACACTAGGTTATTTGTGTTTGAAAACCGATTAGAAAATATTCTTAATACTCATGCATTGATTGAAAGTACTGATATATCTATTGATAATCAAGGGATATTGACCATACATATAACTGAAAAAAAAATAGTTGGTTATCGTTATATTGATGAACCAGAACTAATTAGTAGAAGTGGTGAATTAATTGATATGCAACAAGAATTTGTTCAGCTTGTTTCTATGTTGCCGCTTATAGAAGGATTTGAAATGTTACCAGTTAAAACTGATGATAATTTTGATGATTACGAATTGGCACAAACTAGCTATTATTTATTAATGGAAAATTTAGGAGATTTATCTGTATCAAATATAGAGCAAATTTCAGAAATTCATCAATATAAATACTCTTATGATGATTATGGTGTGCTTTGTGTTATGAAAGATGGTAATTATGTCTATACTAGTCTTGATGCTTTATCAATGTTAGAAAAATACAATTCAGTAGCATCCCATTTGCCAGATAAAAAAAATTGTTTGTATGTAGATGAAATCACTCAAAATGTTTCTCATCAGCTTTGTCCTGAAGAAATTGAAGCATTAGAAGATGCAAACAATGATGATGAAGCTAGTAATGAAAGCCCAAGTATTGGTGGCTAATTATGAAAATTTTAACACAAATGTTGCAGTATATTGTATTATAGGTATAATAATATAGGTTAAGGAGGAAGTTTTATGTCCATAGAACGATTAACAAACTTAGGTAATATTAATATTTCTCAAGAAGCAATTGCATCACTTGCTGGTGGAGTTGTTACAGAATGCTATGGTGTTGTTGGAATGGCAAGCCAAAAGATTCTTAAAGATGGTTTAGCAGAATTACTTAAAATCGAAAACTATTCTAAAGGAGTAGTTGTTAAAAAAACTGATAAAGGAATAGAGTTAGATTTATTTATAGTTATTGGTTTTGGAGTTAAAATATCTGAAGTTGTACTAGAGGTACAGAAAAAAGTAAAATATATCTTGGAAAAGACATTAGAATTAGAGGGATTAGTTGTGAATGTTTATGTCCAAGGAGTCAGAGTTATAGGCTAATTGGAGGATAAGATGAAAACAATTAATGGTGCTATATTTAAAGAGATGTTAATTAGTGGGGCTGCTAATCTTAGTAACCAACATCAAAGAATTGACTCTCTAAATGTGTTTCCGGTGCCAGATGGGGATACGGGGACAAACATGTCAATGACTTTTAGTGCTGGTGTAAAATCAGCGGTAGATGCTTGTACAGATCAATTTGCAATTTTAGCTAAAACTTTATCTAAAGGTTTATTGATGGGGGCACGTGGTAATTCAGGTGTAATTACATCGCAAATTTTTAGAGGGTTTTATCAAGCAACTACTGGTAAAGAAGAAGTTGATGTTAATGATTTGGCTAATGCTTTTAAAAAAGGATCTGAAGTTGCATATAAAGCAGTAATGCGTCCTGTTGAAGGAACAATTTTAACAGTAATACGTGAATCAAGTACTGATGCAATGCAATATCTAAATGAAAATCCTGATATCACAATCGAAGAATATATGGATAAACTAATTGAGTTTGCATATGTTTCTTTAGAACACACACCAGAATTATTACCAGTATTAAAAGAAGTTGGAGTTGTTGATTCAGGTGGAGCAGGATTACTTGTCATTTTAGAAGGTTTTAAAGCAGCATTAGAAGGCAACCCATTTAAATTAGAAGAAAATACTGGGGCTGTAATGACAGTGGCTAGTGATATCGAAAATGGTGAATTTGGTTATTGTACTGAATTCATAATTAAGCTTGATGATAATGGTGCTGCAATATTTTCAGAAGATAAATTTAAAAATGCTTTAGGTAAATTAGGAGATTCAATTGTTGTTGTACAAGATGAAGAACTTGTTAAGGTTCATGTGCATACATTAACTCCGGGTGATGCTTTAAATATGGGTCAACGATATGGAGAATTTTTAAAATTAAAAATTGAAAATATGCAAGAACAACACAATGAGCTTCAAACATCAGAGGCAACAGTGAATAAAGTTCAAGAAGAAAAAGAATATGCTTTAATTGCTTGCGTAGCTGGTGAGGGATTAAAACAGTTGTTTACTGAGTATCGTTGTGATGAAATTATCTCAGGTGGACAAACGATGAATCCATCGACTGAAGATTTTGTAGAAGCAATTAAAAAAGTAAATGCTAAACATATTTTCTTACTACCAAATAACTCAAATATTATCTTAGCTGCTCAACAAGCAGCAGTGGTTATGGATGATTTAAATATTCATGTATTAACTACAAAAACTATTCCTGAAGGATTAAGTGCATGTATTATGTTTAATCCAGAGGCAACGATTGAAGATAATCTTGAAGAAATGAATCAAGCAATTGCTCATGTAAAGACTGGTCAAGTGACTTATGCTATTAAAGATACGACATTTGAAGGCTTAGAAATAAAAGAAGGCGATTATATGGGAATGTTTGAAAAAAATATTGTTTCGTCTAATACGGATGAATATTCAGTTATCGTTGATTTACTTAAAAATATGATTGATGAAGATTCAGAATTACTAACGATCATTTGTGGTGAAAATTCTACTTCTGAAATGGTTGAAAAAGTTAGTGAGTATATTCAAGAGAATACTGACCTTGAAATTGAAGTGATTGAAGGAACACAGCCAGTATATTCTTATATTTTTGCAGTTGAATAAATAGAAAATAAAAAGATTTAACTCTAAGGAAGTAGTTAAATCTTTTTTTGTTAGAAATTTGTTTCAGAAGAAGGACGAATCACTAGGTCATGTACGTTGGCTTCATCAGGTAACTCAATACAGCTGATTACTGCAGTAGCAACGGTATGTGGTTTTAAATAGCTAGGATTTGAAACTGCTCTAAAGGCTGTATCAATTCCACCTGGATAAACACCTATTACTTTAATGTTGTCAAGGCGTGCTTCTTTGCATAAGGCTTTACTGTAAGCTTCCATTGATTTTTTACTTGCTGTGTAAGCACTGTTTTTTTCACTAGTATACAAACAACTTGAACTTAAAATATTAACGATATGTCCACTTTTTCTTTGTTTCATTTGAGGATAGAATGCCTTGATTAACATTAAATGACTATAACAGTTGAGCTGCATCATTGTTTTACAGTCTTGAATGTTTAAATCTGTAACAAAATTCTTTTGGGGATTTGCTCCAACATTATTGATTAAAATATGAATTTCAACTTGATTATTTATAAGATAATCACAAAATTCTACTATTTCATTGTCGTTCATCATATCAAAGCACTTATAATAAACTACTTTATCCGAATCAATTTCCTGTATTAAAGTATTCATTTTTTCGTGGTTTCTTCCACAAAGAATCAAATTATAATTATCTTTTTTTGCAAGCTGTATAGCTAATGATTTTCCTAGTCCATCTGTTGCACCGGTAATAAGTATGTTTTTTTTCATATTTTTTCTCCTATACTACCACTATAACTTAAGAAACAAAATTAGTTAAGTAGTAGTTTTTACTTTTCTTGTATTGTGGTTTAAAGTATAATTAATCATAGGTGAAAATATGGAATACACTTTAAAGCAATGTAAATGTACTATAAAACAAATTGAAATATGCGAGCGCTATAACTGTAAAACCGCTGTCGATGTTTTGCAGTTATATCCTTTTCGATATGAAGAACTAGTTTATAAGCCGTATAACGAATGGAGAGAAAAAGACAAGGTTATATTTGAAGGGATAATTACTACATATCCAAAAACAGTACGATTTGCAAAAAAAAGATCAATGACAAAATTTCAAATAGAAGCAGAAGATTCATACTTAAATGCTGTTTTATTTAATCATCCATGGGTTAATAGTTTAAAAGTAGGTAGCAAGTTTACATTTATTGCTCGCTATGAAGGGAATAATCAAGTATCAATCATTCAATATAATCAAAGCTCAATGGAATTATTATTGGGAATTAAACCGGTTTACCCACTTAAAGAAAATATACAACAACGAACAATTAAATCAATTATTAAAAAAGTTTTTACACATTGTTATACAAACATAGAAAATTTTGTTCCGAGTGACTATATTTTAAAGTATAAGTTGCTTAATAAAAATGTTGCACTTCAATATGTGCATTTTCCAAAGAGTACAAAAGAAATTGAAATGGCATATCGTACATTAAAATATGAAGAGTTCTTAAAATTTCATCTTGCGATTAATTTGTTGAGAACAGATCAACAAGAATCAATAAAGAACACAAGAAAAAAATTTGATTCACACATTATTTATAATATGATAGATGAATTACCATTTGAATGCACTCCTGATCAAATTAATACCATTGAAGATATATTAAATGATATGAAAAGTGAAAAAGTTATGTATCGTTTAGTGCAGGGAGATGTTGGATGTGGGAAAACAGTTGTTGCTTGGTTTTCGATGATGGCTTGTGTATTATCAAATAAACAAGCTGCACTTATGGCACCTACAGAAATATTAGCAAAGCAACATTACGAAAGTTTTCTTGAATATTCAAAAAATACAACAATAAAAATTGAAGTATTGTATTCTTCATTGCCATTGGCTAAAAAGAAGGAGATTTTATCTCGCTTGAAAAATAAGGAAATCGATATTTGCATTGGAACACATTCATTAATACAAGATGGTGTGGAGTTTAATGATTTAGGTCTAGTTATCGCGGATGAACAACACCGTTTTGGAGTGGAACAAAGACGTAAATTAAAGGAAAAGGGAGAGAAAGTGGATTTTATTCTTATGAGTGCTACTCCGATTCCTAGAACACTTGCAAATACGTTATATGGTGATATGGACGTAAGCAGTATTATCACAATGCCAAAAAATAGGAAGCCTGTAACAACAAAAGTGGTTAATACTAATACTATTGATGTATTAAAAGATCAAATAGAAAGCCATTTAATTAAAAATGAACAAATTTACGTAGTTTGTGCAGCGATTGAAGAAAGTGAAAAAGTAAATGTGCATAGTATTGACGATGTTGCAGTTTCTCTTAAAAAAATATTGAATAAAAATGTCAATATTGGGCTACTTCATGGTAAAATGAGTAGTGAAAATAAAGAAGAAGTGATGAAAAAATTTGCAAATAATGAATTTCAAATTTTGATATCAACTACAGTGGTCGAAGTTGGAGTTAATGTCGTTAATGCTACAATGATGATTATTATGGATGCACATCGTTTTGGGTTGAGTTCACTTCATCAACTTCGTGGCCGTGTTCAAAGAGGGTATAAAAGTGGTTTATGTTTTTTGCTTACTGATACAAAAGATGAGAATTCATTAAAAAGATTAGATATTTTAGAAAAGTGTAGTGATGGATTTAAAATATCATATGAGGATTTAAAATTAAGAGGACCTGGTGACATACTGGGGATAAGACAAAGTGGACTTCCTGGATTTATTCTTGGTAATATTTTTGAAGATACACGTATTATTGAAACTGCCAAAAATGATGCGCTGGTTATTTTTCAAAATCAAAATCACGATGAATATAAAAAGTGCATTCAAAAAGTTATTGAATTAAATAAAAAGACTTACCAAATCATAGATTGAGAGGAACGAATATGGAAGTAATAACATGGTTAAAAAATCGCGGAGTAATAGTTAATAATGCTTTTTTAATTAATCAAGCATTTGTACATACATCATATTTAAATGAACATAAGCAGGCTAAACAGGATAATGAACGCTTAGAATTCATGGGTGATGCTGTTTTGCAGTTATGGGTTTCTAATAAAATGATGCGATTAAATGAACCATTAAGTGAAGGACAAATGACAACACTTAGAGCGCGACTTGTTTGTGAAGAAGCACTCGCAAAATACACTAGACAACTTCAATTAAATCAGTTTATTAAACTGGGTGTAGGTGAAGAAAAAACAGGTGGAAGAGATCGAGATTCTATTCTTGCAGATACTTTTGAAGCATTGCTGGGTGCACTGTATTTAGAAAATGGATTGGATGCGATTGACAATATTTTGAACGAGGTTATTTTGCCCTTACTTCAAAAACCTGATTTGATTTTGCAGGTTGACTTCAAAACGAAACTTCAAGAATTTGTACAAGCTGACTTAAGAAAAAGTGTCATTTATGAAGTTGTGCATGTAACAGGTCCAAGTAACAAACCTGAGTTTGAAGTATTAGTCAAACTTGATGACATAACATTAGGACATGGAAAAGGACAAAGTAAGAAAAAGGCTGAACAAGCAGCAGCCCAAAATGCTTTTGAAAAAATGGTTAAGTAATTTAAGGAAGAAGTACTAATAACGTATTTCCTAATTGCTTTTGTTTTTTGATGAAACTATTCTTTCAATTGTGTATGTTTATTCAAATTATGAAAAAGCTATCATTAATAAAATGATAGCTTTTTATTTGTTATATTTAACTTTTCCAATGAATTACTTTGCTTTGCCACATGATTCGCGTATAACTAATTCACAGGGAATAGTGATTTTCTTAGGATATATTTTCTTTTGTGCACGCATTTCTAACAAACTTGATGCAGCAATCTCTCCAATTTTTTCACACGGCGCATTTATAGTGGTTAGTGGGGGATTTGTGAATGCACTTGATGGATCATTATTGAATCCAACTATTGATATATCTTCAGGAATTTTGATTTTGTGTTCAGATAAGGCGCGGATAGCACCAACCGCAATTGGATCACTTGCTGCAAATATTGCAGTTGGCAAATCATTTGTTGCAATAATTTCCTTCATCATGTTATATCCAGACTCAATTGTGAATTCATTAAGTTTCATATATTTTTTATAAACAATTCCATTTTGTTGGCAATAATTTTGGAAACAAACATTTCTGATATCAGTATATGTTTTCATGTCTGATGTCATTTCTTGACCACCTAAAAAACCAATTTTTCGATGACCTAAATTGTACAGATGATTCATGACATCATTGACTGCATTTTTAAAGTCAAGAACAATTGAGTTTACATAAATTCTGTCCATGTTCATATCTACAAAAATAATATGGTCACTGACTTTTCTAAATTCAGCAATTTCATCCTTGCTAAACTTGCCAATACAAATTAAGGAATCAATGTTGTTAAAATCTAATTTTTGGTGTTCATTTTTAAAATACCTTACGATTTCTACATTGTTTTTTTGAAGTGCATTTTCTGCTCCGATACGAATAGCTAAATAAAATGGATCTTGAAGTTCTCTTTCCATTGAATACCATTGAACTATTCCAACCTTTATTGTTTTATAATTATTTTTACGATTGAATTTTCGTTTAATATAACCTAGATTTTTAGCTTCTTCTAATACTTTGTTTCTTGTATTATCGGGAACTTTTAAAGTAGGATCATGATTTAATATTCTAGATATTGTAGCAGGAGATAATCCAGTTTTCTTTGCTACATCCTTAATAGTTACCATAATTTATCCTCGTCTTTCTAATATATAATTTACTTTTTTTTGTAAAAAATGTCAATCTTTACCAGTAATTATTATATAATTTATATATAAATATAAAGAAAAATATATATTTATAAATCTGTTACATAATCTGTGGTTAAGTTTGAATAGTATATGATATAATATTGTAGTAATGAGGAGTATATTAAATGAGTATATTAATTTTGGTAGGATTATTATGTGTTTTGTTTAGTGAATATAGTACTATATTTATAGTTTCTTATGTTTTTTATTTATTGTTTGAAAAGAAAATCAAGAAATTCATTGATGAAATAAAAAATAATTCTATGAAAGTAAAAATTCATAAATTAAATAAAAATGAAAACAAAGTCGTTTATGGCTATTTAAGTAATTACTTCAAGAAGTATTCTAAATTCAAGTTATGTAACGATTTAACATTATGTGCTAAAAATACTGATTTTGAGGATTTAAGTGATTTAATGCTGTATTACAAAGAGAATGGGGTTACAAGTCTAAAAGATTTTTCAAGAGCTCATCCTGCAGAATATAACAGCATTATTCAATATTTGCTTTCTTACACTACAAATAAAGTAAGCATTAATTTTGATGTTCAAGTCGATGCCAATTATAAGGATGCTCAATACTATATTGATGAAATTAATGAGTTTAATGTTAATATTGAGAACAGTGAAATTAAGACAAAGTTATTTGAAACAGTTTCGTTAATTAAGCATATTGAATATTTGGCAGCTGATTTTTCTGATTCTAAATCTAAACTTAGAAAGTTGTATCAACATTATTTGCCTATGTTGTTAGAAATATTAGGCAATTATAAGTCGATTCGTGATTCAAAATATGAACTAAGAGAATTAAATAAAATTGAAGATAAAGTAATTAAGACAATTATTTTAGTTAATGAGGCTATTAATGTTCTTTCTGTGAATTTCTATGAAAGTGATGCAATGAATTTATCTGCAGATATACTTACATTACAAGCTATATTAAGAAAAGATGGGTTGATTGAAGAAAAAACGATCAATACTGTGAATAGTGGGGTGGATATTGATGAGTAAAAAAGGTGATTTTGATTTTTTAGATGACGTTTTTAATAAACTAAATGATGATACATACATCAATACAACAATTTCCGATTTCGATTCATTAGTTAAAAATACAATTAATGATGGAGTTAAAAGAACAGGGTACGATTCAGTGCCAGATTTAGTTCAAAGTGAGATGATTGATCGTTTAACTGGAAAGAATATAAATAAGGCTCCTAATGCAACGTTTGATGATGTTCATATGGAACAAATAAATACATTGGATTTCAATAGCCGATATGATTTTGTAATGCAACAGTTTCATAACTTTGAATACGAAAATTCATTTCGTGGATATTACAAAGAAGGTCATAAGGCAGCAATAAATCGTTATTTGAATAGTATTAGTTTAAATAAAGATGATTTGTGCAAAGTTTTGGTGTTTGTTAATAAGGAAATAAAAGATTTTGAACAACCTAAAAAAAATAAAAAATATTATCAAGGGTATATGG
>CAYJAJ010000005.1:49188-77768 GCA_964368495.1 uncultured Holdemania sp. | reverse complement strand
AAAAAAATGTATTGAAAAATCAAAAGTAGTAATGATGGATAAAATAAGTTTAGTGATTGATAAAAACTTAAAAGTCATATAAAATAACACATGTAAGAAAGAGGAAATAAGTATGAATGATAAAATTAAGTTAAGTTTAACAAGCGAAGAAAACGAGTTGATTGAAAATGAAGTAGTTGATGTAGAAGCGCCTGAAACAAATTTATCAGAAGAAGAACTAGCTACAGTAAATGAGTTTTCACAGCAAATTGATTTGCATGACAATCAAATAATTTTACAGTATGGATCATCTGCACAAAAGAAGATCGCTGATTTCAGTGATTCAGCATTAGAAAATGTAAGGACAAAAGATTTAGGAGTTGTAGGAGATGCTTTGACTGGGTTGATTGGAGAGTTAAAAGGGTTTAATCCAAATGAAGAAGATAAGGGATTTTTATCTATTTTTAAAAAAGCAGGTAATAAAATCGCCGATTTAAAAGCTCGTTACAATAAAGCAGAAGTGAATGTAGAAAACATTTGTAACATTTTAGAGAATCATCAAATTATCTTAATTAAAGATATCACAGTACTTGATCAGTTATATGAAAAAAATTTGAATAACTTCAAAGAGTTATCGATGTATATTTTAGCTGGTCAAAAGAAGTTAGAAGAAGTAAGATCTGTTGAATTGACTGCGCTAGTGGAAAAAGCAAATCAATCATCACTTCCAGAAGATTCTCAAGCCGCAAATGATTTAGCTAATGCATGCAATCGCTTTGAGAAAAAGATTCATGATTTGCAACTTACTAGAACTGTTTCTATTCAAATGGCTCCTCAAATCAGACTAGTTCAAAATAATAATAATTTGATGAGTGAGAAAATTCAGTCTACTTTAGTAAATACCATTCCATTATGGAAAACACAAATGATTTTAGCATTGGGAATATCTCATTCTGAGCAGGCTATGAAGGCTCAAAGAGAAGTAACGGATATGACTAATGAGTTACTAAAAAAGAATGCAGAGACACTAAAAACAACGACTATTGAAACTGCTAAAGAGTCAGAAAGAGGAATTGTTGATATAGATACATTGATTAAAACAAATGAAACACTTATTTCTACACTGGATGAAGTACTCCAAATACAAACTGAAGGACATGCTAAGCGTGTTGCTGCTGAGCAAGAATTAATTAAAATTGAAAAGGAACTTGGAGCTAAATTATTAGAATTTAGAGGATAAGTTAACTTAGAATGTTACATGAAATTAGTAAGAGTTATCATAGATCGTCCTTTAAATAGTCAACATCCTGAATATCCAGATTTAATATATCCCATCAATTACGGATATGTTCCTAGAATATTTGCGAGGATAATGATGAACAAGATGTGTATGTTCTTGGTGTAGATGAACCAATTTCTGAATTTGAGGGAAAGCTATTTACGATTATTACTCGAGGTGATGATATTGAGAATAAATGGGTTGTATGTCCATGTGATGTAATATTGACTATTGAAGAAATTAAAGAGGCTATATTTTTTCAAGAAAAATATTTCGATAGTAAAATACAATTATTATAATAAATGTATAAAAAAGTACTGAATTATGGGACACACAAGTGTGGGCTTAAACAGTACTTTTTTGTAGCGATTCAATTAAATATGTAAGTTGTATACTTTTTTGTACAACTCTTTTTGAACTGTAGCAAATTCATCAGATGTTAGTTCATTTGGATAACTCATGATATGAAGATCTAGCCATAATGAATTGTTATTTAGTGGAGGCATTTTATATGCGTGATAGTTTAATGCAAAGCCGTTTCTTTCATAAAATGATATTCTTCGTGTTGTGATATCATCTATAGCAGGCTCTACCTCTAAAATTACAGTATTATCTTTCATTTGAATGCATTCTTTTAAAATTTTTGTACCTAAACCTTTATTCTTATGCTTAGTTGATACTGCAAGATGTTCGATGTACGAGAAGTTATTTAAATCCCATAAGGCAACAGTGGCAACTAATTGATTTTCTAAATAGAAACCATAAGCATGATAAAGCTTGTTTAAAAATAATTTCTTTTGTTCATCGTAACTTCGGTATTCAGTATTTGGAAAGTTTTCTTTTAATATTTGATAAAACTCATCAAAATCATTCTGACTTATAATTTTCAGCATAACTATACTTATTATCATTAAAAATACAAATGATAAATTTTCTCCTAGTATCAATATTTTACATTATATGAACAAAATTATCAAAAATACTTGAAACGACTACATTGATGTAGTATTATAGTATTGTATTACGTGTATGTAGTCTTATCGGAGGGTAAATATGGATACTTTTAAGCAATTGTCAGATACTGAATTACAAATAATGGATTTTTTATGGAATAGTCAACACGAAAAAACACCCAGTGAGTTATTGTCGCATTTTAACGAACTAGGAAATCGTTCATGGAAAAGACAAACTTTATCTACATTTCTTTCTCGACTATGTAACAAAGATTTGTTGAACTCAAAGAAAGTGGGGAGGGAAGTTTATTATTTCCCTAAGTATACACGAAAAGAATATGAAAGAAAGAAAGCAACTGGTTTTTTGGATTCAGAGTATCAAGGGTCAATTAAAAATTTTATGACTGCATTATTCAGTGATGAAATTTCAGAAAATGAAATTAATGAATTGAAAGAGTGGTTAAACAGGAAGTAGAGGGTGAAGGTTTATGAGAGATTTATTTATACTTAATTGTGTTTGTACAATAGTTGGAAGTAGTGGTGTATTGATATACTTTTTTATGAATAAAGCTATTGAAAAAAAACAAAGTGCAAATTGGAAATACAGTCTATCTAAAAGTGTAGTACTTTTATTTATAATTCCAATTCATTTAATTATATTGAGTTTATTTAATTATTATCCTAGTGAGATTCAAAATAATATTTCTTTGTTTACGACAAGTATTGACTATGTTTCAAAAAATATGATAAGTGAACTATCAAGTGATTTGTTTTTACAACAACCAGAAATTTATAAATCTATTGCAACCCATGAGGTTGTTTCAAATCCATTATTCAATGTATCCTTTTCTGATTTTTGTATGATTGTTTGGGTAATTGGAATGATTGTGAGTTTGTTGTGGTATTGTGTATGTTATAGAAAATTCAAAAAAGAATTAACTAGTTCAAAAAAACTGGAAAGTACACCAACCTTTAACAGTTTAAAAACTACGATGAATATTAAGAAACCTATTGAAGTCTATCGTAATGAATCATGTGCATCACCGATGTTGGTTGGAATATTTACGTATAAACTTATCTTAAATAAGAATTTGAGTGAGAAATCACTTGATTATGTGTTAAAGCATGAATTAGTGCATCTTAAAAGAAATGACCTGTGGTGGAAGTATTTGTTTCTTTTTATTAAAATAGTACATTGGTACAACCCTTTGGTTTATTTATTTGAAAAGCCATTCGATATAAATCTTGAACAATCATGTGATGAAATTATAGTAAATGATTTGAGTAGTTTTGAACGCAAAGAGTATGCGCATACTATTTTAGATAGTGTTAATGTAAATAATAATTTTGCTTCTTTTGATGTGAGATTATCAAGTTCTAAAGATAATTTAAGAAAAAGAATTAATAAATTATTAAATTATGATAAAAACAAAAAATCATCACAATCAATTACCGCTCTAACTATAACGTTAATTTTGATGTGTGTTACATTGTCATCGTGTGCTAGCCATGCAGTACTGTATAGTGTTGATGATTCCAATGTTGAAAAGTTTAATGATGTATTAGAGATTAAAGATCATTATGATATCACAACTCCTATTCAAGATCCTAATATCACCTGTGGATGGGGATGTTATGAAGGACATGAAGAAGTGGATATGAATAGTGAGACAAACAACGTAGTGTTTGCATTTGCTAAGGGCGCTGTTGTCATGGCAGAATATCATGAAACAAGTGGAAATACAATAACTATAGATCATGGAAACAATTTCACAACTTCTTATGCACACCTTGAAAAGATATTTGTTGAAATAGGACAACAAGTAGAAAGTGGCGAGTCAATTGGAATTTATGGTACAAGCGGAATGGCTACAGGACCGCACTTAGGATTTTCAATGAGAATAAATAATGAACCATACAATCCTGAACCATTTCTTCAATAAAAAATAACTAGATACCTAAAAATGGGTATTTAGTTTTTTTATGCTATTTAAATATGTAGGATTTAAATTATTTTTGACTATATATAAGTATAGAGGAGGAATGATTAATGAGAACCATATTAGTTGAACCGCATGTATTGGAAAGTAGTGCCAATGTAATCGATGATTACAATTTACAAGTGCAAGAAAATGTTAAGCGTCTTTACCAAATGATCGAAGGAATGTCAACTGGGTGGAAAGGAAGTGATAATGTTGCTTTTGTACAGCAAATCCAAGGTTATCAGGATGATTTTGCAAAAATTTCAATGCTTCTAACACAGTACATCGAGTTTTTAAGAATTTCTGCTAGAGCATATCGTCAAACTCAAGCAGAGCTTGCAGCACAAGCGAGCCGTCTAACAAATTAAAAGGAGAACCGTATGGAACAATTAAAAATAAGTTTGGCAGATGTATCAAATACAGCATCAAACATCCGTGTTGTTAATCAACAAATTTATGAGATATTAAAAAATGCAAAAAACGAAATAGATAAACTTCAGGCGTTTTGGCAAAGTGAAAGTTCTGAAACTGCTAGACAAAGATTTGCGCAGTTCTCAATGCAGTTTGATGTACAAAGAGAAGTAATTGAGTCGTATGCCCAATTTTTAGATTATACTGTTCAAACATATGATTCACTTGAAACAGCAATCAACAGTAATGCAACATCTTTTTAAAAAAATCTTTTTGATTTTGTTATTTCTTTTTATCTTAAGTGGATGCAAAGAAAATGACAACATAAAGACAGGGGAGTGGCTTGCTTCTCTGTCTTATCAAACTGGACTAAGTGATGAAGGTGAATCATATGAACAGGCACTAAAAAATTGGGGAATTGACATTGATGAATTAAATTTAGATGATGATTTAACAAAAGAGGACATTGCTTTTGTTTTTGATGAGTGGTTAATGTTAGATGATGTAAATATTGATTTTAAGGATAAGGATGAATGTTCATTTTTAAATCAAGTTCAAAGTGTAGTGCATTTTGGTTTAATGAAGGTAAATGATGATGAATTCAAACCGAAGCAAAAAGTAAGTAAATTAGAATCAATGAACTACATTAGTGATTTACTTTTTGTAATTAATGATGAAACTTTTGATGATAAGTTTGATGTAACGATGAAAGAAAACATGAATTTGAAAGAAGTTACTCCGTATTTATTTAATAAAGAGAATCTGACCGCAATATTTCATATTCAAGATAATGTACATAAAAATGACATCGTTAAGTGGGTAGATGATGAAACACACCTATATCAAGTAATTGATGTTGTTGATGGTGTTGCTATACTTAAACAATGTGAATTTGATCAATTTCAAAAAATTGAAATAGGTGGAGAACTTGAGCTTGATTTTGATAATGTTGAATTTGAATTTTATAACAACGAATCAACCTCGTTTTATCAAAACAATTATGAATTTTGTTCTACCAATAACAATGAATTTGAATTCAATGATTTTACAATAAGATATAATTATTCATTTTCTTCTTTATCGTTTTACGTTTTTAAAAAGACAAATTTAGATGCCACAGCATTCGCAGAATTAAATATCAATGATTTTAATCCTGTATTTAAATGGAAATCAGATGGATTAAACATAGAACACGCTTTTTTTAAAATTGAGTTTGATACTTTGTTATCATCTGGACTTAAGAAAGGGAATTATCATTTATTAAATTTAAACTTCAATAAATTAGATAAAGATAATTTTTTTGATTCTCTTAATCATGCATGGAGTAATCAACGATCATCTGTTGATACAGCAATTCCTTTGGCAAAGATTAAAATTCCAGTAACGAATATTCCTACGCTTTATATTGTCATGGATTTATCAATTCGTTTGTATTTAAATGGTACAGTAGAATTATTATGCACAATGGACAATAGCCACGGATTTGAAATTAGAAATAATCAACTTCGAAGTATAAATGATTTAAAAGAAGACATTGACTTTCATATTCAAGCAAGCAGTGGAGTTTCTTCGAAAATCACGGTCAGTGCAAATGTATTTAATCAAGATATAGCAGATATTTCATTTACTGGTGGAATAAAAGCACTAGTTAGTAGCACAATTCATTTTCCTGAAAAAAATGAGTTTATTGATGTTTCTACTGTTCCTTATGATGTACTGGATGAACTTGTGTTAAGAGATCAAGGATTCACTGTGTGTGGTGATTTAAAGGCTCACTGGGATGCGAGTTTAGGTCTTAATTCATTATCAACTTTAGCTGGGAAAATGGGCTTAGGGAAATCCATAGATATCTTACATGAAAAAAATGCTCCACTTTTTAATGGTGCTACTAAGCACATTGAAAATATGCAGTTTGTAAATATATGTACTAGGCAAAGTTACGGATACAAACCAATTGTTACACTAGATACGACAACTGATCGAATAGTATTGGAGAATTATTCGATGATTGTTTATATTGATGAACCACGATTTATTAAAATAAGAGGATTACCAAATGGCACTGCTTTAACAGATTTGAGCTTTTCAAGTAGTGATGAGAGTATTGTAACGGTGGATAATAAAGGTCTTGTTACAGGGATAAAACAAGGAACAGCACGTGTCAAAATTGTTATTAATGGTGAGGATGATGGCATTATGTGCAATATCTTGGTGAAATAAAATGATTCTAGTATTGGAGTTTGGTAACAAACTAAGTAATCAAATCATTAATTTTCCATACACTTTACATATTGAAGATAATGGGATGATTGATTTTTTTATTAGTGGTGAAAAAATACTGTTTAAATGTAACAAAATGATTAGAAATAAAAAAGGGACTAAAGAAGTTGTATGTGATCACTTATTTTACTTTGAATATATTCCTTTTTATGTTCCTTTCACAGTTAGCTTTTATAAATACAATTCCCTATATTCAAACTATATTAAACTTCAACCAAACTTATCAAAAATTACGATAGGTAGCCATAAGATAAATACCATCAAGTTATTTTCTTCAATTAAAGCAATGAATATTTTAATTAGAAAAAGAAAAAACGTATATGAAATCACTGATGGTAGTAACTGTAATCACTTGTACTATGAAAGTAGCTTTTCTAATTGTTTGACTATAACATCAGGAAAAGTACAATATTTACAATTAACATTGTTTTTTTATCAAGAGTTTATTATGTTAAACTGTGTTGAAGAAACTGACTTAAATGTATATAATCATACAAGCTATGACATCAGACCTAGAAAAACTTTAAATAAATCTTACCAACTGAAGTTTCATTCAGAATACAATCAAAGAATAAATGTAGTCAAATTAAAAGGCTTTATAAGAATACAAAGTCCATCTGAGATAAATGGATTAAATCAAGTTCCGCAAAGAGTTATGGCACTTAGTGCACTTAGTGTTGCAATAATTAATTTTAATAATGGGATGCTTCAAAATAGAAGCCTACATGAAATGATGCCATCACTTATTTTTCCGATTACTATGTGTTTTAGTGCTATTTTGTGGCCAAGTATTGCGAAAATAATAAATAAAAAAAATCATATGAAAGCTTTAAAAAATAGAAATATTGAGTACAAAGAGTACATTGATTTTATTTATGAGAAATATTTGCTACATAATGAAAAGCAAAAAGTAATGTTAGAGAAGCGATATCCTAAAGACATTAATTTTAATCATGCAAATGTTGAGAATTATTTATTCAATCATCACTATACACATAGTGATTATTTACATTTTGCCATCGGCTATGGAATGTTAAAGTCGAATATTTGCTTCGAATTCGAAAAACAGCCATATTACAATAAAAATGATGAAGAACTAATTCATATGCAAGACGATTTGATGAATAAACTTGCAAAAATCGAAAATGGAATAATTGAAATTGATTTAAAAAAGTATCAATTTATAGGCATTGTTCAAAAACATGATTCTTGTTTACCAACGCTTCTATTTTGTGCTTCACAATTATTTATAACTCACTCTTATGACAATATTCGAGGTTGTTTTATCATAGATGAGGATTCACTTGATAAAATTCAACCATTTTTTTATCTAAAACATTTGTATTCAAATGATAACAATACAAGATTTATTGTTACCTCAAAACAACAATTTGATGAAATTGAAAAACATTTGATTGATACATTAGAAAACCATCATTTAATAGTTTTCATATTTAATAAATCATATCGTTATAGTGACTCGAAATCTGTTTTTTTTCATAAAAACGTTAGAGTGATTCATGTAGTGGATCACGACATACAACTTAATATGTTTTGTGAAGTTAAAGTTGAACTAAAACATTTCAATAAAATAACATATTTAAAAGAAAATCAATCATTCGAGTTTTCAAGTACTATGAGTCAATACAATATCATTAATTTTGGTGATATTTCTTTGCTGTCTAATAAAATGATTAATAAAGCAAACTTTGGTCTTTTTGAATGTTATGGAATAAACAGCGTGCAGCAATTAAAAGTTAATGAAAGGTGGAAGGATAGTAAGGGAATATGTGCAATTTTAGGATGCAATAACAGCAACAGCAAAGTCGTTATCGATTTACATGAATCCAAAGATGGCCCGCATGGTTTAATTGCAGGTTCAACAGGTTCTGGAAAAAGTGAACTCTTGTTGACACTAATCTTATCTTTATCAATAAATTATTCTTTTGAAGATGTTCAATTTGTTTTAATCGATTATAAGGGCGGAAGTAGCGTCTTACCATTAATGAATAAGAATCAATTGCTACCCCATATAGTAGGAGTGATTACTAATCAAGATGGAGCTGATATTAAGCGCTCATTAAATTTTTTAAAACAAGAATGTTCACGAAGACAGCAGTTATTTATACAGGCTACTAAACAGTTGCAACATTCAATTACAAATATTGATCAGTATAAAAACAATATCAAAGAGAATAACTTGGTTAAATTAGCTCATTTAGTCCTGATTGTCGATGAATTTGCAGAATTGAAGAAAGAGAAACCAGAATTTTTACAGGAGTTAATTTCAATTTCGAGGATTGGACGAAGTTTAGGTATTCATTTGATTTTAGCAACTCAAAAACCTACTGGAGTTGTTGATGAACAAATACTTAGCAACGTTAATTTCAAAATCTGTTTAAGGGTCAACGATGAGCAGGATTCAAAAGAGATAATCCGAAACAATTTGGCAGCTAAAATAACTGAAAGTGGATATTTTTATTTAAGTACAAATAGAAGAAATGAATTTGTAAAATGTGCATATACTCATAAATTAAGACCACATGATTCGTATAAAATTGAAGTACTGAATTGTAATTTTCATCCAATTAATTCAATCATTGAAGATAAGGAATCAAATCTACCAGAAATAAAGATTATTGTGCCGTATTTAATAGAAAAATGTAATAACAATCAAACACAGTCACTATGGCCAAGCGTACCTGTGCGTAAACCACTAGAGCAGTTCGATAATAAAAAAATGTTTATCGGAATTGCGGATGACACTGAAAATCGTACTCATTTTAATTTCTCTTATTTGTGTTTTCAAGAAAACTGTTTGTGTTTTAGTGAGAGTGCTCTTGATAAAGCAGATTTCATGCAATGTATTGATGAAAACATCGTTAAGAATAACTATACTGCAATCTTACTAACTAATAACAAGAATGAATATGAATACAATAAAAAGTTCTATAATGAAGTTATTGGTATGAATGAAGTCGATAAAATTAAAAGAATGTTTTACCTATTAAAAAACAAGCTAGATACTGTGCTAGTTATCATCGATGATTTACTTGTTTTTTTGCAGAGTATTGAGTATGATAACAAAATATTATCAATGATAAACAACCTAAAGCATAATAATATTGGATTCACATGTATCATACATAGTATCGCTAATTTTCGCTATTCGTTAATTAGTTATTTTGATGTACTCATATCACTACATAAAATGAATCGCCAACAACAAATATCTTTCTTTAATCAAGCAGCAATTTACGATAATGAACAAGCATTGTTTTTTAATAAAAGTTTTTACGAGTTTTCTTTGGCAATTCCTAGAAAAGTACATGGGAAGAATAACAATCTAGCGTTGTTGTACGATTTAAAAATCAGTGAATGTAAAAAGCAAGCTAATCATCTAATTTTAGGATTCGATAAAATTACTAATGAACCAATTACTTTATTAAAAACAAAATTTGTGTTGGTAATTGGAATATACGATGATTCACTTACAATAATAAAAAAGCATTTAATTTCACAAAAAATCAATGTAGTTGAACTCGATAACATTCAGCAAAAAAAGCTGAAGGGAGTTCATGATATAAGTGATTGGTTAGTTAGTAATAAAGTTTTCTTTGTTGTCGATTATCAGAAATTGATGAAAAGTGAATTAAGAAACACGTTGAAATATGACACTGTGATTTGGATTGGAAATGGGTTTTGGAAACAATCGATTATTTCTACTAACAACGGTGAGTATGATTTATTGGATGATGAAGGGATAGTGAGTGTCAATGGTAGAACAAGAAGATTTTGTTGTTTTAGAGGATGAATATTGTATTTTAATATTTGAAATTGTTGTTTTAGATGTCTTTTTTGAATGCCGCATTTCTAAAAATGTTCAACTAAAAAAAGTGCTTCATTCTCTAAAGCACTTTATGAATAAAAAAGATTATCAGTATAATAATTTTGAAAATGCACTTGTATTTGATCCAATTAGCAAAACATTCATATGTGTAGAAATATTTTTATCTGAATATCATTTTCCTAATGGATATAAGTTGTTGATTATTTAATAAAACGATTTCTATAAGTACAATTTTGACATAATTTTTCAGTGCACTTGTCATTAAATTGTTCTAACATATTTAAATAACGAGATGATTTTAATATATCCTGTAATGGTGTTTTAAAGATGTTTCCTAAGTTGATTTCTCCTTCATCGTCTAAACAGCAAGGCACGACAGTTCCGTTTGATAAAATTGCAATCATTCTTTTTGCACCATAACAACTTCCAAATTGATTAGTGTTGTTGGAGTTTTTTGGCCATTCAAACTGTTTATCGAAATTTAAGTATACATGTGGAGATAACTCAAAATTGTTGTGGTTTGTAGCATGGTGGTTAATAAACTGTTTTTGAATAATTTGAAGGCACTCTTTCGATAAATCATCTAAGTTGTTTTGATTCCAAAAACGAAGCTCACAGTATGGAGTATTCTGTTTTGATGCTAATTTTACAAATTCAATAATTGGTTTAATATATTCATCCAATTTTTCTGGTTGAAAAGGAACACTATGCAAGGAAAAGCTAATTTTTCGTAAGCAACTATAATTCAATAAACAGAAGTAATTTTTAATAAATGTCCCATTTGTAACAAGTTGTACTTTCATGTTATAGGTTTGCATTAAATCCATGATTTCAATAAAATTAGGGTGAACTAACGGTTCACCTTTAACATGTAAATAGACATAATCAGTAATGTCTTTGCACTGTGTTAAAATACTCTTAATTTCAGTGAGTGTCATATGTTTTGGTGCACGCTTAATTTCACTACAGAATGAACATTTTAAATTGCATACATTTGTAATTTCAATGTAAATACGCTTAATCATTGCCTTTCACCCACAAATCAAGTTGTTTTTGATTATGTAACATTAATAAAAAATTTTCTTTTGCCATGGGATAGTCAGTGTATATTTTGTGTAGCAATTCTTTTGTGTCTTGTCTTTTAGTATATCCATCCATAGGACAGGTGCTTTTTACGATAGGGATGTTATTTGTGATCATTGCATTACTAATATCGCTTTCAAAAGCATAAACAAATGGTCGAATAAAATGCATTTGTGTATTGGTCAAGTACATACTTGGTTTAAATGTTGCGAGTCTTCCTCCAAAAATTGCATTCATAAATAAAGTTTCTATTGCATCATCACCATGATGAGCAAAAGCGACTTTATTGCAATGATATTCTTTTGCTGCACTAATAACAGTTGCTTTTTTAAACTTTGAACACAATGAGCATTTTAATGTTCCATCTTCTTTTGCTTGAATTTTAAGGATTTCATAAATTTTAGAAGGGTAGTGATAAAATTCAATTCCAATATTTTTGCAATAATTATCTACTTCTTCAAAATTCATGTTTTCAAATCCCATTTCAACATGAATTCCAACAACTTCAAAATTTTTAACTTTATTCATTCTACATGTTTTGCGGTAATAATAAAGTGCGGTTAATAGGAGCATTGAATCTTTTCCGCCTGATACACCAACACATATTCGATCACCATCGTTGATCATTTCATAATCTTTATCTGCTTTTGCTATACAACCAATAATTTTTTTCATCATAATCACTCACTTTGCTAAAATATTATAGCATATGCTTTATAAATATAAACTGAAAATGAACAAAAGTACTTGCATTTAAGCGAATATTTGAGTAATATAGATGTAGATAAAAAAGACATGGAGTGGCTGCTGCCAGTCTTTCACTTTTATTTAGGAGAGGGAAATGGAAAAAACTAAGAAAATTACACAAGACATTCAACCAATTTTAGATGAATATCAAGTTGACCTTTATGAAATTAATTGGATTAAGTCAAAAAGAAATTCAATCTTACAAATCGCTATTATGAACAAAGATAAGACTATGGACATCGATACATGTGCTTCTGTATCTGAAAAAATTTCATCGTATTTAGATGAATCAAATCTTATTGATGATGAATACATGTTGGAAGTTTGTTCGCCGGGTGCCGAAAGGGCATTACGCAATCTTAATGAGATTAAAGATGCGATTAATCAAAAAGTTTTTGTTTCCTTTAAAAAAGATATTAAAGGATTAAATGAAGTAATTGGCAATCTAATTCAAGTTGAAGAAAATTTGATTACTGTAAAATATATGGATAAAGCAGTAGCAAAAAATTGTCAAATTGAATTTGAAAATATTAAGCTAATACGCTTAGCTGTTTAATTAATGAGGAGATATTAAAATGAAGTTAAAAGATATTATAACTGCGCTACAGTCAATTGAAGAAGATCGTAAAGTATCTAAAGAAATTGTAATTGAAGCTTTAAAAGAAGCTTTGGCTAAGGCTTATCGCAAAAATATTGATATTCCTGATGTATTAATCAAAGTTGAAGTTGATGAAAAATTGGGTGAAATTAAAGTTTACCAACAATACACAGTAGTTGAAGAAGTTGAAGATGATGAGTTAGAAGTATCACTAAAGGATGCAAGATTGATTAATTCTGAACTTCAACTTGGAGATTTGCTTGATCGACAAGTACCTATTGATAACCTAGGAAGAGCAGCTGCTCTTCTTGCTAAAAATGTCATGAAACAAAAAATTAGAGAAGCTGAAAAACAAGCTGTGTATGATGAATACATTGACCTATTAGATGAAATGGTATTTGGTTTTGTTGAAAGTGTTGAAGAAAAATTTGTTGTAGTTAACCTTGGAAAAACAATGGCAATTATGCCTCGTGCTGCACAAATGTCAAACGAATATTACCGTGAAGGTGAAAATATTCGTGTATTAATTACTGAGTGCAACAACCAAACAAAGGGTGGTGCTCAAGTGTTAGTTTCAAGAGCAGATGCAAATTTAGTACGTCGTTTGTTTGAAAAAGAGGTTCCTGAAATTTATGAAGGGGTTGTTGAAATTAAGGCAATTGCTCGTGATGCAGGAGAACGCACAAAAATGGCTGTTTACTCTTCAAATCCTGAAGTTGATGCAATTGGTGCTTGTATAGGCCCAAGAGGTTCTCGTGTACAAGTGATAATTGATGAATTAAAAGGCGAGAAAATTGATATTTTTGAATGGAGCGATAACATTCAAGAACTAATTAAAAATGCTTTAGCTCCTGCACAAGTACTTGCGGTTCTTCCGACTGAAGATAAACGTAGCTTACTTGTTGTCGTTGATGATAATCAACTAAGTCTTGCAATTGGGAAAAAAGGTAAAAATGCTCGTTTAGCAGTAAAATTAACTGGAATGAAAATTGATATTAAGACAAAATCTAGCATTGAAGAGATGGGTATTGATTGGCAAGAAAAGATGATGGAATTTGCTGCTGAGCAAAAACGCATCGCGGAAGAAAAAGAAACTGCTAAATATTTTGAATCTCTTGGATTATCTGATAACTCAAATGTTGTTGAGGATGAGGTTATTGAAACAGTTGAAGAGAATGAAATTACACCAGATGTAGTTACTGAAGAAAAAGTCGATGTTTCTGTTGAAGAAGTAATTGAAGAGATAATACCAGAGGCAGAACCTGAGATCAAAGAAAGTGTTGTTATTGAAGAAACTGTTAAACCAGTGAAAAAGGAACGTGAGAAAAAAGAATATGTTCCACGTTTTGAAAAACTGGCAAGTACAAGTAACAAGGCTTCTGCAGATTCTAAAGATATTAAAAAACGTAAATTCGTTAAAGAAGAAGAACGTAAACTTCGTAGCAAAGATTTAAAACGTGATAAAGATTATGAATTAAAACCAGTATACTCTGAAGAAGAATTAGAAGAAATCAGAAAAAATCAAGAGCTTGAAGAAGCAAATACTTGGATTCAAGAGGATATTGATTTTGATGAATATGAAGAGTATGAAGACTTCTATGAGGAAGATTAGTTGAAACTTATGAAAAAGATTCCGATGAGAAAATGTGTTGCAACAGCAACACTTGCTCCAAAAAAAGAGTTATTGCGTATTGTAAGATGTCCAGATCAAAGTGTAGCTGTTGATATAACTGGCAAGCTGAACGGGCGAGGGGCATATTTATTAAAAACAAAAGAAGCTGTAGAAGTTGCAAAAAAGAAGAAAAGCTTAGATCGTGCACTCGAATGTGCTGTAAGTGAAGAAGTTTATGAAAAAATATTAGAGGTTATTCATGGTCAATAAATGTTTTGGCTATTTAGGGATTGCAGCAAGAGCACGAAAGATTGCAGTAGGAGAAACTGCTTATCAATTGATTAGCTCCAAAAAAGCAAAACTTGCATTTCTAGCGAATGATAGTTCACCAAGGACAAAGGATAGAATACAACACATATGTAAAGTATGTAATGTACCTTTAATTGAAAATTTCAATAGTGATGAATTATCTGCTGCTATAGGGCAAAGCAATCGCATGACAATTGTAGTTACTGATGAAGGACTTGCTAAGCAAATTAAGATTTATATGAAATGAGGTGTAGTACATGGCAAAACCACAAAGAAGAAATACAGGAAATAAAAAAAGACCACAAAAACAACCAGTTTTTGTGCCACGTGCAGAAGTGGTGAAAAATATTACTTATTCAGAAGGGATTACTGTATCTGAGTTAGCTAATAAATGCAATAAGAATGCTAGTGATATTATTAAGTTGTTATTTATGTTAGGTAAGATGGTAACAATCAATAGCACATTAGATGATGAATTAGTTGAACTAGTATGTATGGAATACGGGATTGAAACTGAAAAGGAAATTGTAGTTGAAGAAGATAGTTTAGAAGATAATTTTAATGATGATCCTGCAAACTTATCAGAAAGACCACCAATTGTTACAATCATGGGGCATGTCGATCATGGGAAAACAACATTGCTTGATACAATTAGAAAAACAAAAGTAGTCGATGGTGAATTTGGTGGAATCACACAACACATTGGAGCTTATCAAGTATCAGTGAATGGTAAAAAAGTGACATTCTTAGATACTCCAGGTCATGAGGCATTTACTGCAATGCGTGCTAGGGGTGCTAAAGTAACGGATGTATGTATTATCGTTGTAGCTGCTGATGATGGTGTAATGCCGCAAACAAAAGAGGCAGTTGATCATGCGAAGGCTGCTGGTGTTCCTATTATTGTTGCAGTCAATAAAATGGATAAACCAGGTGCTAATCCTGAACGTGTTATGAATGAAATGTCTGAATTAGGCCTTATGCCTGAAGAATGGGGCGGAGAAACTATCTTTGTGTACTGTAGTGCAAAAACTGGTGATGGTGTTCAAGAAATTCTTGAAACAATTCTGGTTGTATCAGAAGTACAGGAATTTAAAGCGAATGCGAAACGTATGGGTTCAGGGACTGTAATCGAAGCTAAACTAGATAAAGGTAGAGGTCCTGTTGTAACATTGCTTGTACAAAATGGTACACTTAAAACAAGTGATACAATAGTAGTTGGTGCATGTTTTGGTCGAGTTAGAAAAATGATTGATGATCGTGGAAGAGAAATCAAAGAGGCTGAACCTTCAACTCCTGTTGAAATTATTGGTCTACAAGATTTGCCTGTTGCGGGGGATATATTTAAAGCGTTTGAAAGCGATAAACAAGCTAGAGTTGTGGCTGATCGTCGTGCTCAAGCTAAAATTGAACTTGAACGTCGATCTACTAGTGCGATGAGTTTAGATGATTTAGCTGCACAAATTCAAACTGGAGAAATTAAAGAAGTTCCTATCATTGTAAAAGCTGACGTTTCTGGTTCAGCAGAAGCAGTTAGACAGGCTTTAGAACGTATTGAAGTAGGAAATGTTAAAGTTGTTGTCATTCGTTCAACTGCAGGTGCTATCTCAGAGTCTGATGTTATGTTAGCGACTGCTTCAAAAGCAGTAATTTATGGATTTAATGTTCGTCCTGCTGCAAATGTGCGTCGTAAAGCAGAAGAAGAGGGTGTAGATATTCGCCTTCATAACATCATTTATAAAGCTGTTGAAGAAATGGAACTTGCGATGAAGGGTATGTTAGCTCCTGTATTTGAAGAAGTTGTTGTTGGTCAAGCTGAAGTTAGACAAACATATAAAGTTTCTAAAGTTGGAACTATTGCTGGATGTATGGTTACAGATGGGAAACTAGTTAAAGATTGTAAAGTTCGTTTGATTCGTGATGGTATTGTTGTGTATACTGGATCATTAGGAAGTTTAAAACGTTTCCAAAATGATGCTAAAGAAGTAACTCATGGATATGAATGTGGAATCACAATTGAGAACTTTAATGACATTAAAGAGAATGATATTGTGGAAGCATTTCAAGACCAACAAGTTGAGGTTGTATAGGCATGTCTGTAAAGCATGAAAAGACATCTAATGTGCTTTTAAAGAACATTAGTGACATTGTCCAATTTGACCTTAAGGATCCATCTGTGGGTTTTGTAACATTAACATCAATTAAAGTAACAAGTGATTACAGTTTTGCAACTATTTATTGTTCTTTTCTTGGAAAAGATGAAAGAAATAAAGCAGGTCTAAATGCACTTAACCGTGCTAAAGGGTATATTCGTACTGAGCTAGGAAAAAAGATGACAATACGTAAAGTACCAAATTTAATCTTTAAACTTGATACATCTCTTGAACAAGGAAATAAAATTAATTCAATACTTGCAAGTATTAAAGAAAATCAATAAAAATTAAAGACATCATAAGTTAACTTATGATGTTTTTATTTGTATTGAATATTTTGAAGTCAATGTCAAAAAAATTATGCTATAATATTACAAGGTGAAATCAAATGAATATTAAATTAATAGATGTATTACAAAATGGAATTTTAAGCGCCGAGGATTGTGAATTATTAAGTGACGCTATAATTACTGAAAAGATATTATATAAAAGAATGAAGGAAGAAGTATCGTTGAAATTTACTATTTTAACTCGAAATACTTTGCCTTTTCATCTATACGAAAAAATTTATGAAGAATTTGAAATGTTATTTACTCACATAGTTGATATTTATTTTATAAGTGAACAATGTAAAATAGATATCAACGAGCTAACAAAGTATGGTAGGAAATTTGATGAGGTTAATGATTTAGATTTATTTAATACATTAAAACCCGTTATTTTAGATAATCAGGTAAATTGTTTATTTTCAAATGAAGAGAACTGCAATAAATTTAGTAAATATAAATCTCAAATTGAAGATTTTATGAATAAGTGTGCAATAAACTATTCATTCAATTTCATTTGTAGAGAAATAAACACCGAATTCAATGAATTAAAATTGGATGTAAAACCAATAAAGGTGGAACAAACTTTTTCTCAACCGACTGCAGATAAACAATATAAAAAATTAGCAATTAAGAATTATCCGTTATATCCAATACAGCAATGTGTAGAGGAAATGCGTGATGTTAAAATTCAAGGTGAGATTTTTCAACTTGAAGTGCGTACAACTCGAAGCGGAAAAAAAATTGCTATTTTATTGCTTAATGATGAAACTGATACGATTTCTGTCAAAATTTTCGAAGGGAAGTATTTTACTGATGAAGTTATTTCAAATTTAAAAGTCAAAGATATGTATGAATTTTATGGAGATGTTAAAGTAGATAATTATTCGTTTAATAAAGATTTAAATTTTGAAGCTAGGGCTTTTGTTAAACTAGAAAAGGAAACTGTTGTACTAGATGATGCGCCAAATAAAAGAGTTGAATTGCATACTCATTCCAACAAGTCTGAAATGGATGGTGTTGTCGCTGTTGATGAAATTATAACTCATGCATTTAAAAGTGGGCATCGAGGTGTAGCAATTACTGATCATATGGTTGTTCAAGCATTCCCGAAAGCGCAAAGTTGTTTAGCTAATTTACTTAAAAGTGATAAGGATAGAGATTTTAAAGTGTTATACGGATGTGAATTTAACGTAGTTGATAGTGCTTTTAACATTGTATATAACCCACAAAGTATGGACTTACTTAATGCAAGATACTGCGTTTTTGATATCGAGACTACTGGTTTAAGTGCAGAATATGATCGTATAATTGAATTCGGAGGTGTAATTTATCAAAATGGTGCTGTTATTGATAAGCTACAATGTTTTGTAAACCCTCAAGTTTCAATACCTTCACATATAACAAATTTAACGAATATAACAAATTATGATGTTGAAAGTGCCGAGTCATTTGATGTTGTGTATAAAAAGATTATTGATTTCATGAAAGACTCTGTCTTGGTTGCCCATAATGCTAGCTTTGATTATGATTTTATCAATGCTGAACTTACTAGAATAAATCAGCCATGTTTATCGAATCCTACAATTGATACATTAGAATTGGCTAGATTTTTAATTCCTGAAAGAAAACAATACAAGTTAGGCGCAATCGCAAGACATTATCGTGTTGTTTACGATGATGAAGTTGCCCACCGTGCTGATTATGATACAGAAGTTCTTTCAGGTGTATTTGGAATGATGCTTCGCGATTGTGCAAGTATGAACATTAAAGATTTGCTTGACTTAACTCAAGTAGATAATTCCAATGCATTTATTAAAAAATTTAAACATCACTGTACGGTTCTTGCACAAAATCAAGATGGACTAAAAAACTTATTTAAACTAATTACCATATCACATACTGAAACGCTAGCTTATTCTGGTAAAGTTAATGTAAAAGATGAGTCTGAAGAAGTTGTTGTTGCAGAACCTAGACTTTTAAAAGAAACACTAGCGAAATATCGAAAGAATATATTAATTGGTACTGCTTGCTTTAATGGAGAAATTTTTGAGATCGCTGCTAATAAAACTCAAAATGTACTGGAAGATGCATTGGGGTTTTATGATTATGTTGAAATTCAACCCTTAGAAAATTACCGTCCATTAATAGAAAGAAAATCAATCGTTTCAATTGAAAGACTCAAAGAAATTCTTATGCGAATTATTTCGACAGCTAAAAAATTAAATAAAATTGTTGTAGCAACTGGTGATGTTCACTACGTATTACCAAAACAAAAAATATTAAGAGATATTTATATTAGTTCTCAGGGAATAGGTGGCATTAGACATCCACTATACAATAGAAATCAGGAACAAAGACAACTAAGTTCCAACCCAAATCAACATTTTCGAAACACAAATGAAATGTTAGAAGAGTTTAGTTGGCTAGGAGTAACTACAGCTAATGAGTTAGTTATTGAAAACCCTAATAAAATTTTAGATTTGTGTGAAGTTGTAAAACCAGTTCACGATAAGCTATATACTCCGAAAATTGAAGGTGCAGATGAAAAATTATCTGACATATGTTATGATACTGCACGTCGTATTTATGGTAATGTTTTACCAGAAATCGTTGAACAGCGTCTAATTAGAGAATTAAAGAGTATAATTGGTAATGGATTTGGTGTTATTTATTACATTTCTCATTTGTTGGTCAAGAAAAGCAATGATGCAGGCTATTTAGTTGGATCGCGTGGGTCAGTGGGCTCCAGTTTTGCAGCCACAATGAGTGGTATTACTGAAGTAAATCCATTGGCACCTCATTATGTGTGCCCAAAATGTCAGTATTCAGAGTTTTTCATGGATGGTTCTGTATCTTCAGGGTATGACTTGCCAGATAAGAATTGTCCTCACTGTAATGAAAACATGGTTGGAGATGGGCAAAATATCCCATTTGAAACTTTTTTAGGATTTGAAGGTGATAAAGTACCTGATATTGATTTGAATTTTTCAGGAGACTATCAAGAAATTGCCCATGCTTACACTAAGGAGGTTTTTGGAGAAGACTATGTTTATCGTGCTGGAACTATAGGCACAGTTGCTAAAAAGACTGCCTTTGGGTATGTATTAGGTTATTGTGAGGAACAAGGAATAGAAAATATGCGAAGCGGGCAACGTGAATATTTAGCTAGTGGATGTGAAGGGGTAAAAAGAACTACAGGACAGCATCCTGGCGGAATTATTGCTATTCCTAATTATATGGAAGTTCATGATTTTACCCCAGTGAATTACCCTGCAAACAATCCTAATTCCGAATGGAAAACTACTCATTTTGAATTTCATGATATTCATGATAATGTTTTAAAATTTGATATTTTAGGGCATGTAGATCCTACTGCAATGCGACTGCTTCAAAATGTCTCAGGAATTGATCCTAAAAGCATTCCTATGAATGATGAAAAGACGATGTCGTTGTTTCATACTTCTGATGCATTGAATGCTGATCCTAAAGTTTACAGTTCATCTACTGGAGCGTGCGGGTTGCCTGAGTTTGGAACACCATTTGTAAGACAAATTCTTGAGCTGACAAAGCCAACTTCATTTTCTGGCTTGGTTATCATATCTGGATTATCACATGGAACAGATGTTTGGTTAAATAACGCTAAAGACTTAATTGAAAGCAATGTAACGACATTAAGTGGAGTAATAGGATGTCGTGATGATATCATGTCATATTTAATTCAAAAGGATATGAATCCCCGAGAAGCTTTCTTTATTATGGAAAGTGTACGTAAAGGAAAAGGATTAAAAGATGAATGGGTAACTAGCATGACAAATCACAATGTACCTGAATGGTACATTGAAAGCTGTAGACGAATAAAGTACATGTTTCCAAAAGCACATGCTGTAGCTTATGTTATTATGGCTGTACGTATTGCCTGGTTTAAAGTCCATTATCCTCATTTCTATTATGTTGCATTCTTTAGTTTGCGTTGTGATGCTTTTGAAATTGAGACAATGATAAAAGGCCACAATATTATTCAAAGTAGAATCGATGATATTAACAAGCGTTTGAATAACTCGGAAACAAAAAAGTCGGTATCATCAAAAGAAGTTCAACTTCTTACAACATTAGAAAGTTGTTTGGAAATGATAGCTAGAGGTTATCGTTTTGCAAATATCGATTTATATCAATCTTTAGCTACGCAGTTTAGCGTCTCAAAAGATAGTGAAAAAGTAATAATTCCACCATTTACTGTTTTGGATGGATTAGGGGAAAATGTTGCGAAATCAATCGTAGAAGCAAGGAAAAACGGAGAGTTTATTTCTAAAGAAGATTTAATGAATCGATCTTCAATAAGCAGTACTTTAGTTAAAAAACTATCGGCACTTGGTGTACTGGATGATCTTCAAGAAAAAAATCAGCTATCGTTGTTTTGATTAGTTTGAATACCAAAGCAATTGACATTTTCAATTTATTTGTTTATTATAATAAAAGTGATTTAGAAAGAGGTACAATTTATGGCATTACGTATATTGACAGATTCAACAAGTGATTTTACTAAAGAAGAGTTAAATGATTTAAATATAGATATGGTTCCATTAAAAGTAATTTTTGATGGAAAAGAATACAAAGATGGAATCGATATTTCAATCGATGAGTTTTATGAAAAAATGGAAGCTTCAAAAAATTTACCTACAACTTCTCAACCTACACCAGCTGATTTTATTGATCATTTTGAAGCTGCAAAAGAGGCGAATGATGAAATTATTGTTTTCTTAATTTCTAGTGAATTAAGTGGAACTTATCAAAGTGCAATGTTGGCTAAGAACATTATTGATTATGATAAAATTTATTTATTTGATACATTAAACGCGACTGTAGCTTCGAGAGTTTTTATTGAAACTGCTAATACTAGAAGAAATGAAGGAGTAAGTGTTTCAGCAATCATTGATGAGCTTGAAGGGATTAAGTCAAGCGTAACTATTAAAGCAGCTTTAAGCACACTTGATAACCTTGTTAAAGGTGGACGTCTTTCTAAAGTGGCAGGGTTCGCTGGTTCTTTATTATCAATTAAACCAATTATTTCCATCATTGATGGAAAAGTAACGGTTATAACTAAGGCTAGAGGTAAGAAAGTATCATTTGAAGCAATTTTAAGGGAAATTGAAAAAGATGGTGGAATTGATTTCAATTATCCTTGTTCATTAGTTTACGCAAAAAACAAGGAAAATGCAGAAGAACTTCAAGCATTTCTTCAAAAAAATGGAATTGATATCCCTAGGCTTTATCCAATCGGTAGTACTATAGGTACACATGCTGGTCCAGATGCTTATGGACTTGCATATGTAAAAAAGACTAGGTAATTATTTCAAGATTAAAAAAACTCCTGCTTATCAAACTAGGATAAGAAAGGAGTTTTTTAATGAAAAGAGCAGTTTTATTTTGTAGTTTTCTATTTGCGATTTCAATGAGTGTTGTTTATGCAGCTCCAGATCATGTTTATATTGGTGGCGAAACAATTGCGATACAAGGCTCATATGATGGTGTAGTCATTAGTGGGATGTATGAATTCGAAAACAATGGCGAATGGATTAACCCGATTACCTCATCATCACTTGAAGTTGGTGATAAAATTGTTTATATTGAAAACAATTCAATAAATTGTTTAGACGATATGTATCAATTTTTAGCTGAAAATCCAAAAAAAGATGCAATTTATGATGTCGTTGTATTACGAAATAATTCGTTGGTTGAGAGTCAACTAAACGTATATTATTTACAAGACGAAAAAATATTTAAAACAGGATTATATGTAAAAGATAAAATTAAGGGAGTAGGGACTGTAACATTCTATAACCCAGTTAACAAAACATATGGGGCATTAGGTCATGAAATAGTGGATCCAGATTTTGGTTATCCTGCAGAAATTTCAACTGGTGATATATTTATGGCATCTGTTTCTTCAATTAGTAAAAGTTTACCAAATCAGCCCGGTGAAAAAAACAGTGTTAATACACTTCAAAGAGTCGGAACAGTTGTTAAAAACACTAAGTATGGAGTTTATGGAAATTATGAGTATCTTTCTTCTTCAAAACAGTTGATTGAAATTGGTGAGCGACAATATGTTAAAGTGGGTCCAGCAACAATGTATACTGTACTTTCTGATCAAGAAATTGTAGAAGTTGAGATTCATATATCTCAAGTAAACAATCAAAGTGCACCTGATACAAAAAGTTTTAAATTTGAAATTACTGATCAAAGTGTTATTAGTCAAACAGGTGGGATTATTCAAGGGATGTCTGGAAGTCCCATTGTACAAGATGGTAAACTTATAGGGGCTGTTACTCACATGATAACAAGTACTCCAAACAATGGTTATGGTTTATATATTGAATGGATGTTGAATGAAGCGAATCTAATTAATTAGTTATGAAGTGTGTCTATTAGATGCACTTTTTTTGTATAAAAAAAGTCTGCTTAGCAGACTAATCATTATTAAATTCAAATAAGTTTCTATCAAAATTTGTTAAAAATTCAGCACCTGTTTCAGTTACTAGAATCATATCTTCAACACGCATATAACATTCATTTTCAAACATCATTTTAGGTTCACTACAAAATACCATGCCAGGTTTTAATATGAAATCAACGCTATTATTTAACATCGGGTGTTCATGGCAATCGATTCCTATTTGATGACCTAAACTTCCAGTATCTTTAAAACGAAGTTCATTTTGATAACCATGTTTAGTTGCTTCTTCAAGAACAAAACCATATAACTCATTGATATTTGTCTTATTTGGAATGATACTATTGACCATATGCACTTGAGCAGCTTGTAGCGCTTTATAGCCATCTTTAATGTATTGTGGTGCTTTTTTATAATAGACAGTGCGTCCCCAATCACTACAGAAACCATTGTTCATGTATCCAACATCAAAGGCAATAGCGGTCCCATCAGTTAAAACAGATGTACGAGGAAAAATAAAATTTTCCTCAGATGTAAATGTATTTCTTGTCTTAAATCCAGCAGTAGGTGAAAATGCTAAATCTTGCATACCGTTTTTTAAACCGTATTCCATGATCATTTGTTCAACATCATATTGAGTCATTCCTTTTTTTATACTTTTAACAACATGCATAATTGCATCATCAGTAAATTTAGCAAGAACACGTAGTTGTTTTATTTCTTCATCTGTTTTAATACAACGGATATCATTCAATAAATCTTCACAGTAGATAGTTTGAATTGCGGGGTCAACTTCCTTTAGTGTTTCTTCTAACCAACTTTGACAATTAAATCCTATACCAATTTTTTTCCCTTTGATAATAGTACTTAATGTATCTTCCATTTGATCGACATAGGATACAACAACATGGTGTCCATTAAATTGGTGTTTAATTGATGGGATACAAACAACTGTGATGTTACCTTCTTTATCACAATAAGCTAAGGCTTCAGGCATATGATGATTGCAAAGTTGTCCATTAATGTTGTTCATACTGCAACGTTGCCAATAATACTCATTAGCTTTAGTAAGATATTGAAAATTTGCTCCAGTTGCATAAATTAGACCATCTAAACTTTTTTCTTTCATTTTTTCTAAGCATAAATTCGTAATTTTTTTCATTTTATTCTCCTTTTAATATACTATAACATATTTTTTCAAAAATGTAATAAATTACATAACTTCCATTATATACTTATATAAAGCCTTTATTTTAATGTTTTCATTCCAATATATTCCAACATTCATAAACAAATGTAAATTTATTGTAAAATATTTCTGTAATTAAATAAAAATATTTCATTTAGTTATTGAAAATAATTTTCATTCATGTATAATAACTTATATACTTAAACGAGGGGAGTGATTGTATGTCATTTAGTAGTTCAAAAATTAAAAGTTCTTATGAAGCATTAAACAAATATGATGTTGATTTGTGGGTGATTGCTGGTCAAGAAACTGATACTAACACAGAACCGATGCTAAGTGTATTCACTGAAAATGATTTTATTGGAATGAGTGCTGTGGTATTCACCAAAGAATGTAAAGCATACGCAATATGTACACCAATTGATGCAAATGGGTTTCATCATTATGGAGTTTTTGATGAAGTATTGGTTTTTCAAAGTACTTTTGAGGAAACGCTCAGTGAGTTAATTAGTAGACTTAAACCTAAAAATATAGGATTAAATTATTCAAAAGAAAATCCTGCTGCGGATGGTCTGACTGTTGGGATTTATAATCGTTTAAAAAAAGCGTTTGATTTAGCAAACTATCAGGGTGAAATTGTATCTGCACAAAAAGTTTGTGAACACGTACGTTCATGCAAAAGCGAAGAAGAAATTGAAAAAATAAGAAAAGCCTGTCTTGAAACTCAAAAAATTTTTGATGAAGCGAAAGATTTTATAAAAGAAGGCGTTAACTGTTTAGATATTTATCATTTCTTTCAACAAAGAACTATTGATAAAGGATTTGGATTTTCTTGGCCGATGTCATGTAATCCAGGAGTGTTCAGTGGTAGTGAATGTCCAGTTGGCCACATGGGAGCAATTGACTTAGTTGTACAGAAAGGTCATTTGGTTAATATTGATTTCGGTATTACTATTGATGGTTATAGCAGTGATATGCAAAGAATGTACTATTTACTAAAAGATGATGAAGATGATGCACCTGAAGATATTAAATTGGCTTTCTACGCAATTAGAGATGCTATTGCTAAAGCTGCAAGTTATTTAAAAGTTGGTGTGTTAGGGGTTGATGTGGATGCGATTGCAAGAAAGCACATCACTGATTTGGGATTTGATGAGTATAACTGTGCACTTGGGCATCAATTAGGAAAAGTTGCTCATGACGGCGGAAGTTTATTAGCTCCTGCAAAACCTAGATACAACCGCGATGATTTAATTCGAGTTCCAATACTGAAGAATAGTGTATTCACTTTAGAACCAAATGTAAAAACACGCTGCGGGAATATTGGGCTTGAAGAAAATGTGGTTGTTAAAGATGATCGTGCTGAGTTTCTTATAAGTCCACAACAAGAGTTGTATTTAATTAGGTAAAGGGGTAAATTATGGCTAAATATATTATAAAAAGAGTTTTAGTTGGTTTGTTAACATTATTTGTCTTAGCAACAATTACATTCTTTATGATGAAAGCGATGCCGGGAAGTCCGTTCTCGCAGGACAACAAAGCGGTTTCTATCGAAACTTATGAAGCACTTGAGGCTAAATATGGTTTAGATAAACCAATTATGGAGCAATATGTTGTCTATTTCCAAAATGCGTTATCTGGAGATTTTGGTGAATCTATTCATAAAAAAGGTCAATTAGTTACTGACATCATTATAAAAAGAGCGCCTGTTACTGCTCAGTTAGGGATACTAGCATTTGGTATAGCATTAGTAGTAGGGATAAGTTTTGGAATCATTTCAGCATTGACAAAACATCAATGGGTTAATAGCATCATAACATTTATTGCAACAATTGGTGTTTCACTTCCAAGTTTTATCTTTGCTTTACTGTTGATGATTGTTTTCGCAATACAATTACGCTTACTACCAACGGTAGGATTATCATCTCCAGAACACTATATCATGCCTGCAGCAACATTGGCATTATATCCAATATCAATGATTACACGTTTAACAAGAAGCAGTTTAAAAGATGTAATGAATAAAGATTATATTACATTGGCACGAAGTAAAGGTACTAAGGAGCTAATGGTAATCATAAAACACGGTTTAAAAAATGCAATGTTACCAGTAATCACATATTGTGGACCTATGTTTGCAGGATTAGTTACCGGAAGCTTTGTAGTTGAACGTATATTTACAATTCCTGGAATAGGAGCAGAGTTTATTGGTAGTGTTCAAAATCGTGATTATACATTAATTATGGGTTTAACCATTTTCTTAGGAGCTATCGTTATTGTGATGAATTTAATTTCAGATATCATAGCAGCAATGGTCGATCCTCGAATTAAATTAGGAAAGTAAGGGGGATAAATATGAGCGAAATTAATAAAATAATTTTAACTGAAGATTTATTTGATAAATTAGATGACAGTGAAAAAAATTCAGAGTTTATTGCCATTAAGAGTGAAACTTTCCTGAAAGATGCATGGGGGAGATTCAAAAAAAATAAATTAGCTTTTGTAGGATTAGTGTTCATGGGACTATTAATTCTATTGGCTATCGTAGTTCCGATGGTTTCTGAATATGGTTATGAAACACAAAATTTAGATAACACCTATGCTAATCCAAGTATGGAACATATATTTGGTACTGATAACTTAGGACGCGACAACTTTGTAAGAGTCATGTGGGGAGCAAGAATCACATTATCAATCGCTTTTGCATCAGCATTTATTAATTTAATTATTGGTATATTGTATGGTGGTATCGCTGGATTTGTAGGTGGTAAAGTTGATATGATTATGATGAGAACAGTGGATATTATCTATTCAGTTCCAAGTATGATTTATACAGTACTTATTTTGTTGGTATTTGGAAATAACATTTATAGTGTTTTGTTCGCAATTTCTGTAACTTCTTGGCTACAAATGGCAAGACAAGTGCGAACTCAAATTATGTCATTAAAAGAAATGGAATTTGCTATGGCTGCCAAAGTATTAGGTGCAAGCAATCGCCGTATTTTATTAAAACATTTAATCATTAATGCTTTAGGTCCAATCATTGTCTGTTTGACGATGATGATACCTTCCGCAATATTTACAGAATCATCTTTATCTTACTTAGGTATTGGGATACCCGCTCCAACGCCTACATGGGGAAGATTGATCGCAGATTGTCAAACATTGATTCATACTGAACCAATTCAAGTTGTTTGGCCGATATTAGTAATGTGTTTAACTATACTATCGCTTAATTTTATTGGTGATGGTGTTGGAGAAGCACTAGAACCGAAAAGGTAGGTGAATAAAATGGCATTATTGGAAGTTAAAAATTTATGTACTGAATTTATCACTAATCAAGGTAGTGTAAAAGCAGTTAGAGGTGTCAGTTTTTCA
>CAYJAJ010000005.1:0-49178 GCA_964368495.1 uncultured Holdemania sp. | reverse complement strand
TAAAGAAGTATTAGGTATTGTAGGTGAAAGTGGGTCTGGGAAGAGTCAAACGATGTATTCTATTATTGGATTACTTGCTGAAAATGGTAAAGTGAGCGATGGAGATATTACATTCGATGGTCAAAATATTTCACGTAGTCAATTTTCAAATAAAAAGGATTACGATAAGTTTATGAGTTCTATACGTGGTAATACAATGTCAATGATTTTTCAAGATCCAATGACATTCTTAAATCCAGTTTTAAAAATTGAAACTCAGTTAGTTGAGCCTCTGATTAATCATACAAAATTATCGAAAAAAGAAGCTTATGATAAAGCAATAGAATTAATGAAACACGTAGGTATTCCTTCGCCAGAAAGAAGAATTAAACAATATCCGTTTGAATTTTCTGGAGGAATGAGACAAAGAATTATCATTGCGATTGCCTTAGCATGTAATCCCAAATTAATTATTGCGGATGAGCCAACTACTGCGCTTGATGTTACAATTCAAGCTCAAGTATTGGAGTTAATAGATGATCTTCGTCATAAAAGTGATTCTGCAATCATAATGATTACACATGACTTAGGTGTAGTTGCTAAACTTTGTGATCGTGTTGCAATTATGTATGGTGGCAATATTGTCGAGATAGGAACTGATAAAGAAATTTATTATGAAAGTGTTCATCCATATACTAAAGGACTTCTAAGTTGTATCGCCAACCCAGATGATGATGAAGACAAACAATTGAATCCGATACCGGGTTCACCACCAGATTTGTTGGCACCTCCTGTAGGATGTCCTTATGTTGATCGATGTGATCAAGCAATGAAAATTTGTAAAACACAAATGCCAAGTGTTACTACCTTATCTTCAACTCATCAATGTGCATGTTGGTTGAATCATGAAATGGCGGTGAAAAAATGAAAGCTATTTTAAGTATTAATAATTTGAAAACTCATTTTGATGTTACTAAAGGAGTTTTTTCTAAAAAACAAATCGTTAAGGCGGTAGATGGAGTTAGTTTCGATATCTATCCTGGAGAGACTTTTGGTCTTGTTGGTGAGTCTGGTTGCGGGAAAAGCACACTAGGACGCACTATTGTCAAGCTATACGAACCTGATGGTGGAAAAATTGAGTTTGATGGAAATGATATTACAAAATTAAAAGGAAAGGATTTAAAATCATTTAGAAAAGACATGCAAATGATTTTCCAAGATCCTTATGCTTCATTAAATCCTCGTATGACAGTAGGGGAAATTATAAAAGAACCAATGATTATTCATAACATTTATGACAATGATCAACAAAAAGAAGATCGTGTTGTTGAACTACTAAAAATTGTAGGGTTAAAACCAGATCATATCCGACGATATCCTTCAGAATTCAGTGGAGGTCAACGCCAACGAATTGGGATTGCACGTGCATTGGCAGTCAATCCAAAATTTATCGTTTGCGATGAACCAATCTCTGCGCTTGATGTTTCTATTCAAGCTCAAGTAATTAATTTATTAAAAGATATCCAAAATGAAATGGGTTTATCTTATTTGTTTATAGCTCACGATTTAGGAATGGTAAAACACATTTCAGATAAAATCGGAGTTATGTATCTAGGTCATATGATGGAGTGTGGACCAAGTAATGATGTTTACCACCGTCCACTTCATCCATATACTGTGGCTTTATTATCTGCAATACCGATTCCCGATCCAATTAAAGCAAAATCAAAAAATAGGATCGTGTTGGAAGGTGAATTACCTTCCCCAATAAATCCACCAAGTGGCTGTGTATTCTCAACACGTTGTGCTAGTGCAACACAACGATGTAAAGAAGAAGTTCCACAACCGATTGCTGTGGGGAATCGAATAGTTTCATGTTTCTTATACGAAAAATAAAAGGAGGAAAAGAAATGAGAAAAAATCTTAAAAAACTATTAGCGTTGTTACTTGCAATGTTAATGGTAGTATCATTAACTGCATGTAGTTCTACTGAATCTGAAGGTTCTGATGTACCTGCAGGAGATGAGGAAGTAACATTTACTTACGCTACTGGAAATGAACCTGCACCTTTAGATCCAGCACATGGATCAGATTCACCAACTTCATGGATAGTTAATCAAGTGTGGTTACCACTTTATAACTTTGCAGAGGATGGTGGATTAGTACCTGCACTAGCTACAAGCCATGATGTAAGTGAAGATGGTTTAGTTTATACTATCCATTTACGCGATGATGCAAAATGGTCTGATGGTGAAGCAATTACTGCTGCACATGTTGAATACGGAATGAAACGTTCATTAGGTTTAGGAACTGCTGATTCTTATTATTCATATTTTATCGGAAACTATGTAAAAAATGCTGCTGCACACGTTACAAATATGTCTGATGTTGCTGACATGGATGATGTTGGAATTAAAGTAATCGATGATGTAACTTTAGAAATTACATTAGAAAAACCAACTACATTCTTCCCTAATTTATTGACTGCTGGTGTATTCTCACCACTTCGTCCAGATTTTGCACCTGAACATGATTACACTTGGGCTGACAGTGTAGGATATCCTACAAGTGCTGCTTTTGTACCAACTGAAATTGATCGTGCTTCAAAAGTTGTTATGGAGAAAAATGAAGAATTCTATGATGCAGCAAATGTGACAGTTGATGTTTTAGTTGCTATACCAATGGCTGACCAAAATGCTCAATTAGTTGCTTTCCAAACAGGTGAAATTGATATGGCAACTTCTCCATCATCTGATGTAACTAAAGTTTATGCTGAACAACCAGAATTAGTTATTTCTAATGCTGTAATTAACTACTACACTCGTTTTAATTCACATGAAGGTACACCAAATGAAGTATTACAAGATCCAAACATTCGTCGTGCAATTCAATTAGGAGTTGACCGCAGTGCAATTGTTCAAGCTCTTGATGCTGGTGATGTTTATTATGAATTAAATGGTTTAGTTCCAAGTGGTATTCAAGGTGCTGATGGAGAATTCCGTTCAGAACAAGATGAAGAAAATATGCTTGTTTACACTGACAAAGAAGAAGCAAAACGTCTTTTAGCAGAAGCAGGTTATAATGAAAATAACCCACTTGAAATTGAATACTACTACAATCAAAATGCAATGCATGATATTGTAGCTCAAGTTTATCAAGCACAATTAAAAGAAGTTAATATCAATATGACATTAAGAACTGGTGAGTTCAAAACTGTATTAGATGATATCGATAACGGTTTATATTCACTTGCTAGATCTGCAATGTCTGCTGATTATATGGATCCAACTACATTCTTAGATCAAGCATTACCAACAAATCAACCTGTATTATCTTGGGGAGATGATGTATATGCTCAAATGATTGCTGATGCTAATGCAATTCTTGATCCTACAGAAAGAATGGTTGCTTTACATGCAGCTGAAACTTATTTAATTGAAGAAATGTCTTATGCTAATCCACTGTTTGGATATAACTCTGTTTACTTAGTAAAAGCAGGTGTTGAAGGTATTGGATATAATCCTCAAGGAAATGGTGTTTTATGGTTCACATCAGTTCCAACTGAATAAAACCTATTTTATGCAAGGAGTCTTTCAATAAGACTCCCTGTGTATTTTATCTTATTTATAATAGACGGGAGAATTTATATGAAACTAAATACGGAAAAAATGCCAATTATTTACAGCTCGATAAAGGAAAACAATGTAGACGCTTGGATAATTGTTGGAAGAGAAACAATTATGAAGAGTGAACCGGCACTTGAAATCTTAGGAGACATCGATTTTATTATTGCTTCATGTATAATATTCACAAAAAATCAGGCAATTGCTATTGTTTCACCACTTGATATCGAGTGTTTTGAAAGAATAGATGGTATTGATAAAGTGTATTGTTATGAAAAAACTATGGAAGAAACAATTATTGAAGTCATTAATGAACACCAATTTAAAACTATTGCACTTAATTACTCAGAAGGTGATTCAAGTCGTGATGGATTAACGATGGGTATGTATTTAAGATTACAAGAAGTATTTAATCAATTAAATCATCCTGTGAATGTTGTAAGTTCCTCGGCTATTATAAGTAAAGTAAGAGGTATTAAAACTGATTCACAAATCAAAATAATGGAAGAACTCGCAATACAAACAGATATTTATTTGCGAAAAGTTCCAGAAATTTGTAATGAAAATACAACATCATTAGATATCTATAATTTCTTACAAGATATTGCTGCAAAAGATGGTTATACAATGTCCTGGGCTACTGAACAATGTCCTGGGGTAAGTGTTGATCCTAATGTACCGAGTGGACACATGGGAATTGTTGAGGCTAAACTTGTTAAAGGGAATGTGATTAATATCGATTATGGTATTAGAAAAGACGGCTATTGCAGTGACTTTCAAAGAATGTATTATGTTTTAAAAGATGATGAAACTCAAGCTCCACAAGAAGTGATTGAAGCGTTTAATATCGTTCGTGATGCAATTCAGGCTGCAAAAGATTTCATGAAACCTGGAGTTACAGGATTTGAAGTTGATCAAATTGCACGTCATTACATTGTCGATTACGGTTATGATTCCTGGAATGCAGCTTTAGGTCATCAAGTAGGACATAAAACCCACGATGGTGGTACGATTTTAGCGAACCGTCGTAAACGTTATAATCGTCCTGAACTTATCGATGTACCATTAGATGCTGGTAATATTTTTACAATAGAACCAAGTGTTAAAATTCCTCAAGGACGTGTTGGATTAGAAGAAGAAGCTGTTGTTACTGAAAATGGTGCTAGATTTCTTATTGAGCCGCAACAAGAAATTATCTTAATAAGATTATAGGTGACTTATGATGAAGAAAATTAAACAAAATACATTTTTAGATTATCAATTTATTTCAGGATTAAAAAGCAACAAAAGTCATTCGTTAGTTGGTTTCATTGTTTCTAAAATTAAAAAAAGCACTAATTCATATAATAAATCCCTTTATTTATATGACGGAAAAGAAGTAAGCTTATTTGAAGAAAACGTAAACAACTTCATATTTAATCAAGATGATCTTATTATTTTTAAAAATGGTAGATACACAAGATATAATCAGCAATTACAGGAAGTTGAATCATTTAAGCTTCCAATTGAAGCTGGTGCAATTGTTGCATTAAGTAATAATAAATACTTAGTTCACGCACAAATCGATTTAAATTGTGTAGATTATTATAAAATGAATGAAAAAGAGCGAAATGCTTTTAATAAAAAAAGAAAAGAAGAATCATCATTTCAAGTTATTGATGAATATCCATTCTTTTTTAATGGACAAGGTTATATAAATAAAACACGTAATGCCTTATTTTTATATGAATCAAATTCAGAACAAATGACAATGTTGACACCAAATACACTTGATGTTGAAGGATTTGATATTGATGGATCTCAAATTCTATTTTTTGGACTAGATTATAAAGAATTTAAAGGCAAAACTTCACAAATTTATACTTATGATTTTAATACAATGGTTTTAGATACACTATATAATCAAGATGATGCAATGATTAATAAAGTATTTTATAAAGATCATCAACCTTATGTTGCTGCAACTAAAGGTAAAAGATTTGGATTTATGGAGAATCCAATATTTTATAAAATTGAAAACAATCAATTGATTGAATTCTACGATGCAGATTTATCATTATATAACAGTGTGGGGAGTGATTGCCGTTATGGTGGAAGCAATTCATATTTGAATTATCAAGGTAAGCCATACTTCATAAGTACGAGTAAAGATAGTTCTGCAGTATTTTGTTTAGAAGACACTTATAAACAAGTCAATAATGAACTAGGCTCTACTGATGGTTTTGCATTTATCAATGAGAAATTAATTGTCGTTGGTATGTTTGATATGAAGCTTCAGGAAGTTTATGTCTATGAAAACAACATTAAACAACAAATAACTACGTTTAATGAAGATATTTTTGATAATTATTATGTTTCAAAACCAATCAATCATCAGGTTAAAGTCGATAATGCAATCGTTGATGGTTTTGTATTGTTACCATATAAATATGATAATAATAAAAAATATCCGCTTATTTTAGATGTTCATGGCGGTCCTAAAGCAGCATACGGTCCTGTGTTTTATCATGAAATGCAAATGTGGGCTTCAATGGGATATATTGTTGTGTATGCTAACCCATCTGGTTCAGATGGTAAAGGAAATGTTTTCGCTGATTTAAGAGGATCAATTGGAAAAAAAGCATACAATGAATTAATGAAGTTTGTTGATGATGTGATTGCACAGTATTCTAGTGTTGATGCTAATAACATGGCAATAACTGGAGGAAGTTATGGTGGTTATATGACTAATTATGTAATTGGTCACACAGACAGATTTAAGTGCGCAATGTCTCAAAGGTCAATTTCTAATTGGATTTCAATGGTTACTGCTAGCGATTATGGGATTGATTTCCCAATTGAACAAGAATATGAAGATATTTATAATGCCCACGATGAATTATGGAATGAATCACCACTTAAGTATGCAAACAATGTAACGACACCTACTTTATTCATACATTCCTATGAAGATTATCGTTGTCCATTTGCAGAAGCAGTGCAGCTTTATACTGTTTTAAAATGTCGTGGAGTAGATACACGTATTTGTGGTTTTAAAAATGAAAATCACGAACTAAGCCGAAGTGGCAAGCCAAAAGCACGTATTAGACGCTTACAAGAATTAAATGATTGGTTAAATAAATATATTGAAGGAGGTAACTAATTATGGGATTTGAATTATCAAACAGACATCGTTTTTATTTTAATGAAATTTGCCAAATACCACACGGTTCTAAAAATGAAAAAGCATTAAGTGATTACATTGTAGCCTTTGCAAAAGAGAATAACCTACGTTATGTTCAAGATGACATGTGGAATGTAATTGTATATAAAGAAGGGACAAGTGATTCAAAGGAACCTATTTTAATTCAGGCGCATATTGATATGGTATGTGAGAAAAATGTAGATAGTAACCATAATTTTGAAACTGATCCACTTGATTTATATGTTGAAGATAATCATTTAATGGCTAGGGGAACGACTTTAGGAGCTGATGATGGGCATGGAGCTGCTTATATGTTGGCAATTTTAGAGGATAAAACCCTAATTCATCCTCCAATTGAGTGTGCATTTACTACGCAAGAGGAAATTGGATTATTCGGAGCAATTGCGCTTAAATCAGAATTCTTCAATTCAAAACGCTTAATTACACTTGATGGTGGTGGTGAAACTAGAACATTACTAAGTTCAGCTGGTGGTGCTCGAGTTTGTTTAAGTAAAGAATTATCTTTTGAGGAAAACAACAAGCCTACATTTAAATTAATGATCAAAGGATTAAAAGGCGGTCATAGTGGTGGGTGCATTGACTTAGAAAGAGGAAATTCAAATAAGTTACTTGTTCGATTACTTAAAGAACTGCAGCTTAATGGTGTTTCTTTAAATCTTGTATCCATTAACGGTGGACTTAAAGATAATGCTATTCCTCGTGAAAGTGAGTGTTTGTTTGTAACAGATTGTGAAAAAGTTAAAGTTCAAGCAATATTGGATAAAAGTATTGCCAATATTAGTGAAGAACTTAAACAAAGTGATAGTGAATTTAAGGTGATTTTCAGTGAAGAAGCTATAGCTGAACAATGCTTAGTTACTTCTGTATCAAATCAATTTATTGATGCAATCTATTTAGCTCCGAATGGGATGATTGCAAAAAGTATGGCTATAGAAGGATTAACACTTGTTTCACTTAATCTTGGTGTAATTTTTATTGCAGAAGATAAAGTCAATTGTGTTTTCTCATTAAGATCAGCAATTGATAGTAGTATTGATAATTTAATTAATCAATTAAAAACAATTGCTAGTTTATTTTGTTTCGATGTATCAATAGGTTCTAGATATCCAGGGTGGAATTACAATCCAGTATCAAATATGCGTGATGTGTTAAATTGCACAATTAATGAACTTTATGATAAGGATTTAGAAGTTGTAGCAACACACGGAGGATGTGAAGTAGGTGTATTTAGTTCACTTATTCCAGGATTAGATGTTGTTTCATTAGGACCATTAACCTATGATATCCATACACCAGACGAAAGAATGGATTTAGCATCTTTTGACCGTGTGTATACGACATTAACAAATTATATTAGTAAATTATAAGAGAGGAGATTATCTATGAAAAAAGGTACAATCGTTGTATTAACAGGAGCAAGTAGTGTCGGTAAATCAAAAATAAGAGAGTTATTAAAAAATGATCCTGATTTAAATTTATTCTTTTCTATATCAGTTACAACACGTGAAAAAAAGCCTAATGAAGTAGATGGAACTGATTATTATTTCATGGATCATAAATCATTCGCTCAACTAGTAAAAGACAAAGAACTACTGGAGTATACTGAATTCAACGGGTATTATTATGGAACACCTTTGGCACAAATTGAATTTTTAATTAATCACGGTAAAAATGTGTTAATTGAAGTTGAAGCTCAAGGAGTTGGGCAAATCAAACTTATAAAACCGGATGCAATTTGTTTCTTTATATTACCAAAAGATATCAAAGAATTAGAAAAACAAATTCGTGAACGTTACAAAGATGATGAAGCTTCAATTAATAAACGTATTACTAAAGCACAAGTTGAAATGGAATTAGCTAGTTTATTTAACTATACGACTACTAATGAAGATGAACAAGCTGCATATGAGTACATTAAAAAAACTATTATAAAAACTATGAAGGAGCAAGAAAATGAGTAGAGAAAGTATAGATTTATTCGATAATAAAATTCATTCTTATCGCCGCCAAGAAACTATAATGAATGAGTGGCTTGTGAAAAGATTGGACACTGTTCTACCTAAAATAATGGAAAGAGAAAACATTGATTTTTGGGTTGTAGCATGTAGAGAATATAATGAAGATCCTGTTTTTGCAGCGCTTGCTCCAGTATCAATGATTACTGCGCGTCGCCTTACAATTTTTGCGTTTTATAATCAAAATGGTAAAGTAAGAAGAATGTCTTTATGTAGAGCACATTCTGATTTAGCTGAATTTTATGAATCTGTATGGAATTGGACAGCATTTGAAGAAACACAAACATCTTGTTTAGCAAGAATAATTAAAGAATGTAATCCTAAAAAAATCGCTTTAAATTTCAGCAAAAATTATGCTTTTGGTGATGGATTAAGTCATTACTTATATGAACAAATTACAAATGATTTCGATGACGAAATGAAATCTAAAATTGTGTCTGCTGAAAATTTATGTGTGGGTCTTTTAGAAACAAGATTACCTGAAGAATTAGCTGCTTATACAGGAATCGTTGAATTGGCACATAGTTTAATTGCAACAGCATTTTCATCAAAAGTCATTACTGTTGGAGTCACTACAAATGCAGATGTTAAATATTATATGATGCAAAAAGCTGTTGAATATGGATTAGCACCATGGTTTGATTTTTCAGTATCTATTCAACGTTGTGGAAAAGAAGGCTTATCTGTTGATGAAGTGATCATGCCAGGAGATTTATTACACTGTGATATTGGATTAAAATATTTAGGTTTATGTACAGATACACAAGAATTAGCATACGTATTAAAACTTGGTGAAGAAGAAGCTCCTCAAGGAATTCTTGATGGCTTTAAAACAACAAACCGGTTCCAAGATATTGTAATAAATAATTATAAAGCTGGTTTAACTGGTAATGAGATTCTTGCTCAAAGTTTAAAAGATGCACAAAACGAGAAAATAATTGCTTGTTTGTATACTCATCCAATTGGGCGTCATGGACATGGAGCTGGACCAACTATTGGGCTTTGGGATCAACAAGATGGTGTGCCAGGATGTGGCGATTACAAACTTTATAATGATACGATGTATTCTTTAGAACTAAACACAAAGTCCACTGTTAAAGAATGGAACAATCAATCAGTAATGTTTGCATTAGAAACTGATATTATTTTTACGAATGATGAAGTACACTATGTCGCAAAAAGACAAGAAAAACTACATTACATCAAGTAATGAAATTGGAGGTAGAAAATGAACCAAGTTAGGTTAGAAAAAATGGCTAGAGCATTATTAACTATTGGTGTAAATATTCAACCCAATCAAAAGTTAGTTATGCAAGCTTCAACTGATAGTATTGTATTAGCAAGAGAAATTACAAAACAAGCTTTCGCTATGGGAGCTAAAGATGTTATTGTATTTTTTGAAGACGCTGAGATAGAGCATTTACGCGCAAAAAACTGCGATGTTGAAACATTAAGGGAAGTTCCTGAATGGAAAAAAGAGCAGCTTGATTACTATTTTAGAAGTGGCGATGCTGTTCAAATGGGATTAATGGCTAGTTATCCAACATTAAATAATGATGTGGATAGTGAAAAGTTATTAGCGAAAGGGGCTGCTTCCAATGAAGTTCGTAATGTAGTAAGAAAATATATTCATGAAGGAACTCTTAAATGGACCGGAACAGCACGACCAAGCATGAATTGGGCAAAGTCACTATATCCAGAATTATCTGATGAAGATGCATTCATAAAGTTAGATGAGCAAATTTGTGAAATGATGCGTGTTGATGATGATACTGATCCCGTCGAAAATTGGAAACAACATTGTGAAAATCTAGGGAAAATATCAAAGAAGTTAAATGATTATAATTTTAAATCATTACATATCACAAGTGAAATAGGAACTGATATTACAATGGATTTAGTGAAAGATCATATTTGGACTTCAGCAGCAGATATGGGTTCTAGTAAAATATCAGAACCCTATGTAGCCAATATGCCTACAGAAGAGATTTTTACAGATCCAGATTATCGCAGTGTTAATGGCGTTGCAGTCGCTTCATTTCCTTTAATGATGTCCGGTAAATTAGTAACTGATTTTTCGATAACATTTAAAGATGGTAAAGCTATTGACTGTAGTGCTTCGAACAATGTTGAATTATTAAAAGATGCTTTGTTTAAAACTGAATTTACACGTCAACTTGGTGAAGTTGCACTTGTTTCTAAACAAAGCCCCATTAAAAAAATGGATCGTGTATTTTATAATGGCTTAATTGATGAAAATGCAGCTTGTCATTTAGCATTTGGAACTTCTTTTCCTTCAAACATTAAAGGTGGTTCAGATATGACTTCTGAAGAATTACTTGCAAAAGGTGTGAATGTAGCAACATCTCATAACGATTTTATGATTGGTACCTTGGATACTAAAGTAGTAGGAACGACATTTGATGGTAAGCAAGTAGTCATTATGGAGCATGGCGATTTTGTAATTTAAAAGATATTATTTAGCTATGAGGTGCGGTCAATATTGCTGCACCTTAAACGTGGATAGGAGTAAGTATATGCAGTTAAAGAATAATATGGTACATCGTTTGTATCTTGTAATGATATTGCAATATTTGGTTGCTAACTTTGCACATCCAATTACACCAACACTCATTGAGAATTTAAATTTAAATGATTATATGTTTGGTGTTGCTTTTGCATGTATGGCATTAACGAATTTTTTGTTTTCTCCTTTATGGGGGAAACTTTCAAAACGCATAGGTATTGTCAAAATTATAGGTACTTGTTTTATTGGTTATGGTTTATCTCAAGGGATGTTTGCACTCGCTACTACAGAAACCGAAATTATTTTCGCACGGCTTCTTGCTGGATTTTTTATTGGTGGTTTGAGTGTAAACCAAATTCTATACATCATCGAATTTAGTAGTGAAGATAAAAAGGGGAGTAATTTAGCGATTAGTGTCACCATCAACTCAGTAATAAGTGCATTTGGTTATATGATTGGAGGACTTTTAGGGGATATATCCATCGGTTTAACTTTTGCAATGCAAGTTATTGGTTTAATATCTGTAGGTGTACTTTCTTTTCTTATATTAAAAGAGAAAGTACTAGAACCTAGTTCTTCTAAATTGAACTTAAAAGAAGTCAATCCATTTCAAGTAATGTGGGATGCTAAAGTAATGATGAATGTTGTTATCGTGTTGTTTTTGCTTATTTCTATGACAACATCTTTTGCAAGCACTTGTTATGAACAGAGTTTTAATTATTTTATTCGTGACCAGTATGGGTTTCCACCATCATATAATGGGTTGTTAAAGGCACTTGTTGGATTTGTGACTTTAATAGCTAATTCAACTATTTGTATTTGGTTGATGAGAAAAACAGATATCAAAAAATCAATTATTCCAGTATTAGCAGTTTGCTTATTAATGATGATAAGCATAGTATTATTAGATGATGTTGTTCCATTTATCATAATGAATGTCATTTTCTTTGCATTTAATGCAATATATTTGCCATTGCTACAGACAATTATTGGCAAATTTAAAGTAAAAGATGTAGCTGTATTAATAGGTGTTTTTAATTCAGTTCGTTCACTAGGAATGGTTATTGGTTCATTGTTTGCAGGATTTATTTATACTGTTCATCCAAAACTATCATTTGTGTTTACTGCATTTGCATTTTTATTTGCTGTGATTTTTGCATATATGTTTTATACTAAAAGTCAAAATGCTGAAAAAACAGTTTAAAAAAGATCGACATTTTCAAGTTTTAATAAAAGGTACTTATATGAGCACCTTTTTCTTTATGATAAAGTGAAAAAATATATTATTAATAAATATTCTAGTGTTTGTTTAATTTTACATAAAGGTTTATAATAAATAAAAATGTGGAGGATATATCATGGATGTTTATTTAATTATTATCATTGTATTAATGCTTCTTAATATCGTAATTAGTTTTATTGTTTATAAAAATTCAAGAAGTAGTGAGCATCAAAAAACAATTTCTTCTGAGTTATCTAATATGAAAGAAGAAGTGAATAAAACAATGAAGGAAAACATGGATTTTAATAATTCAACTGTGTTAAACAATCAACGATTGATTGCAGATAATGAAGAAAGACGTTTTAATGAATTCAGTAGAAACTTAGCAATTCAGTTTGATACATTTAGAAAAACATCATCCGAAATGAATAATGATAACAACAAAAATTTTGATCGTTTTGGTGAATCTTTAAATAAAAATATGATTAATATGAAAGATACTTTAGAAAAGAAAGTTACTGAAATGCAAACAAGTAATGAAAAAAAATTAGATGAAATGCGTGCTACTGTGGACGAAAAACTTCAAAAAACATTAGAAGATCGAATAACTCAAAGTTTTAAATTAGTTAGTGAGCGTTTAGAACAAGTTCATAAATCATTAGGAGAAATGCAAACACTGTCTACTGGTGTTGATGATTTAAAAAAAGTGTTATCGAATGTTAAAACAAGAGGAATTTTAGGCGAAGTGCAATTAGGAGCAATTTTAGAGCAGATACTAAGTCCTGAACAATATGAAACAAATGTTGCGACAAAGAAAAATTCTAGTGAACGTGTTGAGTTTGCGGTAAAACTTCCTAAAGATAATGGGGAGTATGTTTATTTACCCATTGATGCTAAATTTCCAATGGATGCCTATCAGAATTTATTAGATGCATATGATAAAGGAATTCAAAGTGAAGTAGAAAGCAGTGCAAAAGTACTCATTCAACGTATCAAATCCTTTGCAAAAGACATCAATACCAAATATATTGATGTACCTAATACGACAGAGTTTGCAATTTTGTTTTTACCAATTGAAGGATTATATGCTGAAGTAGTACGTCGAGGAATGGTTGAAGAGTTACAAAAAATGAAAATCAGTATTGCTGGACCTACTACGATGGCTGCATTGTTAAATTCGCTACAAATGGGATTTAGAACATTGGCAATTCAAAAAAGATCAAGTGAAGTATGGGCTATTTTAGAGGGTACTAAGCAAGAGTTTAATAAGTTTGGAGATGTATTAGCTAAAACTCAAGATCGCATGAGACAGGCCTCAGATGAGCTTGATAAACTTGTTGGAACAAGAACCAATGCGATTATTAGAAAACTTAAAGATGTTGCAATGCTTGAAACAAGCACTACAAATGATGAATAACTAAAAACAAATCACATTAACAAGGTTTAATGTGATTTTTACACTATTTATTAAAACTTGATGTTCGATGATTTAATTGATACGATATTATATATAGAAAGTGGATGATGCAATTCATGAAAAAAATAGGACTACTCGCTGCTATTTCATCACTACCTGGTTCATATGGGGTGGGGGATTTCGGTAAAGATGCATATCGATTAATCGATATACTTAAAGAGAATAACTTTAAAGTATGGCAGATTTTACCTTTTCATCCACTTGGATATGGAAATTCACCTTATCAACCATATTCTTCATATGCTGGAGATGAAATCTATATTTCAATTGAAGATTTGATACAATTAAAAATACTTAATCATTCACAAATAACCGATAAAAAAATCTATGGTACTTCATGTGATTATTCTACAGCACGTAAAACAAAGGAAAAGTATTTAAAGATTGCCTACAATAATTTGATTTTAAATAAAGAGTTACTTAAAAGGTTTGCTAAGTTTAAAAAAGATACGCCTTGGTTAAAAAATTATGCAATTTTTATATCACTTAAAAAGAAAAACCACATGAAATGTTGGGTTGATTGGGTTTATGAAGACAAAGATTTTATAAACAATCCCTATGAACTTGATGCACTGACAAAAAGTAGCATTGAATATGAACAATTTGTTCAGTTTATTTTTTATTATCAATGGAATAATCTTAAAAAATATGCAAATAAAAATAAAGTAGACATACTTGGAGATATGCCAATCTATGTAGGCCTAGACTCTGCAGATGTGTGGGTGAATCAACAATCTTTTTTGCTTGAACAAGACGGAAGACCAACATTTATTGCTGGTGTGCCACCAGATTATTTTAGCGCAACTGGACAACGATGGGGGAATCCTATTTACAATTGGGATTATCTAAAGGAAACAAATTTTAGTTTTTGGATAGAACGGATGAAATGGGCGGGATCAATTTATAATATTACAAGAATTGATCACTTTAGAGGTTTTGATACCTATTGGAAAATACCTTCTTGGTGTGATACTGCAGTGATTGGTGAGTGGTTAGAAGCTCCTGGTTATGAATTGTTTAATGAAATATATAAACAATTACCAAAGATTAAAATTGTTGTTGAAGATTTAGGTGATTTAAGAAAAGAAGTTCTTGATTTAAGAGATTACTTTAATTTAAGTGGGATGAAAGTAGCTCAATTTGAACTAAACTCAAATGAATTTAATGGTAGTTTTAATGAAACAAAATCAACAATCATCTATCCTGGAACCCATGATAACCAAACAACAGTAGGTTGGTATAAGAGTTTAGACCCATTAAAAAAAGCAACAATTAGAAAATACCTCAAACATATAAATGCATCGAGTACAATCGATAAATTATTTCTTTTTTGTGCATTAAGTGAAGCTGAATTGGTTGTTTTTTCTGTTCAAGATATTTTAAAATTAGGTGATAGTGCAAGAATGAATACGCCTGGAACTATAAGTTCATCCAATTGGCAATGGAAGCTAAAAGACTTAAATAAATTTGAGAAAAGTGTTGCTAAATTTAAAGATTGTATTAAAGAATCTAAACGAATATAAATTAAAGGTTTTACAATAAATATTAATACAATGAACAAATAAATTTATAATATTAGTACATTCGATTAAATTAGAAAAAAATGGTAGTTTTTCGACATCTTTCGACAGTAAACGCATACATTTAACGATAAAATCTGCTCATCGAGGAGAAAACTTATGAGCAAAATTAAAATAGCTGTAGTAGATGACAACAAAAATTTTATACAATCCATGCAAGAAGAAATGCGTAAATACTCCTGTTTTGAATGCATTGGATTATTTGACGATTCAGAAGAATTCTTAAAAAGTTCTATACGAGATATTGATATCTTAGTATTGGATTGCATCATGCCTAAAATAGATGGTATAGAAGTTTTAAAGACGATAAAATCAAGAAAATCAGAAGTAAAGAAAGTTTTGTGTATCTCAAATTTCACAAATGAAACATTAATGAGAGAATTATATCAATATAACGTGGATTATTTTATGTTGAAACCCTTTAGTCCGCGACAATGTCTTGAAAAATGCATACAAATTGTAAGTGATGTTCAAATCGGTTTTATGGAGTATTCACAAGAAATGTTAACCGTTGATTCTACAACATCATCAGAAGTGATGCAAAAAATCCAACTTGAAAAAGAGATTACTGACATACTTCACGAAATAGGAATTCCTGCACATATCAAAGGTTACATGTATTTAAGAACTGCAATTATTGAAACATATATGAATGTCGAATTTTTAGGCCAAATTACTAAAGTGCTTTATCCTGAAATAGCTCGTAAGTATAAAACAACATCTTCACGTGTTGAAAGGGCCATTCGTCATGCAATAGAGGTCGCATGGAATCGTGGTAATATTGACGCTATTGATGATATTTTTGCCTATACAATAAGTGCCAGCAAAGCAAAACCAACAAATTCTGAATTTATCGCAATGATTGCTGATAAACTTCGACTTGATCATCGTATGAAGATGAAACAAAGTCACTTATACAAAGTGAGATAAAAGTACATACTGATAATATTATACTTAATAAATAATAAACCGGCACATCATTAGCAATGAAGTGCCGGTTTATCGTTATCTTTTGTTTTGATTGATAATGTTCATACGAAACTGTATAATCTAATAAGATGTTGTTTATTCGTTGGGGGAAAAATGAATTTAATTGGAGTTTTTGTAAACTGTGCTGCCATTGTTATTGGAACGATAATTGGTTTGCTATTCAAAAAAATTATTAATGAGAAATACAAAGAAAGTATTATGCATGCACTTGGTATCTCTGTTGTTTATGTTGGTATGTCCAGTGCTATATCTTCAATAGTAACTGAAAACACCAATTCTATTCTTTTTGTTGTGGCTCTTGTTTCAGGAACACTGATTGGTGAGATTTTACAAATTGAACTATTTCTTGAAAATGTTGGAAAATGGATTGAATCAAAATTCGAACACTCGATGTCTATTTCACGAGGATTTGTTGCCGCAAGTTTAATATTTTGTATTGGGGCCATGTCAATTTTAGGCTCTATTGATAGTGGATTATTAGGAAATCATACTACACTATATATCAAGAGTTTTTTAGATTTCTGTATTGCTTTGATTTTATCGACTACTCTAGGGATTGGGGTTGCTTTTTCAGCAATTGCTGTCTTCATTTATCAAGGAAGTATTACGCTTTTTTCATCCACTTTACAACATTTTATCACACCGGATATGATCCATGAAATTAATCTAGTTGGTGGAATATTAATTTCAATCATTGGTTTAAATTTATTATCAATTACCAAAATCAAAGTTGGTAATATGCTTCCATCTATATTAATAGTAATATTATATTGTATGTTTTTTAGCAGTTAGGAGAGCTTATGGGAAAAGTTATATTTCATATTGATTTAAATTCTTTTTTTGCAAGTGCAGAAGAAGTTTTAGATCCATCTATCAAAGATAAACCTGTTGCGGTTAGTGGAAGTTCAAGAAGGGCAGTTGTCACCACCGCAAACTATGTTGCTCGCGAATATGGTGTGCGTTCTGCAATGCCTTTGAATGAAGCATTAGCACTTTGTCCTCATTTAGTTGTAGTTAAAAGTCATTATAGTTTTTATGAAGATTTATCGGCAAAATTCATTAATACAATTAAAATGTACACTACATTAGTTGAACAAGCTTCAATTGATGAATGTTATGCAGATATGACTGAGGCAATTAAAATGTTTCCTAAACCACTTGATTTAGCTTGGCAAATTCAACAAAATCTTCTTCATGATCTAAAATTGAAATGCTCTATAGGAATTGCACCTAATAAATCCTTGGCTAAAATAGCGAGTGACATGAAAAAACCTATGGGTATTACAGTATTAAGAAAACAAGAAATTAAAACAAAATTATGGCCTTTAGACATTAGTGAGATGCAAGGAATAGGAAAAAAAACTTCTCCTTCTTTAAAAGAATTAAATATAAATACGATTGGAGATTTGGCAAATTATCAGGATATTCATAAACTAAAAGGAATTTTTGGAAAAAATACGCAAAATATGATTGATAAAGCTAATGGTCATGGAAATGATGAAGTAATAGTAAATCATAATACAAAATCATTGTCACAAAGCACAACATTCTTAAATGACATTTCTGATTATGATGAAATTTGTAATATGTTTAAAAAACTGTCGAAGAAGCTATCTTCAAGATTAAAAGAATCGTCGTATCATGGGAAATCTATTTCTATTTCTGTGCGTTATTTTGATTTTAACACAATTGTAAGATCAAAAAGATTGACTACTTTAATTCAAAATGAAGATGATATTTATGAAAATGCAATTGCTCTTTATGATAGAAATGAAAACAATATGACGATACGTCATATTGGCATAGCCATATCTCAATTACAAAAACCTGAAGAACAAAAAGTACAACTTAGTTTATTTGAACAGGACTATAATGAAAATAGTACAATGACTATAATTGATAAACTTAACAAAAAACTTAAAACAAAGGCTTTAACTACAGCAGCATCATCACTTAAAAAACATAAATAATCACTTCAGTTCATATAATGAATTAGAGGTGATTTTTATGAAAAAACTGATTGCAAATTTATCGAAATACAATAACATCATTACCTTTTTATTAATCATATTGTTTTGTGGTTTTGTATGCGGGATTTTTCTTGTACAATGGTTAGATGAATCAATCATTTCCATGCTGTCTAAAAGTGCTTTTTCTTCTGTGATATACGACATTGATCGTGTTGATTTTTTTACAACACAGTTTGTAACAAACATATTAATATGTACAACGGTTTTGTTTTTTGGTTTTTCAATAGTAGGAATTCCATTTATAGGCTTCGTTATTTTTACAAAAGGAGTGCAAATTGGATTTTCATGTTGCATGTATCTGATTACCTTTGAACTAAAAGGAATGCTTGGAATACTTTGTACTCTAATTCCACAAGTGATTTTTGATAGTTTAGCATGTTTTATTATTTGTGTAATTTCGTTAGAGTTATCTTTTAAATTATTTAAGAGAGTCTTTTTCAGTGCTAAAGTAATCAATTTTAAAGAAATATTAGAGGAAAATTTAAATGGTGTAATAATTAGTTTCTCATTAATTTTATTTTCTAGTATAATAAAATCAACGATAGTCTTATATTTAATGGATTGGTTTAAATTATTTAGTAGTTAAGGAGTTTATATGAACTTTGAGAAAAATTTTAATGAATATATCATATACTGCACTTTAAATGAAAATAAAAGCGCAAAAACTGTTAAAGGTTATTCAAATGACTTGAAAACCTACTTTAAGTATTTAGAAGAACTAAATATACATAATATTAAAGATATTAGTAATGAACACATAATCGAATATATTGTTTCTTTAAGAAATAATTATAAAGCTACAAGCATCCGTAGAGTTTCATCTGCAATTCGTTCTTTTCATCGCTTTTGTCACTTAAAATATGATTACATGGATGTATCAAGTCATATAGATTTACCACGAAAAAATAAAAGTTTACCTTTATACTGTACTGAAGAAGAGGTTGATCTAATCCTTTCCTATTTCAGCAATAAAGATGAAGATTGTCTATATCATGCCATATTTGAACTTATCTACGGATGTGGACTTCGAATCAGTGAATGTTTATCATTAACTACATCAACAATCAATCTAGAAGAATCATTTGTTAGAATACTTGGAAAGGGGAATAAAGAAAGAATCGTCCCGATTCCATCAAAATCTTTAGCTGTAATTAAAAAGTACATTCTTGAAGTTCGCAAAAACTTTAATATTAAAAATAATAACGTAATTTTTTTAAATAAAAAAGGCAATCCCATGAGATGCGAAAGTGTTGAGAGTATGTTAAGATATGTATGTAAAGAAGTAGGAATTAAGAAAAGAATTACACCACATAAGCTAAGACACTCTTTCGCTACTCATTTGCTTGATAATGGAACAGATTTAAGAGTAATTCAAGAATTATTAGGTCATAGTAATATTAATACTACTGAAATATATACACATGTTCAAACAAAAAGATTAAAAGAGGGGTACATTAATGCCCATCCTTTAGCAAAACTAGAAGAAGATTAAATGGAGGAAATCATGAAAAAGTATAAGAGAGTTATTGTTGTAGTAATGGATTCTGTTGGAGTTGGTGCACAACCTGATGCACATAAGTATGGTGACGAAAATGCCGATACATTAGGACATACTGCACAGGCAGTAGGCGGTTTAAACTGTCCTACAATGCAAAAACTAGGATTTGGTAATCTACATCCAACAAAAGGAATAAGCCCTGTAAAGAACATTATTAGCTATTATACAAAAATGCATGAGTTATCAGTAGGAAAAGATACAATGACAGGACATTGGGAAATGATGGGACTTTATATCGACAAGCCATTTAAAACATTCACTGAAACTGGTTTTCCAAAAGAGCTATTAGAAGATCTGTCAAAAAAATGCGGTTATAATATTGTAGGAAATAAAGCAGCATCAGGAACTGAAATATTAGTTGAACTAGGTGAGCATCATATGAAAACAAATGATATGATTGTCTACACTTCAGCAGATTCTGTACTACAAATCTGTGGTCATGAAGAGACTTTTGGTTTAGATGAACTTTACCGTTGTTGTGAAATTGCGCGTGAAATTACAATGAAGGACAAGTGGAAGGTGGGACGTGTCATTGCTAGACCATTTGTAGGTGACAATAAAAACAACTTTAAAAGAACTTCTAATCGCCATGACTATGCATTAAAACCATTTGATAAAACAGTATTAGATACTTTAAAAGAAAACAATTATGATGTTATAAGTATTGGTAAAATAAACGATATTTTCGATGGGGAAGGGATTAGTGAAGCACATAAGAGTAAAAGTAATGAAGATGGTATGAATATTCTTAAAGAAGTCTTAAATAAAGATTTTACAGGGCTTTGCTTTGTTAATCTAGTTGATTTTGATGCCTTATGGGGGCATCGCCGTAATCCAAAAGGATATGCAGATGAACTAGAATTATTTGATAAAAAATTAAGCGAAGTTTTAGGACAACTACAAAGTGATGATTTATTGATTTTAACTGCTGATCATGGAACTGACCCATGTCATACCGGAACAGATCACACACGTGAAATGGTACCGTTAGTTTGTTATTCACCATCAATGAATGGTGGTGGTGCATTAGCGCCTACAGATTCATTTGCTACAATCGGTGCAACAATAGCAGAGAACTTTGAGATTGAACTTCCTAAATACGGTACATCAATATTAAAATATTTAAAATAAATAAAAATCGGATAATATATATTATGCGAAGTTATATATTAATTATCAGATACACATAAAAAGCTCTATATAATACATATTAGAGCTTTTATTTGTCACTATTTTATTGATGCTACATATATTGGTAACTCTTACGCTTAGTCCATACAATACTGCTGCTGAAACCTAACGCAACAAGTTCCGCAAGTGGTACTGCTAACCAGATACCATCTACACCTATGATTTTAGGTAAAATAACAATGAGTGGCGCAATTAAACCAAAAGTCCTAATAAATGATAATAGTGCTGATATTTTACCATTAGATAGCGCTGTAAATAAGGCAGATGCATAGGCATTAAATCCTTTTATTAAAAAAGCAAAAGAAAACAGATTTAAACCAGATAAGGCAATTTCCATAACTGCCTTGTTTTCTGCTGAAAATATGCCGACAATTTGACTTGATAAAAGATTTGCACATATAAACATACCGATGGAAATAATACCAATACAGACCAAACTTATTTTTTGCAACTTTTTTAAATTCGCAACATTGTTTTCCCCGAAATTATAACTTATTAAAGGTGAAACTCCACTGCAGTAACCAATAAATAAGGCACTTAAGAAAAATTCAGCATACAATATAATTGTAATTGCAGCAATACCATCTACTCCTAAAAATTGTTTAGTCATGATATTAAATAGAAAAGTTGTTAAAGCAACTGACAGATTTGTGACCATTTCAGAAGATCCATTAGTGCAGGCTTGAATTATAGTTTTATTATTGAACTTAACCTTAATTAAAGTCAAACTGCATTTCTTACTGGTCATAAAATAAATTAGTCCATAAATGCCTGGAATAGCATAACCAATTCCAGTAGCACAAGCAGCACCAGCAATTCCCATGTTAAATTCTGCAATAAAGATGTAGTCTAAAACAATGTTACAAATTCCACCCAATGCTGTAGTTATTAATCCTATCATTGGTTTTCCTGCTGTTACAAAAAAAATTTGAAACAACAGTTGTAACATTAATAAAGTAGTAAATGCAAAAATTAAAAATGCATAATCATAGGCATAAGCATAGTTTTCTACTGATGCTCCTAAAAGCATTAATACAGGTTCAATAAAAACTATTCCTAAAATAGAAATGATAAGAGAAACAAGAATTGCAAAATAAACAATCATTGAGAAACTGACCTTAGCTTCTTCATTTTTTCTTTCCCCCATTAGTCTTGCAACAATCGCGCTTCCCCCTGTTGCCAACATAATACCTATTGCCATAATAACATTAATAATTGGATAGACAATATTAATTGCTGAAAGTGCTTCAGTGCCAATAAGATTCGATACAAAAATACCATCTACCATCGAATAAATCGATAAAAAAAACATCATAATGACTGTCGGCAATGTATATTTTAAAGTACGATAAAAAGTTACTTTAATCGCTAATGGATTTAACATAGCAGTCCCCTCCTTCAAGCTTTATTAATACTACTTTATCAATATTATAATGTCAAATCATTTCTATTAATAAACAAAAAGATGTTAATCAAATTGATTAACACCTTAATATTTTTAATCATTGCTTCTTGCAATAATTAACATTCTTAGTATTTGAAGTGCAGCTGCAGCTACTGCAGCTACATAAGTCATTGCTGCTGCTGACAGCATTTTCTTACAAGCTTTAGTTTCATCGCCATAAATAATATCTTCATTTTCTAATTGAACAATTGCACGTGATGATGCGTTAAATTCAACTGGTAATGTAACAACCTGAAATATTAATACGATTACTAATAAGAATATCCCTAAGTAAAGCATTGTCCCACTATTAAACAACAGTCCCATAATTAAGATTGGCCACGCCATATTGCTTGAAATTTGTGTTACCGGTAAAATTGAGTTTCTAAGTGCAATGAATCCATAGTTTTCAGCATGTTGAATTGCATGACCAACTTCATGGGCAGCAATAGACACAGAGGCAATTGAACTACCATCATAAACATCCTTAGATAAACGAACTACTTCGCTACGAGGATCATAATGATCACCCAACATTCCAGTGGCGTATTCAATACGCACATGGTTTAAACCATTGTTATCTAAAATTCTACGCGCAACTTGCTCTCCAGTCATATTACGTTCACTAGGAACTCTACGATATTTCTGATAAGCTCCTTGCACACTACCTTGTGCAATTAATACAATAACAATTGCAAGAATATATAATAATAAATCCATTCTAATCCTTCTTTCTTATGTATTATAATATACCAAAACATTATGTGATAAATATATTAGATATCTGAATTTTATGTGAATATTTAAAAAAAGCTAAGTTTAATAACTTAGCTATACAAATTAGTTTTTAACAGTTTCTTTTAATGCTTTTGCAGCTTTAAACGCAGGTACGCGTGTTGCTGGAACTGTAATTTTTTCTTTTGTAGCTGGGTTAATTCCTGTACGCTCAGCTCTTTCTTTTACTTCAAATTTACCAAATCCGCTAATATCAACTTTATCTCCATTAGCTAAACCATTAGTAATTTCTTCAAAAACTAATTCAACAGTTTCAGTAGCTGCTTTTTTAGTTACACCCATTTTTGTTGCGATTACTTCTGCTAATACTTTTTTATTAATTACGTTCATATTTATATTCCTCCAATATGAGTATTATATCATGTACAATACGAAATTCAAGCTTAAATAATGCGTTTTATAACATTTTAAACATTCATAATAGTTCTTCTAAATCATCGATACAATTATTTAATTGGTCAAGTGTCAAATTCTTAATACCGCAAGCAAGTGCGTGACCACCACCACCGTATTTCATGGCAATTTCATTGATTGTTTTTTGTTTGCTTCTTAATGATCCATTGAATATATTTGGTTTCACTTCTGTAAAAATAGCCCATATTTTAATTTCTTCAACACCTTGAAAAATGAAAACCATTTCTTTAACTTGTTGAGCAGTCAGATTGTATTTTTCTAGTTCTTCAAATGTAACAACACAATATACTAAACCACTCTCTTTTATAATTGCCTTACTTTTGAGCTCATTTGAAACAACAAATGCATTTAAACTAATGTCGAACACTTCTTCATTACATAAACTAATATCAATTCCCTTCTCACACAACAAAGAGGCCATTTTAAGAGTATTAGATGTTGTACTTCTTGTTTTAAAAGAAATGGTATCTGATATAAGACCACGATATAAACATGTAGCTACACGTGTAGAAAATGCTTTATTTTCAAGATGAAAAAATTCAGTAAGTATTTCACAAGTTGCTGCATAATTGACAAAGCGATATTCTTTATCCATAAAGTTATCTTGATATGGATGATGATCTATAGAAAGTATTTTTTTCGCAGTTAAAAATCGCTGATCATCAACTCGTGCAGAATTAGCACAATCTAAAACAATGGCTAAACTTTCTTCAATAATCGTGTCATCTACTATATCACTTTGCTCATAATATGAAAGTCCTGTTCGTTCTCCAAGCACGTATACATTTTTATTTGGATAATTTTCAAGTATCCAGTATTTAAGTGCAAATTGACTTCCCAGAGCATCATTATCTTCGTTTATGTGGCGAAACAATGTAACTGTATTGAATTCTTCAATAAAATTTAATAATCCTTCAAACATATTCATTCTCCAATTATGCGATAGGTATCGCGTGCAATCACTAATTCTTCATTTGTAGGTACAACCCATACTTGAACTTTGGATTCGGGTTTTGATAAACAAACTTCGTCACCATGTGTTTTATCATTCAATTGTCTATCAACAACTAAACTTAAATGTTCTTTCATGGCATCCAATATTTTAGCACGAATTGTTGTTGCATTTTCCCCTAAGCCTGCAGTAAATACAATTACATCAACACCACCCATTTGCATTACATATCCCCCTACTACATTAATAATACGGTTTACATAAACATCATGAGTTAGTTCTGCTCGTTTGTTTCCATTTGAAATCGCTTCTTCAATATCTCGAGCATCTGCTGAAATACCGCTTATTCCTAACATCCCTGATTTCTTATTCAAATCATTTACGACTTCATCCGCATTCATTCCTGTTTTCTTCATTACAAATGGAATAATTGCAGGATCAATATCTCCACTACGAGTTCCCATCATAATTCCAGCAAGAGGAGTAAAGCCCATTGAAGTATTTACACAAATTCCACCTTTAACTGCTGAAATAGAAGCACCATTACCAAGATGACACGTAATTATCTTCAAATCTTTGATATTTTTATTCATCAATTGTGCAACACGATTTGATACATAAAAATGAGATGTTCCATGTGCTCCATAACGACGAACTTTATAATCTTCATACCAACTATATGGAACAGCATACATGTACGATTCAGGAGTCATTGTCTGATGAAAGGCTGTATCAAAAACAAAGGTATTTACACAATTTGGAAGTTCTTTTTTAAAGGCAATACATCCGCCAGCATTTGGTTTATTATGGAGTGGTGCAAGTTCTGCAAACTTTAAAACTAAATCTAGGTTCTCATCAGTTGCGATACAACTTTCTTTAAAATAATCACTTCCTTGAACTACACGATGTCCTGCACCTTTAATCTCATCTAAACTTTCCACAACTTTGTAACTAATTAGTGCATCAAGTAGCAAGACAACCGCTTCATTATGATTGCTTATTCTTGTATTTTTTGTTATTTTTTCACCATTAACTTTGATTGTAAAAATTCCTTCTTCAAAACCAATTCTCTCAAAAATACCAGAACAAAGCACTTCTTCACTTGGCATATTGTAAAGTTGAAACTTTAATGATGATGAACCAGCATTAACTGAAATAATTTTAATACTCATTTACTCTTCCTCCTTATTCAGTTTCTATACACTCATTGACTAATTTTGTTACTTCGTCGATATTTAAATCAAGTAATTTTTTATAACACTCAACTCTTATTAAATAATTATTCAATAAAAGCATCTTACTTTCATAGTCTTCTAAACTTTTCTCTGCTTTTTTAATTGCATCATAAACGGCAGCTCGTGTAATCGACAAATTTTCAGCAATTTCAGAATATGAGTAATTATCTAAGTAATAGTATTCAATAATCTCTTGCTGTTTGCTTGTTAATAAACAACCATATATATCAAATAGTTTATTTACTCGATTTGTTTTACTCAGTGTCATTTCTAATACCTTCAGTAATGCTATAAACATATAATTCAAGGTCAAATGGTCTTAAATCATCTTCTTTTTCACCAAGTCCAATGAAATGCACTGGTAAGTTTAAACTGTCCTTAATTGCCAAAATTATTCCACCCTTTGCAGTTCCATCCATCTTGGTTAAAATCAGACCGCTTACTTCAGTTGCCTCTTTAAATAACTTAGCTTGTGATAGTCCATTTTGTCCTGTGTTACTATCAAGAACTAGCCACACATGATGTGGAGCATTCGGTATTTCTTTACTGATTACTCGTCTCATTTTAGATAGTTCATTCATTAAATTTGTTTTGTTTTGTAAGCGTCCAGCAGTATCACAAAGAAGAACATCGATGTTGTTTTCTTTTGCATAGCGACATCCTTCAACAAGAACACTACTAGGATCTTTAAAACCATCTTTACTGACACACTCGATGTCTAATTTCATTGCCCAATTTTTAAGTTGATCAACTGCCCCTGCTCTAAATGTATCTGCAGCAACCACTGCTACTTTTTTTCCCTCATCTTTGTATCTCTTCGCAAGCTTAGCACAAGTTGTAGTTTTTCCACTTCCATTGACTCCTACAAGCAATATAACTGTGCACCCACCTTCAACAAATTCAATACTCTGACTGTCCTCATCGCTATATAGTTCCATCATTGTTTCTACTAAACAATCACAAACTTCATCAAATGAGATATTATGAATTGATTTTGCCTTTTCTTTACATGATTCGCAAATTTTATCAGCTGTTTCAATTCCTACATCACTCTCTAACAAAACAATCATCAACTCTTCTAAAAATTCATCGCTGATTCCATTAAATCCAAATGCAAACTTACTAAGTTTTGATGCGAATGATTCTTTTGTCTTACTAAATCCTGTTAAATATTTATCACTGTCATCTTTTGTACTAAACGCTTGTTTTAGTTTATCAAAAAATCCCACTAATTTGCACTCTCACTTTCTTCAGCCATTGATACGGCATCTTTAAGTTCTACTTTTAACATTTGTGAAACTCCTTGTTTTTGCATTGTAACACCATATAATACATCGCATTGCTCCATTGTCCCTGGACGATGGGTAACGACAATAAACTGGGAGTTTTCCTTGAAATTCTTCAAATATTTCGCAACACGTTCAACATTACCTTGATCAAGTGCAGCTTCTACCTCATCAAAAATACATAAAGGAATATGACGAACTTTTAGTATTGAGAAAAGCACACAAATCGCAATCAAGCTTTTTTCTCCCCCTGAAAAAAGACGAATATTTTGAACTTGTTTTCCCGGAGGCTGCACATCAATATCAACACCAGTATTTAGTAAATCATCAGGATTTTCTAAAATTAATTTTGCTTTTCCGCCACCAAATAAGACTCTGAATGTTTCATTAAGCTCATTGTTGATTTTATCAAACATTTCTTTAAACATTTTGACCATGATTTCATCCATTTCATCAATAGCATTTAAAATTTTATCACGGCTTTCAATTAAATCGTTCATCTGTTTGGAAATAAATTCATAGCGTTCATTTACTTCTGTATACTCTTCTGGTGCATTCATATTAACATTTCCTAATGCTTCAATTTCTTGCCTTAATTTAATAACTTCTTCTTTAGCATTATCAAATTCTTCTTCAATTACTTTTGTTTTTGCAAACTCATAAGTTAACTGATACTCACTAGTTAATCGAAGTAGTGAATTTTCTAATCGAGTAGATAAGCGTGCACTATCAATTTCAATTTCTTTTTCTTTAGCTGCAATCACATTTAATTCTTTTCTTATTGAGCGAATTTGTTGTTCTTTACGCTCAGTATCTGAATTCAACTTAACACGAGATTCACGTTTTACCTTAATAGAAGTAGTAATTTCATCTCTTTTTGAATAAGCATTATTAAGCTGAATGATTAATGAATCACTAAAGCTTTCTACAGGAGTGTTATCAGCATCAGGAATTAAAGTTTCATAATCATTTTTTAAACGTTCATATTTCGCTCTTTTAGCCTCAAGAACTGGTTCTACATTGGCAATACCAATACGCTTTTCCATAAGTTGGCTCTCTAAATTTGTTCGTTGTTGTCTCATTGTTGACAACTCTTTTAAAGCAAGTTCATATGATGCAGTAAATGAAACAATATTTTCTTTTACATCTGCTAATTCTTTTTCAGCAGAAATAATGGATGTAGAATTGCGTGCTTTACCACCAGTCATTGATCCGCCACGGTGAATAACGTCTCCATCAAGCGTTACAATCTTGTAATTAAACTGTAATAAATCAGCTAAATGATTTCCGTTCTCTAAAGTGTCACACACAATAACATTTTGAAGCAAATTTTCACTAACGATGTTAAAACGTTCTTCGCAAGTGATGAACTGTGCTGCGTTACCTAAATATCCTTTTGAATTGTTACAAATGATTTGATGATCTTGTTTAATGTTTCTGCTTTTGCAAACTCTAGCAGGTAAGAATGTGGCACGACCGCTTTTATTTTTCTTTAAAAATGAAATACACTCTCGTGCAGCCGTTTCATCAACTGTAACGATGTTGTACATTGCCCCACCAAGAGCAACACCAATCGCTTCCTCATAGCCATCATTTGGTTTTAATGATTGTGCAACAACACCCCAAACTCCATGAAAATAATTTTGATTCTCCATAATTGACTTAACTCCAGCTTGGGAATTAAAGGGTTCTTTAATTAAGTTTTCAAGGACATCTTGGCGATTTTGCATACGGCGAAGCTTCATTGATTCTTCTTCACTTTTTTGTGTAGAATCTGCAAGCTTCATTGCAGTAGAACTCAGTTCAGTAGTCAATAGCTTAATATCTATATTAAGCTGTTCAAAACGACCTCTTCTATCTTCATATTCTATTTTCGCTTCTTCTAATAAAACAGATAACTCTTTTGCTTTCTCTTCTGCATTTCCTACTTCAATCGCATATTTTCTTTTCTCATCAAGCTCGATTTTTCTTGTCTCAAGCGTTTGAATCTCATTGATTGTTGCCATTAAATCTTCTTGAAGCTTATTGATTTGTGAATCAAGAAGAGATAACTCCTTTTTAGATTCTATTACTGCAGTTTCATGAACTTGTATCGATGTAGTATGAATGACACTTTGTGATTCAATTTCAAAAAGTGATGCTTTTGCTTCTTCAATTTCATTATTTAATTGATTGATATCATTTACAAGAACAGCAATTTCAATCTCTTTAAGTCGTTCTTTTTTCTCTTTATAAATTTCAGCTTTTTTTGCTTGCCTTTTAAGAGGGCTCACTTGTCTTTCAAGTTCATTCACTATATCTTGAACTCTTTCAAGATTATTATTTGTTCTTTCAAGTTTTGACAAGGATTCAACTTTTCTTTTCTTATATTTACTAACTCCAGCAGCCTCTTCAAAAATTGCACGACGATCAGAGGGTTTCGCTTCTGCAAATGAAGAAATATTCCCTTGTGTAATCATCGATAAAGAGTCTTTTCCAAGACCTGTATCTAAAATTAATTCTATAATATCTTTTAATCGACATGGAACTCGATTTATTAAATATTCAGCATCTGCTCCATTTCGATAGATTCTTCTTGTAACTTCAATTTCATCTTTTTCACTATTTAAATGTTTCTTTGAATTATCAAAAACTAAAGTAACTTCTGCAAGATTAATCATTTTGCGATCAGCGCTTCCTGCAAAAATAACATCTGTCATAGTATTTCCACGAAGTGATTTAACAGACTGTTCCCCTAATACCCAACGAATAGCATCTGTAATATTACTTTTACCACAACCATTAGGTCCAACAACACCTGTAATTGGATGATCAAAAGAGATAACAACTTTATCTGCAAATGACTTAAATCCCTGCATTTCAACTCGTTTTAAAAACATAGTATGCCTCCTTATTACATTAAAATATTATATCAAAATTTAGTGATAAATAATATAAGAAAAAGCGCTAAATTCAACAATAAATTGAATTTAACGCCTTAATTGAGTTCATGTATCAACTTTGAAACTTGTTTTTCATCTTCAATCGTAAAATTCACCAAAAAAAAGTCAAATTGTTCCTTTGCCTGTAAGTCATTGTATGGCTTTTCTTCTAACAAAATACTATGACAATAATCATCTTGATGAACTAGATATGAAACACGATTTTGATTCGTTAGCATAAATTGTTGGTCACGACAAAGCATACACTCTTTTTTACCATTATTTGCAATTTGAGTATTTACAATGCATGTTTTCATTATCATACACTCACGATGTCCATAAATCATTTTCCCTAAATTTACATCTTCAGAAAATCGTTTTTTATATTCACTCTTTATTTTTTCATATTGAATATTATCCACTTCATGGGAAACAACAACAGAGTCAACATTTAACCTCTTTAAAAACCGAACTGCGTAGCTATTTGTTACATTAAAACTCGTATCAGCAATCCTAAATGAATCCTCAAGACTGTTATTAAAATCACCGATTTGGGACAACAATACAAATTCTCCACTAAAGTCGATATCCAATTCATTAACTTTATAACCTTTTTGAAAAATATTTGGTTTTGAATAAAGATTTTTTCTGTTTGAGAACACTAAAAAATTTTCATCATAGTTATCCATTTGTGAAACATGGTCAATCACTATTATATTTCTATCTAAGCATTTGGTACTTATGTTATAATTTTCAGCTCGTGGAAGTGCACTTCGCTTTACCTTAATTTTTTCCTCAATTAATTTAAAGATAGCCAACCTTCTACATTCATTAATTGACTTTAAACTAATAAACAAATCCTCTTCAATATCAATTTGAAAATCTGATATTTCAAATGGAGTATCTTTAATTTTCGAGAGTTGCGTAATGATGTTTTCTATTGTAATAGGTTTATTAATTGACTTCGTATTTAACTGTTCACTTTGCACTTCAACAACATGTGAACCATGTGATAGTCGAATCAAAAAAGGTTCATTTTCTTTTGCAATAAATGTAGCTTGAATCTGTAACCTTTTGTAATAGTGTTTAATATTGGATTGAATTTCACTTAGTTGATTTTTATCTGATGTCAAAACAACTTTATCATTCACGAAAACATTGCATTTTCTATTGATTTTAATTTCAACCTCATCATTTTGATAAGCCTTAGATACCAACAATCCATTCTTATACATCTTATTAACCATTAATCCTACATCTTCATTTTTATTCAGTATGCGTATTCCATCTCCTTGAGATAAATCATAACTTAATTTCAAACAAACCAAATTTGCAGAACATTTTATTACTTTAGCTATTTCAATTCCCATATGATTTGGGCGAGTTGAATTGGCAATTGCCTTTCCGTGTTGATTAAACAAGTACCCTGATGTAAAGTCACGATTAAATAATTTCATTAATGACTGCTTGTCTTTAAATGTGTTTTTTGATTCACAGTGATTATGATATCGATCAATTGCTTCACGATACACTCGTACAACTTCTGCCACATATTCAGGCCTTTTCATTCGACCTTCTATTTTAAAACTATGTATTCCAGCTTCAATTAGTTCTGGAATATGCTCAAGTGTATACAGATCTTTTAAGCTTAACAAATAATCGCCATCTGTTTTCACCTTTTCATTTTTGGATAAATTTGTAAGTGTGTATTTTAATCGACAAGGTTGAGCACACTCTCCACGATTTCCACTTCTTCCACCTTGAAAACTACTCATTAAACATTGTCCGCTTGTTCCTACACAAAGTGCACCATGAATAAAAACTTCAAGTTCAATACCAACTTTACTGCACTCTTTGATTAAATCAATTGAACTTTCTCGTGCTAAAACAACACGAGCTGCCCCTTGTTGTTTCATAACTTGGCATCCATTTTTATTGTGTACATGCATTTGGGTTGAACAATGAATTTCAAAGTCAGGAAAATTTTCTTTGATCATTTCAAAAAGACCAAAATCCTGAACAATAACTGCGTCAACGTGAGCATTGTATAGAAATCTAATATATTCTAGTGCATCATTTAACTCATCTTCGTAAATAAGTGTATTTACAGTCACATACACCTTTACATTACGGATATGACAGTAGGCAACAGCTTCACAAATTTCATCATTATCAAAATTTCCTGCAAATGCTCTTGCACCGAATCGAATGCCTCCAAGATATATCGCATCAGCTCCACTACTCACAGCAGCAACTAACGCCTCCATCGATCCCGCTGGTGCTAATAACTCTATATCTTTCACTAGAATATCCCCTTAACAATAAGACTTAAGCCCAAAACAGTCAATGGAATGCCGATAAAGATACCTAGCACTGTTACACATAATGTCAAACCTAAAAAAGAAAAAATAAATCCAATTAAGATCGTTAAAAATCTACCGCAAATTGATAATAAAAATGTTGCGATTGAAAATGTAAATTTAAATGGAAAACACAATAACTTTAACATAAATTCTCCTATTCTTTAGGCAGCTTTATTTCCATAGCTAGGCCACCTAATGATGTTTCTTTTAACTCAATTGGTAATTTTTTTCCAGTATAGCTCATCGTGTTAACTACCATATCGAAACGCACACGATTTTCTTTGATTTTCCCCATGTGCTTTGCTAGAATCATTGAATCAAATGCACGAAGCAGTCCAACTGCATTTCTTTCAATGCAAGGGATAAGAACATACCCACCAACAGGGTCACATGTTAAACCAAGATTATGTTCCATAGCAATTTCTGCAGCATACTCAATCTGTTTTAAATTTAAATCATTAATAGAAGCAGCTGCTGCTGCCGCCATACAACAAGCCGTACCAATTTCAGCCTGGCAACCACCTACTGCCCCAGATATTGTAGCATTGTGCTTAATAATATTCCCGAACAAACCACCAACCATCAATGCTTTAATTAATCGATTTCTAGTGATTCCGATATCGTTATAGTAATAATACATCATTCCTGCAAGAATTCCACATGCCCCAAGTGTTGGTGCAGTAACTACCACTTCAATGGATGCATTTTGTTCAGATGCAGCATATGCATAAGCCATCTGCATGAGTTTAATCTTTTCATATTCATCATTGTTACTTTGTGCTTTCATATATATTGATTTAGCACTTCTTTCCAATTGTAACTTACCAGGCAAAACACCTGTCTTGGATAACCCTTCTTCAACTTCTTCTAACATTTTATCTAATACTTTGTCTAAATATTGTTCGCAACCTTTATCATATTGATTAATATAATCAATAAAAGTCCAATTCTTTTGTATACACAAATCCATAATTTCACTCATTGATTTGTGCGGATATACGTGTTCATCTTTGGCAGCAGGCTTTTCCAAAATTCTCACGCATCCACCACCAAGAGAAAAAACAGTCCATTTTTCTATTAACTGATCGTTGTCGTCATAGCCAAAAATATAAAATCCGTTTTCAAAAGTTTCATCCCAATTCAATTTAAAAACAACATCACAGGAAATGTCATCAAATGTTTTTTTAATAATATAATCAGTAAAATGACCTTTTCCTGTTAAAGATAAAGAACCATATAATTCAACAACAACCCGTTGAAGACTAGGAAACTCATCTTTGTACATTTTACATGCTTTAGCAGGAGCAAGAGTATGTGAACTACTTGGTCCATAACCAATTTGATATAAGTTTTTAATTGATTCCATGCTCTTCTCCTTTTGTAATTCTTATTAGAAAATTTTCAAACCCTAATGTTTTTTCAATTAAACCAAGCTTTAATGATTGATCTAAATTTGCACTTTGTAATATTAACATAGAAAGTCGTTCATTTGAAATATTTCTCACCGATTTTAATGCAAGTTTTATACGATAAGGGTGAACCTTTAATGTCGACACAATTTCACTTTCCAGCAAATTTTGATTACTTAAAACCTTCACTTGATAAAGCAATCGAAAGTGACCCCCAATGAGCGAAACTAAACCGATGGGATCAGTGTTGATTACTTGTAAATCGTGCCATATATGCATTGCACTTTTCAAATCTTTTCTCATTACCGCATCCACAAGTGAAAACACATTATCATCAAGAGGCTTAGCTACAAGTCTTTTAATAACACTTTTATCAATTTCATTCGGGTAGAGTATTAATTTATCAAGTGTATTCTTGAATCCTTGCATATCTGGTTTTAAGCGGCTTAAAAGTTCCTCTAAAGTATCATTTGACAATTCTATATGTTTATTCTTCAAACTTTGTCTAACAAATGCTTGAAATTGTTGTTCATCAAGTTGATTGCACTTCGTTACTTGAGTATTTTTTGAAAGTGACTTAACTACTTTTTTTCTTGTGTCAAGTTTTTCAAAACTCCCAGTTAATATAAAAATAGTATCAGGTGATGGATTTTGAAGATAGTCAATTAAATTCTGTTGGTCATTTTCACTCATCGTACTATTTCCCGTCAAAAAAACAGCATTGGATATTACCACTACTTTATAGCGCGTTAAAAAAGGAATAGTCCAACAATCATCCAATACCTCTTGCAGATTAAAATCATTTAAACTAGCATCATAACGAGATATGTATAAATCATCTTGATTGACTATAAAATTTTCAATTGCTTCATCAATTTTTTGCTTAACTAATAAGCTTTCATTTCCATAAATACAATAATTCATTATATCACCACATCCATTATAACAAATTGTTTATCAGCAGTGATAATAAAATTAAAAAATCTTGTCATCATTATTGTAACATCTCCTTGATTTTGTGTATTTAAGTAAGGAATTGCCAATGTATCTAATGTTTTTATCACATCCAAACTAGGATGATTGTACTGATTATTTATGCCTGCACTGATAAGTGCGAGCTTAGGATCAATTTGATAATAAAAATTTTCATCAGTAGAAGTATTACTTCCATGATGAGCTATCTTAACAACATCACTTTTTAAATATGGGTATTTTTGTAGCAAATCATTTTCAACTTCCTTAGAAACATCGCCTAGAAATAAGAAGTCAATTTCATTCATATTCACTTCAAAAACTAAACTGTTATCATTTTTATTGTCATAATTGAACCCAGTTGACAAAAAATTGATTGTCAACTCATCAAGTTGTATTTTTTCTTGAAATGTATCGACAATATTGTTTATTAAAAAATCTTGCTTTAAATTCTCAACATTTCCACTGTGATCTTCATCATCATGCGTTACGATTAAATAATCAATATTTTTAATCCCTTTCGCTTTTAAAAAAGATAACACATGATCATATGCAGACTCTTTTGCCGTGTCAATTAGTACGTTTCCTTGATTAAATGGAAGTCGAATCAAGAAACTGTCTCCTTGCCCTACATTTATCATCGAAACCTCCGCAAAAACTGAAACAAATCCAAAAGAAAAGTAAATAACCAAAACAATAAACAAAAAGATGTTTTTTTCTCGTTTAGGATTATAAAATAAATAGCATAGTATCCATAAAAATAAGATAAATGAAATTTTTCCATTATATGTAAATAGATTTATAATTTGATTACCTAATAATTGATTTAGTAATTCAAATATTTGAATTGAATAATGAGTATTTAACATCAAATCAATAAAACTAAATACTGTTAATAATGCAAAGCATTGTTGAACAATTCTAAAAACAAGAATTTGAATAAAGTTAAATTGATAAAAATAAAAAGATTGAACACATATCAAAAATATAATTTTATTCAATTGTTCTTTGTAATTAAGCAATTTTAATCCAATAGGAATTATGAAACTTAATGAACTTAATAAAAATGGATTTAAAAGATAAATAAAAATTGTGAAAACAGCAATTTTTTCTTTATTTAATAGTTTCACATCCGATAATAAGATAAAGAACCCATATCGAATACATGCAATGCTTTCATGTATAAAGAAATAATATAGTCCCAATAAAACTAATTGTATTATTTTAATATTATTTTTCTTTATAAATAGTTTTAACACTTTTCTTATACAATAAAGCAGCACACCGAAATGAAACCCACAAGATATTACAAGTGAATCATTTTCATTCACTGTTTGATTTAATAATAACTTCATTAATAATTCTTGTTCATTATGTAGTCTTTTAGAGATTTCTTTATGAATAGAACCTCGAAAAGAGGAAGAGTTACTTATTTTTTCAGTCCCATCGCTAAAAATGGTCGCTACGATATTTTTCTGATTGTGATAATTATCGAAATCAAAACTGAAAAAATGCACACTATCTTCTTCTTTTAGTATTTGTCCATCAATTAACAAAATATCATCCAAATAATATGAATTATCATCAATTAGCATTATGTTGCCATATGAAGATGAAACAATATAGGATGCCGGGTTAACTTCAATCACTTTCGCCTTTAATGGAAGGTCAACATCCGGATCATTTATAATTAAAATTCTTAGCGAAATTAAGCATATTAATCCCACTGTTAGTTTATTACATTGGTTTTTACATAGAATGAGTAAAAGAATTGACAATGCCATGGAAAGAATAGATTTAAAAGAGAGAAAAAAGAGAAATAGTGCTATTAATGGGAGATTTATAAGCATATTAAATCCTTGATTTTTTCGAATTTTGCCATTTTTATTCCATTAATGTTCATGATTTCTTCTAATGTTTTAAATCCACCATTAGTTGTTCTGTAATCGATGATTTTTATGGCAGTCGCTTCCCCAATTCCAGGCAACATTTGTAATTCTTCCAGTGTTGCACTATTAATTGAAATGTATTGTAGTTCACTGTTTTTTCTGATAACAATTATTTCATTATTTTTAATTATTTTTTGTAGACCAATATGTGAAAAATCACTATCTTTTGTCAATTTTAATAGTTTCAATAGTTCGTTAAACTGGATTGGGGCGTTAACTACAAACAAACCTGGGTTTTCAAGCTCTCCACGTACTTCAACAGTAATTGTATAATTATGCATTGATTTATATGATTTAAATTCATAACTAATGCATGAAAAAAAACAAATGCAAATAAAAAAAATAAGTAGTTTTCTCATATTGATCACCTACTTATTTATATTCCAATTAATTAAAAACCCTATTTCTCAACATTAATTTTTAAGATTTTTACTTTGTATGGGTCAGCAACTGGTACTTCTACAACTGCTCCTACACGTTTATCTAGTATTGCCACTGCTAATGGTGTCACATTAGACAACTTGCCATTTAGTGGATCTGATTCAACAGAACCAACAATAGAATAAATAATTGTTTCATTCGTTTGCATATCTAAGATTTGAACAGTAGATCCTAAACGAACAACTTTTCCTGTTTTACTTTCTTCAATAATCTCAACATTTTTAAGCATGTTTTCTATTTGTGAAATACGTGCTTCGACTTGTGCTTGACGATCTCTTGCTGCATCATAATCAGCATTTTCAGATAAATCCCCTTGAGCACGTGCAGCTTTTAAATCTTCAATTACTTCTTGTCTAACAACGTGGATTAAATTCTCTAATTCTTGTTTTAACTCATCTAAACCTTCTTGAGTAACAAATATTTTTTCGCTCATAAATTCACTCCTAACTTTCGGTATTATATCATATTGGTCTTAATTATACTACTAATTTTTGTATTTAGTAAATCGATTGCCACAGTATTATGCCCACCTTCTGGAATAATAATATCAGCATAACGCTTGCTAGGTTCTATAAACAATTCATGCATAACACGAACAGTATTCATGTACTGATTAACTACAGATGAAAGTGTTCTTCCACGATTTTCAACATCTCTTTTTAATCGACGTATAAAACGAATGTCAGCAGCCGTATCTACAAAAATTTTAATATGTGACAATGCACGAATACGTTCATCTTCAAGAGCGAATAATCCTTCAAGTACAATAACATCACATGGGCAGATTATCTTTGTTTGGTCGCTTCTTGTATGAAGGACATAATCATATGTTGGACGCTCAATAGCATTACCTAAAATCAATTCATTCAAATGGTATAACAATAAATCCATATCAAATGCAAAAGGATGATCATAATTTGTTTTAACACGTTCCTCCATCAATAAGTGATCTTGACATTTATAGTAATCATCCAATCGTATAATTACTACAGAATTGTTATTATTTACTTGATCCTTTAATTTTTTAGCAATGGATGTTTTGCCAGATGCGCTTCCCCCAGCAATCGCAATAATTATAGGTTTCATTGGTTTACCTCTTTAATCTAAATATTTACGTTTGTATTCTAAATGTTGTTGATAATTTTCTGAATAATATACTGTTCCATCTCCATAAACATCAGCCAAAAAGAAATAATAATTAGATTCTGTAGGATATAAAACTGAAGCTATAGCGTCCTCACCCGCATTTAAAATAGGCCCTGGAGGTAGTCCACCAACTTTATATGTGTTGTATGCAGAATCAAAATCTGGATTCGTCTCACAGTCTCGCCAATCTCCATCTTTATCGATATCTATTGCGTAACATACAGTAACGCTAGATTCAAGAGGCATGGATATTTCTATACGATTTAAAAACACTCCAGAAATCATTTTCATATCTTCTACAGATGCAGCTTCATATTGAACAATGGATGCCAATGTATAAACTTCATGAATACTAAAGCCACTGTTATCGATGTCAACTTTATACTTATCATAAACATTCAACGATTGATCTAAAATTCGTCGTGTAATAACATCAGCATCTGATTCTTTAGCAAAATAATATGTATCTGGCATTAAGTACCCTTCTAGATAATAGCGACTTTCCTCATTAAATATATCCTCAGTAATAAAGGGATAATCTACCATTAATGAACGAATGTACTGTTCATCATTCCAAAGTGTTAATAACTCATCAGCAGTTACATCAAGATTCTCTTCAATTTTTTCAGCAATGTGTTTTACCCAATCCCCTTCGATAAAAGTAATCACAACATCATCATTCATTGCCATTGAACTATTTGAAATCAATTCAAAAATGTCATCAAGATTCATATATCCATTTAATTCGTATGTACCTGCTTTAAATGAATATTGATTATTAATTCTTAAAAATATTTTTCCTACATCAGCACTTTTAATTAGTTTTTCATCTTCAAGACGATTGATTACTGATGAAGCTGATTCCCCACTCTCAATACTAAAAAGTACTCCATCTCTTAAATTGGTAGCTTGAAGTTGATTATTAAAATAAATAAATGATCCGCCTATTAATAAAACTAGAATTGAAATTAAATATAATAAAAATTTACTCTTCTTCATTTTCAAATTCATCCATAAATGCATTAAAAACTTCATCAATCATTTGTAACTCAGCCTCATCTTCGACTGGTACCATACTCCCGTCTTCATTATATGCGCATGCAAAAACTTCTCCATCTTCATCTGATGGATCAGTAAACAATACATAATCTTTATCGTTGTAATCTTCAATAGTGAAAAGAATTTCCATTTCTTTTTCGCTACCATCATCCTCTTTCACATAAATTTTATTTGAATCAGTCATATTAAAAGTCCTCATTTCTTTTTAAAAAAGGGTGAGATTCACCCTTAATCACTTATTTTGAATCTAAATATCCTTGCAAAATTTGTACAGCTGCAACTTGGTCAACAACTTGTTTTCTCTTTTTTCTTGATACATCTGCAGAAATTAAAAGTTTCGTTGCTGCTACAGTTGATAATCGTTCATCAATCAATATGACTTTCATATCCATTTTTGATTGAAGCATCTCTTTAAAATCAATAGACACTTGACCACGTATTCCTACATCGCCATTCATATGCTTTGGTAGTCCTAAAACAATTTCATCTACTTTTAGTTCTTCACAAATTTTCACTATGTAATTACAAGCACTTTCATAATCATCATCTTGAAAACGATATGTCTCAACAGTTCTTGCAATCATACCTAATGGATCACTTATTGCAATACCACAGGTTCTACTTCCTAAGTCCAGTCCCAATATCCTCATTATTTTTCTTCCAGATATGCCCGTACTATTTCTTCAATTATTTCATAACGTTCTACAGATTGAATAATTGAACGTGCATTACGATGACTTGAAATATAAGCCGGATCATTTGAAATTAAATATCCTGCAAGTTGATTAACTGCATTATACCCTCTTTCTTCTAACGCTTCTTTAGTAATACGCAAAACTTGTTTAATGTTATCACGACGAATTTCATCTGATTTAAACGCCATTGTTTCAGTAAGTTGCTTAGACATAAACGACCCTCCCTTATAAGGTATATTTTATCTTATATCATTATAAAAATAAAGTAATTGTTATATTTTTTCTTTTATTAGTGCAAAAACTTCATCTAATTTGCTACAATCCTTACCACCTGCTTGTGCCAAGTCAGGACGACCTCCGCCATTTCCACCAGTAGTAGTTGCAGCTAATTTCACAATATCTCCAGCCTTCATACCTCTTTTAATTGCCTCTTGTGAGCTAGCAGCAACAAAGATTACTTTATCTTCATCTACAACATTTGCTAAGAACACAAATGAGTTTTCACATTTATTTTTTAATGTCTCTGCTAAACTTTTTAATGAAGAACTATCCGCATTCTCTAATTTTTTAATAATTAAATTGATCCCATTAATTGATTCAGCTTGTGCAACCATTTCATCAGCTTGAAGAATCAACATTTTTTGATTTAAACTAGCAATTACTTTACGTAAACTATTATTTTCTTCCAAAATTTGGTGTACTTTATCATCTACATTGTTAATGCTATTCATTTTTAACATAGACGAAATTGATTTTAATGTATCTTGATACCCTACGTATTCTAAGTAAGCATTCATTTTTGTTTTTGCAGTAATGCGTCGAATACCTGAACCAATACTTTCCTCAGATAAAATTTTATATACACCTATTTCTTGTGTATTAGCGACATGTGTACCACCACATAACTCATTAGAAACATCCCCCATACTTACAACACGAACTAAATCAGAATATTTTTCATCAAACAGTGCAATAGCTCCACTCACTTTAGCTTCTTCAATGCTCATTAAATCTGTTTTAACTTCGTTGTTTTGCATAATCATTTGGTTCACTCTATTTTCAACCTCATGAAGTTGTTGATCAGTAAGTTTTTCAAAATGAGTAAAGTCAAAACGTGAATATTCATCACCTGCATACGAACCAGCTTGTGCAATATGATCGCCTAGTATTTCTTTTAATGCACTTTGAAGTAAGTGAATTGAACTATGATTTGCTTTAATTTTTACTCGCTTTATTAAATCAATGGATGCATGAACTGTATCATTTACACATACTTTCCCACTAATCACTTTAATGTGATGTAGATGTTGATGATGAGGTGCTTTAATGACATTAAGAACTTGAAGTTCAAAATTTTTACCTTTTATCACACCAGTATCAGCAATTTGACCACCACTTTCAGCATAGAAACACGTTTTATCTAAAATAATTTGTCCCTCATCACTAATTTCATTGACTTGTTGTCCATTAATAAAGCATCCAGTTATCTTCGCATCATTTTCAATTTCATTGTAACCAACAAACTCAAAATCATCAGTGAAATTCATTAAATCTTCTGATTGAGAAGACATAGATTGTTCATCAACACGCGAATTTCTTGCACGACTTCTTTGTTCTTCCATGCATTTTTCGAATCCTTCGTTATCGACTTTTAATCCTTTTTCTTCTGCAATTTCAACAGTTAACTCTTTTGGAAAACCATATGTATCGTATAATTTAAATATAATTTCACCACTCAATACATCTGTTGTGTTTTCTAAAGCTTCCTGTAGAAGTTTTTCTCCGTTATTTAATGTCGTTGCAAATGTCTCTTCCTCAATTTTTACAAGTTTAGCAACTAATTCTTTTCTTTCGACTAGATATGGATAAAAATCTTTCATATTTTCTGCAACTAAATCAACAAGTTTATACATAAATGCACCTTGAATCTTTAATTTAATACCATATCGAACAGCACGACGTAGAACACGACGTAGCACATACCCACGACCTTCATTAGAAAATGCAGCACCATCACTTATTGCAAAAGTAACAGTACGAATATGATCTGCAATTACACGATAAGCCATTTTGTGTTCATTTTCATATGGAAATTGAGCATATTTTTCAACTTCGCGAATTAATGGTAAAAATGTATCAGTATCAAAATTTGTTTCACCACCTTGAATAATAGATACTAAACGCTCCAATCCCATTCCAGTATCAATATTTTTTTGTGGAAGCTCTTGATAATCTTTGCGATCTAATTCAGGCTTACAATTGTATTGACTAAATACTACATTCCAAACTTCAATATAGCGATCATTTTCAAGTTCTTCAAAAAACAATTTTTCTCCGATATTCTCTGGATCAAATTCAATTCCACGATCATAGAATATTTCACTATTTGGCCCTCCTGGCCCTTCTCCAATTTCCCAAAAATTATCATAAGTTTTTAAAATATGGCTTGGATCCACTTTAATGACATTAACCCATGTATTGTATGCAACTTCATCATCTGCATAGACAGAAACATATAAACGTTCTTTATCAAATCCAATCCATTTTTCACTTGTCAAAAACTCCCAAGCAAAAGCAATGGCTTCTTCTTTAAAGTAATCTCCAATCGAGAAATTTCCTAACATTTCAAAAAATGTATGATGCCTAGCTGTTTTACCTACATTTTCAATGTCATTAGTTCGAATACTTTTTTGCGCATTAACAATTCTATTGCTTTTTGGTTTTTCACTTCCATCAAAATATTTCTTTAATGCTGCAACACCTGAATTAATCCATAGCAATGTTGGATCATTATGAGGAACTAATGCTGCTCCTGGCTCAATCATATGACCTTTTTCTTTAAAAAAGTCTAAAAACATTTGTCTAACTTGTGATGTTGTTAAATTTTTCATTGTATCCTCCTTAAAAAAATAAAAAATCCCTGAAATAATTCCAGGAACGTAAATAAAGTTATACGCGGTACCATCCTGATTCATACAAAAAATGTATGCACCTTGCTTTCTCTTAACGCGAGTTACGGTGTGGATTAAACACTCTTAGAAGGAGCTTCAGAAATGTATCAAAGCTTTCACCAATCACTTTGTCTCTTTTTTTTACTTTCTTACTTATCTTCATCTTTGATTTCTTCGAAATTATACCACACATTTTCCCATGTGCCAACTTTTTTTCTTTTGTTTGTATAGATATAACTTTGATAAAGTAACTGTAATATTCCAGCTAGTATTGGAGCTAAGATTACCCCAAATAGTCCAAATAACAAACCAAAAAATAAAATCGAACACAATGTTAATATCGGTTTGATATTCAGCATTTTTTTAAATATATAGGGTTGTAGTAAATTGGACTCAATTTGTTGTACAACAAACAAAGAAATAAACAACTCCAGGCGAAAACTTCCATAGTTTATTGTATCTACCGTTAATACCAATAACTGTGCTATAGTTGCACCAACATATGGAATTAAATTCATAAATGCTAATAATAGAGCAAACACAAAAGGATGCTCAAATCTAAAAAAATATAACACAAATAAATTGATGCCAAATAATAGTGCAATATCAAGAGATAAACCTTTGATATAATGAAAAATTAAATTATGGCAGGTTTTATAAAAATTATCAAATCGACTTAACAGTGGGAAGTGTCTAAAAATAAAATGAACAATAGTTGGAAAATCAAGTGAAATAAAATATGCAGCAACATACCCTAAACTAAAGTTCCCAAGGGATTTAAAAATATTCATTGTTGATGATAAAGCAATTTCAATCCCTTTATTAAAATCAAGTCCTTCAACTTGTCTTAATAATGTAAAATCACTAGAAGAAAAAGTATGCACTTTTGCTACTAGAATTTCCGCTTCATGTTTAAATGATGGAACAATCAATAAAACAACAATCGCTAGAATTAATAATAAACCTAAATACACGCATGAGCTTTTTATAAAACGTGATTTAAGAGGTATGTATTCAATAAATGGTTCAAAAATAAAGGCGATGATAATGGAAGTAGGAAAAAATGAAAACAGTTGGATACATTCAAGTATTGGCGTTAATAACTGAGTGATTTGCAAGATAACCAATATTGTTAGGATGCTCAACAATATTAACAAGTTGGATAATTGTCGATTACTATACATAAATAAAATAACCCTTCTGGGTTATTATGGTAAATTACGCATACGGCGCATTACTTTTCTTTGTGCTCTATTTATGGTATGCATTTTATCATACATTTCTTCTTCATAAATATACCCTACTGCTATCCCTGCAATGCACCCTAACATAAATGTAATACAACATTTTTTCATAGTACTCACTCCTTACAGTTATATTGTGTGTATTTTAAGACATTCTATACATTAAAAAACTAATTCGTATATTTTTCATAATAATAAAGAGCTAAATTATAATTTCGGTCATTTTTGTAAAATATAACAAGTTCACGATAAAGAATTTTTAAAAAATTACGATCAATAAAAGTATTTTTACTAATGATTTCAACACACTTTAAATAAAGTTTTTCACAGTCTTTTTTATTCTTATTTATTTTTCTAATTTTATTAGTCAAATTAACCACAACATTCGTTAACTTATGAGTGTAATCTGTGCTTCGTAACTCGTTGAGACACTTTGGACTCCTGTTAGTTTTCATACACAAAAATTCTACGTATAATAAAAACATAGGATTATTATTGTAAACATACTTTTCTTCAATACACTGCAATGCCTTATCGTACTCTTCTAGGTATATAGTAGATAAGACATAGTTTTCTAAATTATCATTATATAACTCGTGATTTTGATGAAAAGTAAGTGTTTTCTCCACTTTATTACAATTAGTAATTGCATAATGATATTCATTTAACTGGATATAAACTTTAGTTAAAGCATTTAAACATTGAAGGCTTCGCTTTGTATTATACGATTTATCAAAGATATTTTTCGCATTAGTTAAACAATTTATTGCGTCCAAATTACACCCTAATCTTAAATTTAGTAATGCAAGATAGTACTCTTTGAATGCATTTAAACATGGCTCATAGTGAAGTTCTTTTAATAACATAAATTTTTCTAATGCTTGATCTAATTTATTATTTTTATAGCAATAAATCGCATTAAATAGAAAATACAAATGCATATTTCTAACATTAAATTGATTATGAATTTTAATTAATACATCGTTTAGAAAATCATAATCTTGAAATACATCATTATATATCACGGCATGAATGTACTCTATAAGCAAATAATTAGGCAAATATGTAGTATTATAAATTTCATTTACATCTTTTCTTAGCTCCCGATACGCTTTATATGCAACTTCATCATTCCCTTGCAAAACATGAGTAACAAATAATGAGCTTATTTTCTCAAATTTATCATAAAACTTTTTGTCTTGTATCAAATTTGCATTCAGTGCATTTTGTAGTCGTTTGCACATCTTATTATTAATGCTAAAATACTCTTTTGTATCTTCAATTTTACTAAGATACTGTCTTGAAATATTCGCATTTGCGCAAACTTCTTTTTTCGACATATTTTTCAATATTCGAGTTGTTTTAAAATAAACCCCTAACTCATTCATAAAATACAAATCCTCCTATATTTGTTAAAGGAATAATATTACAAATACACTCAAAAAATAAACAGTAAATGTAAATTTAAATTTGTTATCTATTTACATTATTTTCAGCGTTCAATCTCATAATTAGCGTTGTATTTCTACTTCTTTCTTTATTATTTAAACCGTAATTCCATACATTTTGCTCGCCTACGAGAATTAATGACTTTTTTGCACGTGTTATTGCCGTATATAAAAGTCTTTTTTGTAGCATGAACATGGCCTCTTTGACAATTGGCATTATTACAATTGGATATTCGCTACCTTGTGATTTATGAACTGAAATGCAGTATGCATGTGTAATATTTAATATGTTTTCACTTGTGTACTCAACAAAGATTCCATCAAAATCAACAATCAGTCTTGTTTTGTTATTATGATCTTCTTCTGGATACACTATCTCTACTAATGTACCAATATCACCATTAAATACATCATCATCTACTTGATTCTTTAGTTGCAGTATTTTATCATTTTCTCTAAAAACACGGTATCCTACTTTAAACTCACGTTTATCAGATGATGGTGGATTAAAACTCTCTTGTAAAGTGACATTGAGACGATCAATTCCAGCTACTCCATTATATTTACTAGCTAACACCTGAATATCATTTATAGTATAACCCTTTTCTAAAGCTCTCGAAACAACTTGAGTAACTGCTTTTTTTACCGAATACTGATCATAATTAAAAAATACTACATCGCCATTAAATGAATTACTTGTATCTTTGGAGTTTCTTATGTTATGTGCTAATTTAATTACATCTGAACCATCTTTTTGCCTAAATATAGTTTGTAAACGAATTGTTTTAAATAATTTACTATCAATTAAGTCCTTAAGAACGCTGCCGCACGATACTGATGGAAGTTGATCTTCATCTCCGATGATACAAATCTTTTTAAATTGAGTTCCTGCTTTAAGTAAATTACTAAATAGCCAAGAATCAACCATTGAAAACTCATCGATAATTAAGCAATCAATCGAAAGAGGTTCTGTATCATTTTTTCCAAAAGAATTTGTCTCTAAATCCCATTTTAGCAGGCTATGAATCGTCGAACAAGGCACACCAGTTAATTCGGCAAGTCTCTTTGCCGCACGACCTGTAGGTGCACAGCATTGAATTTGATAATACGGAAATGAATTTCTAAATAAGGAAACAAGAGCCTTAACAACAGTTGTTTTTCCTGTTCCAGGTCCACCAGTACAAATTAATACGTCTTCAGTAAAAAAAGAATTTATTGCCTCAACTTGAATTTTATCATACTCAATATGTTCGCTCTTCTGCAGTTCATCGATTAAAGTTTCTAATTCCAAATCACCAGGATTTTCAATTTTTTCTTGCGGAAAATAGGCTAAGTAATTCGCAATAATATTTTCTGCAATATACTGTGTGTGGTGATAAATACGATTTTCTTCCTGTATCAAAAATCTTTTTAGTAAACATCCAGATAAAACAGAATCAAAATCAAGATTATTAACTTGTGTTTTTTTTATGAGAGCTTCTGGCAAGATATCGATATCAACGTAAGTATCCCCACTTGCCATTGAACATTCCATTACAACTGAGATTAAAGCAGATTCTAACCTCATCACATTATCAAGCGAAAAATTTAAACTCATAGCTAATTTATCAGCTGTTGTAAAACCGATACCGTCAATATCTTCTACTAATTTGTATGGATTTTCACTTATGATTTTAATCGCTTCTGCTCCATAAGTGCATTCGATTTTAATGCAATTTCTAAGATTGATTCCATGGTTTTTAAAAAAAGTAATTTGTTTTTGTAAATCATCTTGGCTTGCACCAATACCTTCAATAATAGCAGCTTTTCTTTTAATATTCATTTTAGGAACTTGTTGTAAAACATTTATATCATCTTTAATTAATTCTATGCAATTGACACCTAAGGTATCTACAATTGTTTCTGCATATTTTTTACCAATCCCTACAAATAAAGAACTCGATAAAAAACTTACCAAATCATCATAATTTGTTGAAATTAATCTTTCAACTTCTTCAGTCTGAAATTGCATTCCATATCGAACATGCTCAACATATTGTCCTTTTAACAAATAAAATACATCTTTTTCAAATCCATTAAAATATCCAGTTACAATTACTTCTTTTTCACTCATGTCATTTAATTCAAATACTGCTACAGAAAATTTATTATCTTTATTGTGAAATATGAACTTAATAAATTTCGCTTGTATAGTAACTAACTCGCTCATAACAACGTTAAGATTGATGCTGCTCCAATAATATTGTTGATAAAGTGCAATAAGAATGGTGCAATAAAATTATTTGATTTTATATAACATTGACAAATGCAATAACCCATTAGTGCATATGGAATAAAGTAAACTAAATCGACATAGTTTTGTGAAAATATTGAAACTAGTACATGCATTAAACCGAAAATTGATGATCCTAAAATAACAGCTAAAGTTTTATTTTTTTTATAAAATAGCGAAAAAATAGATGCACGAAATACTAATTCCTCAACAATCGGTGCAAATACGATAATCGAAAACATTGTTATTAAAACATTTCCTTGCATACTCTCAACAATTAGACTTTGATTTTCACTTGATTCAATTCCCAAAAGAAAAGTTATAGCGACATTTGACAAAAAATTTAAGATATAAATCCAAGCAAGCCAATTTGCGACTTGTATAAATGATTCTTTTATATTATCTTTAAAAATAATAAATTCAATTTTTAAAAAAGAAAAATTTTTCTTAATGTAGCATACTAGTACAATAATTTCAGTAAGCAGCATAACTGTATTTATTGAAATATTTGGATTGATTAAAGCAGCCAAAATTGTAACTGCAATTTGCACAAGAAAAATATAACCTAAAAAATAAAACAATATATTAAATCTACCTAGTTTTTTATTCATGATTTGCATTTGTAAGTACCTCCTGAATTTTATCATTTAATTCAATACCATGTTTGAAAACTTTATCAATAACTCCCCCACCAAGAACAATATCTCCTTGATAAAAAACAGCTTCTTGACCACAAGTTACTGAACCTACAGATTGCGGATAAACTACACGAATTGTGCTATCAT
>CAYJAJ010000004.1:46105-108762 GCA_964368495.1 uncultured Holdemania sp. | reverse complement strand
ATAATACCCATTAGTTTCAACGTATGCAGAATCTAAATCACCTGACCATGTAGTAGTGGTTTTTGCTAGTAACTCCTCACCTTTCATCTCCTCAAATACATTTGAAGGATTTCCATAAATTACATCCCCTTGAGGATTATTTTTTTCTGCTCTAATTCTATCAACCAATTCAGCTCCAGGTAAATATAAATACTCAACTTCAACACCTGTTTCTTCTTCAAACCATTCAGAAATTGAATCTAAAATTTCCTCGCCATGTGGTGAATATACAACAACTTTTCCAGATAATTCCCCACTTGATTGATCTTGATTTGTAGACTCATCAGACTCATTTTTGCATGATGCTAGAGATAAAACCAAACAAACAACGAACAACAATTTAAAAAACTTCATCTTCTATCCTCCTTACATACCTACTGGTATGTACCTGTTAATATTTTACAACAAGATTCTTTTTAATGCAACCCCTTTCAATTATTTATTTTAACCTTTATTTTAAAATTTCAAAATTAAAAATAAGCATTTAAATTCACGCTTATTTCTATACAATATTATTCTGATTTAACCAGGACTTTATAAGTTAACTCCTCATCCACCGAAATACTTTTAGTATAACAAACTAACTCATCATTATAATACGAGTATCGTTCCTTTGATAATGCAATTTCTCCACTTTTCCCATCTAAATATGGTGCATTTTCATCATTCAATCTTATTAGTTGAAAAATTTCCTCAGCTTTTGTAAGAGGAGTTCTATACCATATAGTAATTATTTCATGTAATGATGAACTTTCCAAATCTTTCTTAGTTAATCCCTCAAATCTGAAATAGGGAAGATAGTTTGTTTCTAGTAATACTTTTTTTCCATCCAGCATCCTTAAGCGAACAATTTTGTAAAGTATTTTATCATTATTAAATTTTGTTTGTTTTTCAACATCATTATTAATTATTCTTAGTTGTAGAACTTTTGTGGTTACCTCTTTGTTTTGTTTTCGCATAATATGCGTGAAGCTAAAAAAACCTCCTAGTTCAGTTTTAAAATTTGGCAAGTGAACAAATGTTCCTCTTCCATGTTCACTCTTCAAATAACCTAAATCTTCTAACCTATCAATAGCTTGTCTAATTGTAAAACGAGAAACATTATACTTAATCATCAATCTTCTTTCAGATGTAAAAACAGAGCCTATTTCATATTTACCTGAAATAATCTCATCCATTATTATATCTGCAATTTCAATATACAAATGTTTTTTAACTTCGTTATTAGTCATTATATATAATATCCTTTTTATTATTCTACAATATTTTTTTAGCCATTTCAAATACGAGTGCATTAAATCAAGTTATTTCTTAAAAGTGTCTTAAAAACGAACTGACCCACATTTATCAGTGAAGTTAAATTAGGGTAAACTTGTGGCGTGATTCCTGACTGTATAGTAGTTATAATCCTTTTTATTTTTTAATTCGATTTTTATTATAGTAAACTATATATTCAACAATAGCTATTATTAATTCATCTACATTTCTATAATCATTTTCGAATCCATAAAATATCTCTGAATTTAAAATACCAAAGAAGCTTTCCATCAAACCATTATCTATACTATTTCCTTTTTGGAAACGCTTTGTTTAATGTTTAGTTTCTTTAATCTTCTTTGATAACTTTGGTGTTGATATTGCCACCTTCTTATGAAGTTAAAGCACGAATTATTAAATCGTAAAAATATCCAGTATTTTCAACATTATAAAACCTTTCTCTAGCTTAACACAAAACCCACTTACACTCGTGATAAGTCGATGATTTGGTTATAATATTTATGTAAAGCCATGAATTTGCAGTGAAATTCGAAAGTCATTTATTCCCTAATTTTAGCGAAAGCTACTCATATTAATGAAAAATTATTACGTTTTTACACACAAATTTCCACTAAGGCACTAAAAAAGCCCAATTTCTTGGACTTATGAGATAAGATATCTATCTCCTTTAGTTACAATGGCATCCTCGAAAGGATTCGAACCTTCGACCGTGCGCTTAGAAGGCGCATGCTCTATCCAACTGAGCTACGAGGACATGTTTTGCATAATGCTTAAATATAATAACAAAATTTAATACACTACGCAAGCATATTTTAACAATCTATTCTTTTAACTGTGATTTCTTTTCCTAAGATCTCTATTTCAGCATAGCTAGTTCTTGTTCCATCACGATTATATCTCATAGACCCAGGATTAACAAACCTGATTCCCTCTAACATTAAATCTTCAAATATATGTGTATGACCATAAAGTACAAGACTACATCCTAAAGATTTTGCCTTTTGCAGCAAATGATTTTTACTTCCAAAAATAATTTCTTTATGACCATGAGTAATGTAAATTTTGTGATCAGCAAAATCAACTATTCTAAATAACGGAAAATCCACGTCAAAATCATTGTTTCCTCGGACACAAATAAAGTTCCTTAGTAGACTTGATGGCATTTCACTATCTCCGCAGTGAATCATTACAACATCTTCATTTTGATATTTTTCAATTACACTATTTAAAATAATTGAATTTTTATGATTATCACTTACAACTACTAGTTTCATATCATCACCCATATTAATTATACAATAGTTCAAGTTTTTTTAAAATACAATCTCATTAATTCTTAATGTGTCTGTATCAACTTCACATACCGTTAAACCTTCTACAACAAGCAATATTTTATCTACATCAAAATTCGCATTAAGTGTAAATAAAATCGACTCACTGTATTGTGGATTGCATGTTTTCTGTGGTGTTAATATTTCAGAACTGCAATCGACAACCAAAGTTCGGTCTTCTTGATTTATTTCAAATTGTTTAAATATAATTTCTTGATTTAAAAAGATTGAATCACTGTTTGTGTAGTAATTCTCAATGCAATCAACAATCGAATCGTTACTTCTTATCATCTGATAAGTAATATAAGTATCATAATTAACTTTTCTTTTAAAAGCGACTAAAAACCCATTTGAACGGTGCAACATTGCATCTACAGATGAAAAATTATTAAGTATTAATCCTTTTTGTATTGGTTGATTTATCTGAATTTGCCCTTTGTTTAATTTAGTTACTTCTTGATTATTAACTGTAAACTTAAATGAGTGGACATCATCAAACTGTGTAAATACATAACTCATTGCTTCTATTATTTTTAGTTCAAAAGAAGGATTTATTTCATTAAGATTATCATTAAAATCGATATATAAAATACCTACTTCAACTTTTGCTACATTAACTTTTAACCCTACAGGAAAAATACCTGTAAAGCCATCTTTTAAATTCGCATTTAACTGCATTTTTTCTACTATAAAATTACAAAGTGTTGTCATATCCAAATTAGCTTCCACTTCAATAGTAAAAGGAACATTTTCATTAAATTCATTCATCAATAATATTTCAATGTACTCTTTTTCATTACCTTCTTGACTAACTAATTCTGTTTCATTTCTTAAACTAACACTATAAGCAATTAATGCTACAAATGCAAACAACAATGATCCTATTTTTTTCACTTGTTTTATTTTCATGTTCTTCACCCATTCATATGTTATGAAAAACATCCTATTTTAGAACAAACTAAAACCTGAATAATGAACTTATTCAGGTTTATTCAAAATAATTATAATCATTTTCATACATGTTAGTTGCTTTTTCAACACCTACATATCGCCAATGATGTGGTTCTCCTATTTTATTAGTAAGGCCTACATCTTCTTTTGTATGCAGTTCGATGAAACCAAATTGATGTGCGTTCTCCTTTAACCATTTATACTGCACAGTTAGATCAAAATTTCTTTCTACAATTCCAGTAACTGCAAAATCAACACTCCATCCTAGTTGACTGTCATCATGTCCGGGATAGTTTTCGTAATATAATACCTCACTACCATATTCCAATAATGCTTCTTCATAAATTAGAATTTGATCATGGTATGAAACATACCCCTCTGTAATTGATAATGCTGCACACGGTAATGGATTTACGTTATCTTCTTCAATTGCTGCACACAATTGATTTAAAGGTTCAATAATCGTATCTTTAACTAAAATTGGATCATTCACTGTGGGTATAGATGTTACTTGTTCTAACACATAAGGAACTCTAGTTGAAACACCGATTTCATTACTTAAAAAAGTTGAAGAAGCACTTGGTCTTGTAGCTAAGCGACCATCAGAATTATACACATCTCCATTTTCGCTATAAAACAACACAGTTTCAATGTCATAATGATTCAGCCATTCTGCAAGTTTTTCAACACTCAAATAATCTCTTGTGGCTTCCACAAGTTTCACAATGTTTTCATCAGAAATTGACTTATGATAATCATTTAAATAATCATACTCCATAATATGAAAAACGCTAAATCCATCTTTATCAGCATAATCTAGTAAATAACCTGGATAAATACTCCATTCAATAATATATTCGATTTCTTTATCTGTTAAATTAGTATCCAATATTGAAATTTCTTCATCTGTTAAATAAGGAGTATACGAATATCGCGATAAACGATTAAAATTATTATTCATAACTAAAATACAAGAAAGTGCAATCACAAAAATTCCTGCAACAAAAAAAATACGTTTTGTTTTCAAAATGACCACCTCTTTAGTATTATAGCACAAAATTCAAAGAAAAAACCTTCGAAAAACGAAGGCTATAGTGTAAGCTCTTTACAACGTATTAATTCAACCACTGCTTGCGCTCTACCTTTTACTTCTAGTTTGCATATTACGTTGGAAATATGATTTCTAACTGTTTTTTCACTAATCGATAATTTCATCGCTATCTCTTTAGTGTCGTGATTATTAATCAATAAATCAAATACTTCTTTCTCTTTAGCAGTTAATATTCTAGTCATATATATCACTCCTTTTAATTTATTTTATGCAAAACAACTTAAAAGGTACTTAATGAATTTCCTCAATTATATTTAAGGCAACTTGGTGCGGTACAACTTCACACAATTCTTCGATTGATGCTTCTTTAATCCTTTTGAAGCTTTTGAAATGATTCATTAGCATTTTCTTTCTCTTTGGTCCCACACCTTCAATTTCATCAAGAATTGATTTCGTTTGTGCTTTAGATCGTAGTTTGCGATGATAGTTAATAGCAAATCGATGCACTTCATCTTGAAGATTTGTGATTAAGAAAAACACATCACTGTTTCTTTTTATTTCCAATAGCTCATTATTTATTGAAAGTAATCCAGCAGTATTATGCTTATTATCTTTAACTAATCCAAAGACAGGGATAGTTAAGTCCAACATTTCAAATATTTCCTTTGCTGCATTAATTTGTTGAATGCCCCCATCAACTAATAGCAAGTCAGGATAACGACGATAAAGTGCTTCCTTCATAGAATCGACATCACTATTTCCGGTATGTAATTTATATAAGCGATATTCTTTTTTATTATAAGCTAAGTCTTGATAAACAATCATTGCTGAAACGCTAAAAGCTCCAAAAATATGTGAATTATCAAAAACTTCAATTCTGTTAAGTTTTTTTAGATTGCAAAGTCTCCTCAGCTCCTCAATGCTGTTTTCTTTGACAGAATTTTCATATTCTAATTGTTCAAATTTATTATCTAATGCTTGTTTTGCATTTTTTTGAGCCATTTCAAGAAGTTTATTTCTAAAGCTTTTTTTCGGTTGTATTACTTTCGTATTTAAAAGTGATGCCAACAATTCATTATCTATATCATTAGGAACAACTATTTCACTAGGAATGGGATGTTGCTCATAATATTGAATTAAAAAACTAGTACAGTTTTCACTTGCGTCTTCATATAAGGGTTGAGTGACAAATTCGCGCTGCAAAAGTTTCCCCTCCCGAATTAATAGACCTTGGATTGCAATATATCCTTTATCCTCATAGTAAGCAAAGACATCCCGATTTTTCTGATCTCCGATTTGAACAGATTGTCGATCAACAATATGTTTAATTGACGTTATTAATTCTTTTAGTTTTTGTGCTTTTTCAAACTGCAAATTTTCTGCAGCAACACTCATTTCAACTTGTAGCTCTTTAAGTAATTCAGATACATCTCCCTTTAAAAAAGATGTTATTTTATGTATTAATTCTTTATATACTACAGGATCGATATCATACTCACATGGACCCAAACATTGGCCTATGTGATAGTATAAGCACACTTTTTTAGGCATATTTTTGCATTTTCTAAGTGGGTAAAGTTGATTTAGCAAATTCATTGTTTGTCTAGCTGCATAAGAATCAGGAAATGGACCGAAATACTTTGCCTTACGGTCTTTTTTTGCATCCCTTACAACTTTACAAGTAGGGTAAGTTTCATTTGTTAATTTAATATAAGGATAAGTTTTATCATCCATGAAAATAATGTTGAATCGCGGACGATGTTTTTTTATCAAATTAATTTCTAACAGCAACGCTTCTTTTTCTGAGTGAGTAACTATGAACTCAAAATCTCGAATCAGTGATACTAGTTTTGTTGTCTTATAATCATGCGCACCTATAAAATACTGATTCACACGATTTCTTAGCTTTTTAGCCTTTCCCACATAAATGATATCACCATCTTCATTTTTCATCATATAACAACCAGGTTCAAGTGGTAAAGTTGCTAATTTAGCTTTTAATTTTTCATTACTCATTTTTTATTTACAAAGCTTACGACAGTAGCACCTACTCCGCCTTCACCTTGTCCTCCTAAGCGAAATTCTATATCTTTTCTTCTTTTTAATCGCTCATGAATCGCTGTTCGTAATGCACCAGTCCCTACACCATGAATAATCCTGAAATTATTTAAATTAGCCAACAATACATCATCCATGTACTTTTCAAAAATGGTTATGGCTTCTTCTACGCGATACCCAATTAAATTACATTCCAAAGATACTTTTGGCTTTATGTGGTCAACCACTTTCTTTTTAATCATTTTTTTTGTTTCTTTAACAACACGGTGTTGTAGTTGATCTTTTTTTGTTGTTACTTTCATACCATTAATTTCAACAACGACCTTATTAGAGCTCATTGAAACAATTTTTCCAATTTGATGTGAACTACTTATTGAAACATGATCCCCAACCACAAATTCATGGGTCGAACTTGATATTTCTTGTTCATCCTCTACTAGACTATCTATGTTGTGTTTAAATTGATTTATAATATGAGGTTTCACTTCTTGATTCATTTTAAGCGTCTTTAAAAATTCATCAGCTTCAATTTGAATCTTTAAAATGTATTCCGATGCTTCTTCTTTTGCCTTATCCATGTATTTTTCTTTATTTAATATAAGAGAATCTTTTTCCTTTTGCAATTCTATATGAGCATTTTTAATTTCTTGAAGCTTTAAATTTAGCTCTTCATTAATTTTTTCTTGCTTTGACACTTGTATTTCTAATTTTTCTATTAATTCATCTTCATTTGATTTTTGTTGTTGCTTAAGATGATTAGCCTCTTTTAATATACTCTCTTTTAAATTATATTTTTTAGCGATTGTAAACGCATTAGACTGCCCTGTCAATCCCTCAATAAACTTAAATGTAGGTTGCATTTTTTCTACATCAAACTGAACTGAAGCTAGTAAGATATCTTCATGTTTTTTACCATAAGCTTTTAGCCTACCATAATGTGTAGTAACAACACTCATGCATTTTTTTAACCTTAAATCATTTAATATTGCAATGGCTAAACTTTCTCCTTCTTTCGGGTCAGTTCCGCTTCCGATTTCATCGAGTAAAACAAGCGACTTAGAAGTCACATGATTTGTAATATGCGCTAATTTAGATATATGAGCAGAAAAAGTAGATAAAGAATGAACAATCGATTGATCATCCGTTATATCCATATAAACTTCATCAAAAAATGGGACAGTTGCTTCATCACAACCAATAGGTATACCACAATAAGTCATTAAGACAAATAAACCAATACATTTTAAACTTACGGTTTTTCCACCAGTATTTGGACCACTTACTAACAAAAGCCTTTTTGGTTCTTGTAACCTATACGTATTTGAAACGACAAATTTTCTTTCTATAAAAGGATGTCTTGCATTTTTTAAATACAAATCTTGTTGATCTGTAAGAGTAGCTACAATACCATCTTCACTTTTACCATACTGAGCTTTAGCAAAAATACTATCTAGCATTGCCAATGTACTTAAATTATACAAATAATGATGAGCCCCCTCTTTTAATACTTGAGAACACTCAAAAAGAATTCGTTCTACTTCTTCATTTTCAGCAGAAATTAGACTTTGTTTTTCATTGTTAAGAGACAATAGACAGGCAGGTTCAACATAAGCAGTTTGACCAGAAGAACTTTCTCCGTGAATAAATCCTCCCAAAGAATTTTTCTCGCTAATTTTCGCAAGTACCACAACACGATTATTTCGTGTAGCTACAATCGAATCCATTAACTTGGATGAATTTGAAGATATAAATTTTTGAGCAGCAACCATAAGCTCTTGATCAATCTTTTTTAATCTCTTTCTAATTGATAATAAATTAGAAGAAGCCTGATCTTTTACTTCACCGTAGTTATTAATACAGCTCTCGATTTTATTCACAATGGGCTGATTACTAACAAGTGATGAACTAAGCTCATTTAAAAGTGGCGTATCAAACTCTACCTTCACTAAATATTGTTTAACACTATTTAATCCACGTTCATGATCAACAACTTGCAACAAATCATAACCGCTGCATATCCCATCCCTTAAAGTAACTTTTAATATTTCCTCAATATCTTTGACACCATCAAAAGGCATTGTGCCATAACGAATTACACATTCCAGTGCTTCTTTAGTTTGAGAAGTACGGCGGATTATTTCTAACCTTGAAAGTGATGGTATGCAGTTTAAAAGATCTTCTTTTCCCTTTGAAAAGAAACAATACCTGGATATTCTTTCTAATAGTTCTTCTAATTGTAATCCCTGATATTGTTTCATATACCCCTCACTTATTAATTAGTCCAGTCACTTGATATTCCATATTTCTCCATTAAATCTTGTAAAAAATCACTATCTTCTTGTGATAATTCTTCTTTACTTAAAATTGTTTTTAGTGTTTCATTATCACTAATAAAATCATTAGTAAAATCCGCAGCAGTAAATGAATACTCTAACATTGGATTTAAAATTGTATTCTCAATTAGCATTGTTCCATTTTCAATAATTGGCATCGATAAAACAAAAATAGCAATCAAACACCAAATCCATGTAAGAACAACACCAAAAGCAGCTCCTAGTAACTGATTTACTTCTTTCACTAAAGGAACTCTTTGTAAAAACTTAATAAACGGAGTAAAGAACACCATGATTATTTTTATTACAATAAATAAGACGAGCATCCATGCATACCCATTAAACAAACGATTTACAGCTAGTCCATAGCTACTGTCTGCAACAGGCGTTAAACTCATCGGATAAATACGTATCATATCCGCTACATAAGACGAAAAATACCATGCAAAAAGCAAGGCTACAATTGTACCAAAACAATCCCAAAACGATAAAATCAAACCTCTTTTAAAACAACAAAAAATATTTATAACTAAACATACCAATACACCAGCATTCACTGCTAAAATCAACATTTCATTATTTTCCAAAACATTCACCTCTCTAATATAATAACAAAACTACTCAACTTTGCAAACATAACAGAAAAGAGATTATAAACAGCAACGATTATTTGATAACACCTCTTCAATTAAAATGCATTGTAGAAAGTATAAATTGCATTTTATCCGTCAAATACAATTTAAACAGTTTCTAATTTATGTTATGATACTTCCACGAGGTATATTATGGACACAATTACTTGTTTATTAACATCATCACAAAGAAAAAGTTTATTAAATGCATGGATCGAGTTTAAAATCGATAAAGAGATGCCCTATATAGAATATCAATGCAAAGTTGAAAATTGTATGATTACATCCTATACATCTGGCAAAGTGGTCTTTCAAGGTAAAGATGCAAAAATTTATGCATCTCCTTTTGTCAACACAAATGAAGATGAAACAATTGAGGAGCATGCAGGCAGTGACGAAGTTGGCACTGGTGATTATTTTGGCCCAGTTTGCGTATGCGCATGCATAGTAAAAAAAGAAGATGTCTCATGGATTAAAGAACTTAAAGTCAATGACTCTAAACAAGTAAATGATGATCATATATTAAAGATAGCACCTAAACTTATGGAACGTTTAAATTATAGCAAGCTTATTTTAAGTAATGATAAGTATAATGTAGTTCATCAATCAAATAATTTAAACGCTATCAAAGCTAAACTACACAATCAAGCATACATTAACCTAATTAATAAAGGTTATCAACTGCCTAAACTGTGTGTAATCGATCAATTTACCCCTAAAACTTCTTACTACAAGTATTTACAGAATGAAAAGCAAGTTTTTAAAAACTTGCATTTTGAAACTAAAGCAGAAAGTAAATACCTAGCGGTAGCCTGTGCTTCAATTATTGCAAGATATTCTTTTTTAATCGCTTGGCAATCATTAGAAGATCATTACAAAATGAAACTTGCTAAAGGCGCTAACGATCATGTCAATCGTGATGCTAAAAAATTTGTTGAAACTCATGGAATGGACGAATTAAAAAATGTAGCAAAGCTACATTTTAAAAATACAGATTTAATTCTAAAATAAGTTATAAACTTTTATATCTTTATTTTTTCCACGGATAATTTAATGCTTGATGATAGTTGGTGTAACGTTACACCTGCTGCATGAAGCATTTTTTTACTTATGATAACACCATCAGTATCTGCATATTTATCGCATTCATAAACAATTTTTTTAATGCCAGATTGTATAATTGCTTTTGCGCATTCATTACATGGAAAAAGAGAAACATAAATTGTGCAGCCATTGACACTACGTGCACTATTTAAAATAGCATTTAACTCTGCATGAACGACATAAGCATACTTTGTTTCTTGCATTGTCCCATTTCTACCCCATGGAAATTCATCATCACTACAACCTACAGGCAATCCGTTATACCCAATACTTACAACTTTATTTTTATCATCAACGATAACAGCTCCAACCTGCGTAGATGGATCTTTTGAGCGTAGCGCTGATAAATGAGCAAGCCCCATGAAATATTCATCCCAATTTAACACGTTATCTCTCTTCATAAAATTCTCCTTAGTCTAATAAATATTCTTCAATATCATCTGTCATACTATCGACAAACCAACCTAAACCAATACTATCATACATTTCAAATACTTCAGAGTAATTTGCTAAATACAAATTTTCAATGTCATTTTCCATCATTATGCGATATCCGCAAAATATTGCTAAAACTATCGAAGCTACAATACAATTTTTCTTAATCATTTCCCATGGTTTGTATTTGAGAAGTAAAATAGAAACAAGCACTCCTCCCACCAAGCCACCTACATGGCCTAAAACCGAAACACTTGGAGAAAGATTAATTATTAAATTAATCATAACTAACCTCATTATTGAACTTTTAAACATTGGATTATTAAATAAACCTTGAGTGTATGCATAAACAAAATATGCACCTAAACATCCGTATAATCCACCACTAATACCAACTAAAACTGTTGTGTTACTAAATAAGAATACACAAATTGAACCAGTTAAAATCGAAACAAGTAATATTATAATAAATCCTTTTTTACCAAAAGTTGATTCGACAATTGGACCTAACATATATAAAGAAAACATGTTCATCATTAAATGAATAAGATCGATGTGCATAAAACCAACTGTTAGAAATCTCCAATACTGATGATTCACCACAATCATCGGCTTAAAATAAGCCCCTAATGCAATTGCAGGTGATATACTCCCATCATAAGAAAGACTCAAAAACTGTATTAACAAATACATTATAATACAAATTCCAATCACTATTGATGTGCTATTCAACATTTTTGATTTCATTTTTTTAACATTAGCCTTTTGTTTTTTATGGCTAGTTTGATAATTTTCCAATTCCCTTGTTAAACGTGCAATCTCTTCCTTTGGATTATCAAATCGCGTAATAGCGTTTTTAATCAAAGGAAAATAATGACTAATATTTTTACCATAAATTACGCCATTGTTTAATACTGCTTGTTCAAAATTAACATCCGTTTCAACTTCAGTCTCATCACTCACATGAAGATCAAGTAATCGACCTTCTCTTTTAATGCTCATTAATATTGAATTATGAACTCTAAGTAGTCGTTCTTTTTCAAAATATACACTTTCCGCAGAAGTAAAGGATACACGAATAACAGGAAATTCCATATTGCTGGGATTCGCTAACCAAAATTCATTTTGTTTTTGATTAACCGCAACAAATTTATAATTGTGGTTTTTAATCAAAAAAGAAGAAACCATAAATATCTCTACACTTTGACGACTTATTTCCATTCATCATCCTCCTCAAGTGAATTTAATACTTCTTCAAACGCACTAGGAAGAGGTGCATTAAAAGTAACTTCTTCAAGTGTTGATGGATGCACGAAACTTAACTCATACGCATGTAACATTTGTCCATTTGTATCCATCGTTTTTCTAATTGAGTAACTGTAATCCCCTACTATTGGAAATTTAATATACTGCATATGAACACGTATTTGATGGGTACGACCTGTTTCAAGCGAACACTCTATTAATGTAAAATCTTTAAAGCGTTTTAACACTTTAAAATGTGTCACTGCGTTTTTTGAATTCGATGAAGTAACAGTCATTTTTTGACGGTCTTTTTTATCTCTACCAATTGGCGCATCAATTGTTCCGTATTCATGTGTCATTACACCATGAACAAGCGCTATATACTTTCTACTTGCAGTTTTATTTGATAATTGCTGTGACAGTGATTCATGTGCTTTATCATTCTTACACATAACTAACAAACCTGTCGTATCTTTATCAATTCGGTGTACTACCCCAGGTCTTAACACACCATTAATACCTGACAAATCTTTGCAGTGAAACAAAACACCATTAACAAGAGTGTTATCTGGGTTCCCAACACCAGGGTGAACAACGATGTTTTTTGGTTTATTAAGCACAATCACATCACTATCTTCAAATATGATATCCAAATCCATTTCTTGTGCTATTGCTTCTAACTCTTTTACTTCAGGTAAATTACAAATAATCTCATCATTAACCTTTACCTTATAGTTATTTTTAACTTTCTTACCATTAACTAAAATATTCTCTTCATCAATCAACTGTTGAATATAGTTACGAGATAAGTCTGCATTTTGTTCACTGATATACTTATCAATTCTTTTAAGTTGATTTTCTTCATCAACTATCCAATTATAACAATTCATCGGCACTCTCCTTCTTAAACAAGATTAATAATATTATTACAAATGTTCCAATACATAAACACATATCTGCGACATTAAATACTGGAAAATCATACCCAAATATATAAAAATCTAAAAAATCTCTAACATGTTGATAAACTAATCGGTCATAAAAATTTCCAACCGCACCCACAAACATTAAAACTAGTCCAAATCGAGTATAAGTATGTTCTTTTTTTGTCTTTGAAAATAAATATATTATTCCCGCTATTCCCAAAATAGTCACTAAGTAAAAAAAGATCATTTTCCCTTCTAAAATACTCCATGCAGCTCCAGTATTCACTGCATATGTAATCTTAAAAAAGTTTTCAATTACTACAATACTTTCACCTAGAGTCATTGTATTTTCAATCATTTGTTTTGTAACTAAATCTATGGCCAAAAGTAAAATCAATAAGCCTATTTCTCTTTTTTTCATCTTTACTCCTTTTATAAATCAACTATCATTATACCAAACCTTACCATAAATAGGTACACATTTTTAACTCATGGTAAAGTTCACTTAATTTCACATTATTGATAAAAAACAATTAGTGCATACACTAATTGAATTTAGATATCAAATTTAAATGTTACAACTTATTACAGCTTTTTCTTCCAATTCAAATGGTTCATATTTATTCTGAATTTTATTTAATGAGGCTTCGTAACTATCTTCATCGAATTCTCGCAATAAATTATCCTTAAAATGCTTCCGAATAATACTTGAAAATTCACTGTTTAATGTAGAGCTTTTTCTAGCTTGTTCTTCATTACTCGTGTTCAAATAACGAATTGTACATGCATAATTATTGCTATCATTCAACGATTCAATAAATTTTTCATCATTTTGATAATCAAATACACAAAATGGAATATCACTAGTATCTACTGAATCTTCAATTTGTAGTAAAAACAAATCGACAACTCCCATTGAGACATAATATAAAGTTATTGGATTGTTTCTTAATGATGTTAATTCTTCCTGCACAAATTTTTCATCGACTAAATGAATAATAAATCCATCATTGTATTCGACATATATTCCAGTTTCAATTTTACTCATATTGATAGCCCACCTTAGATAAAACTTGATCTAGGTCTTCATTAAATTGATTCGTATACAAACGATAATAATATCCTTTACAACTCATCAAAAATTCATGATTGCCTTTTTCAACTATCTTACCCTTTCTAATTACTAGTATAACATCTGCATTCACAATTGTGGATAAGCGATGTGCAATAACAAAACTTGTTTTGTCTTTTAATATATGTTCAATTGCATATTGTACTACTTTTTCAGTTTCCGTATCAATTGATGCAGTTGCTTCATCCAGTATAAAAAATGCAGGTTTCACTAAAATCGCTCTTGCAAAAGAAATCAACTGTTTTTGACCAACCGACAACTTTGAGCCACCTTCTCCTACTTCTGTATCATACCCATTTTCTAATTTCATAATGAAATCATGAATATTAACAGCTTTGCATGCCTCAATAACTTCTTCCTCAGTCGCATCAAGTTTTCCTACTTTAATGTTGTCAGCAATCGTTCCAGAAAATAAGTGTGGAGATTGAAGCACATATCCAATTTGTCTATGAAGCCATCCCATACTGCGTTTACGATAGTCAATACCATCAAGCAAAACTTCACCACTTATCGGCTCATAAAATCGACACAACAAATTAACAATACTGCTTTTTCCAGATCCTGTTTCTCCAACCAAGGCAACTGTTGTTCCAGCATCAATTTTCAAGTTAAAATTTTGAAGTACAGGTTCTTCTTTCTTATAATAAAATTCTATATCTTTAAACTCAACATTCCCTTTAATTGGCTCGATTACACGAGGTGTTGGAGCAAATACACTTCCATATCTTGTAGCCACTTCATCACTATCTTCTATGTCACTTGTAGTATCCATCAATGATAAAATACGTTCCGCACTGGCTTGTGCCATTTGAAATTCTGCAATAAGCCTTGCTATTTGACGAATTGGCTCAAAAAACTGTGTTGCATATTGTGTAAACATCAACAAAGTACCAAATTCAAGACCTGCAACTAATACCTGATGTCCACCATTGACTAAAATTGCTGCTGTAGAAATTGACCCTAAAGACATGGCAATTGGCATGAATAATGCTGAATACTTGATTGCTTTGATTGATGATTCACGCATAGCTTCAGTGTTGATTTCAAACTCATCAAAATTGTTTTTTTCAAGCACCAATGTCTTAGTGGTTTTAGCACCGCTTATTCCTTCATTAAAATTACTAGTAATTTTTGAATTCATCTTTCTAACTATTCGATAGTTTTTTAATATTCTTACCTGAAACCATGCACTAATTATAGCTAAAAATGGGACAACCATAAGTACCATCAGTGCTAGTTGCCAATTTGTGACAAACATAACTACTGTAACACCAACCATCACCATCAAACCCCAAGAAATATCTAACAGTCCCCATGATACGATTTCACTAAGACGTGTAATATCACTTGTCATTCTAGCCATTAACCAACCTATAGGTGTTTTGTCAAAGTAGCTAAATGACAAGGAATGAAGCTTCGTAAAGCAGTCTTTTCGAACATTATAAGCTACATTCATTTCAATTCTTCCAGCAACATAGAAAAAACCATACACTAATATGGATTGTATACAGATGACCAAAAAATAAAATATGGCGAAGGACAATGTTTCATTTTGAGTTGCTCTTTCACTTATCAAATTATCAATAGCGTATTTATTTAGCCATGGCATCAAGACATCTGTAGTTGAAATCACTAAATTCAAAACAACTAATGCAATGACATATTTCTTAAAAGGTTTTAAAAATCCTAAAATACGTTTCCAAATACCCAAATCAAAAGATGATGACTTAAATTCTTGTTCCTCAAATTGACTCATTTGCAATCACCTCCATCTTAGAATTTTGAATATCATTAATTCTTTTATATAATCCATCTTGATTAATAAGTTCATCGTGTGTCCCATTTTGAGTTATGCGACCTTCTTCAAGCACTAAAATAAAATCTGCATCTTTCGCAGAAGCTACTCGTTGTGTAATGATAATTGTTGTGCAATCCTTTTGAATATTTTTTAATTTGGCACGAATTTCTGCATCTGTTTGTGAATCAACTGCAGAAAGTGAATCATCAAATACTAAAATAGGTGCTTGTTTTAAAATGGTTCTTGCTATTGCGACACGTTGTTTTTGTCCACCAGATAAGGTTACTCCTTTTTCTCCAATAAGTGTCTCATAGCCTAAATCGAATTCATCAATAACATGATGAACAGATGCGATTTTCGCAACTTCATAAACTTTATCACGGTTTACAGAGCGGTCAGCTAAATAAATATTATCATAAATTGTTTTTGAAAATAAAAATGGTTCTTGTAAAATTAATCCGATATTTTGTCTTAAGTGTTTTTTCTTAAATGATTTGATTGGTTTCTCATCAATTTTAATAACACCATCAGTTACATCATACAATCTTGTAAGTAAATGAACTAGTGTACTTTTACCACTTCCAGTAGGGCCCAATAAGGCAACAGTTTGACCATTCTTGATTTTAAAACTCACATCATTTAATACTGCTAAGTCGCTATCCTCATATTTAAAAGACACATGGTCAAATTCAATTGTTCCCTGTATTTGATCTTCACATCCACTATCAAAATCTTCTAATGGTTCATCCAAAATTTCAGATAATCGACTAATAGAAACAGTCATTTTACCAAAATCAGAAATTAATCTTCCTAAATTACGTATAGGCCATAAAATCATAATCTCATAAGAGATAAACACAAAATAATTACCAATTGATAAATCGCCTGATTTTACACGATATACCCCAAATAACACAACAATCAAAATTTGAGTTAAACAGAAAAAATCAGATGACCCCCAATAAATTCCAAGCTGTTTTAAAAGTAAAAATGTTTTATCTTTATAATCGTTAGAAAACTTATCAAATTTATCTAATTCTGCTTTTTCACTGTTAAATGCTTTTACAACGCGAATTCCAGCTAAACTTTCTTGTATCATTGCAGTCATTTCACCTTCGGATTCATCTGAATCCAAAAACAATTTTTGTGCTTTTGTAAAAAAACGATATGCAAAAACAATAATAAATGGCATAGAAATTAAAGCAATGAACGCCATTTGAACGTCAATACCAAACAATAAGATACAGGCAATACATGCAGTAGCTATTGAATAAATAATTTCCGAGAATTGTGTAGCCAGAAATTTTCTTATCATTTCTACATCTGTTGTACATCTTTGAATCAAATCACCAGTCTTAGCCATGACATGATAACGATATGGCAAATGTTGAAGATGATCATACAAGTGATTACGCATACGATAGCACGCTGCCTCAGCAAGTATACCACTAAAATATCCGCGAACAAATAAGCATACAGCTGTCCCAGTTGCGATTGTTAATAAAAGAACTGCACCAATCCACAAATTATTTCTTACGTATTCTATACCACCAACACTTTCAGTAAAGTATGCAAAAAAAGAATTATTAATTGGATCTAAATTAATAACATTATCAATAAAGTAGCTAAATACAATTGGTGTACATAAATTTAAAAACGTGTATATTAAAACTACAAAGACTATCACTATTAATCGCCATCGATGGTTATCTAGATATTGATTTAAAAAATTTAATACTTTCATAAATTTTCTTCCCCCTAATTTTAAAAAGAAAAACACGCATCAACGTGTTTCATCATTTGTTACTAATTTTAGCAATTCTAATTTAGATATAGAAGTAATAATTGAAATAGTATTTATATCTAAATTTAAATCCAACAACACTTTCGCTAAAACTATCTGTTTGTTTTTCATATGCTCACCTTATTATCATTATGTGATCATTGAAAACAAATTATTCAGCAGAAGCTTGGAAGTGTTTGGATAAAGCAAATGCTATTTGATCTGGGCAAGATGTATCTTTAAATCAACACTTTACTCCAGAAAAAGTATCAATGACCTCTTTCACATTTTTTCCAACTAATATTTTTGAAATTCCTAATAAATTATCTGGACAACTACCGTTAACTTTAACATCTTCAAGTATTGATCCATTCACTTGAATTTCAATGTGTTTTGAACAGACTCCGTTTATAGTGTAGCTAATTACTTCTTTCATTCTAATTTCCCCTTAATATTTTAATGAAAAATATCTGTATGTTCATCAAATAACTCATTTTCTGCAATAACTAAAATGTAATCCGTTTTTTCAATCGTATAATTCGCATCAGGACTCATTGACAAATGTTCATTAATTTTTTTTCGAATTCCAATAACGTTAATTCCATACTTTGCACGTAAATTTAAATCTTTTAAAGTACCACCTACCCATTTACTTGGAGCAGCAATTTCAATAATACTGTATTCATCATCCAAATCAATGATATCCACAATATTTTGTGACACCAATCGTTTTGCGATACGTTCTCCCATTTCTTTCTCGGGGCGAACTACACGGTCACAACCGATTTTAAGTAGGATTTGTTCAAAACGTTTGTTTCGTGCTTTTGCTAAAACATAAGGAACATTTAGTTCTTTTAAATTCATTACACCAATAACACTCTCTTCAAGATAGCCACCTGTAGCAACAACAGCGCAATCACAATCTTGAACTCCAATTGTTCTTAATTGATCAATATCCGTAAAATCAGCACACACAGATTGTGTTACTATATCTGCCATTCTTTCAACGCAGTTAATGTCTTTATCTACAGCAATAACCTCATAATTATGATTTGCCAATTGTTTCGCAATAGTAGAACCAAATACTCCAAGTCCTAAAATAACAAATGTTTTTCTTTCAGCCATTTTTTTTCTCCTTTTTTATCCAATTAATATTTCTGAAGTTGGATATTCAACTTCATGAGATTTATTTTTTGATTTTTTCTTTACCATTGATAAAATAATTGTAATTGGACCTACTCGTCCCGCAAACATCAAAATCATAATTACAATTTTTCCAAAATCGCTTAATAAAGGTGTAACCGAAGCAGATAAACCTACAGTTCCTATTGCAGATACAACTTCAAATAGAAGTGGTAAAAAAGCAATATCTTCACTAATTGTAAGCAAGAACAAACTTACAAATATTAATATAACATATAATAAACCAACCATAAATGCTTTATGGAAAACTTGCATTGGAATTGTGCGTTTAAAAGCGGTTAATTTATCATTTCCTACAAGTTGCGACCTAACAAACATAACCATCATTACAAATGCAGTTGTTTTAATACCTCCTGCAGTTCCTCCAGGCGATCCTCCAATAAACATATACAAACACATGAACATTAAAGTAGTGTCTTGCAAAAGACCAATATCAATTGTACTAAATCCTGCAGTTCTTAAAGTAATTGATTGAAATATCGCTGCTTGTATTTTATCAAAAGTACTCATAGAGCCAAGTGTTTCAGAATTAAATGATTCTGTTATCAACATAAGTACAGTACCACTAACAATCAAACAAAGTGTAGTAATCAACACAACTTTCGAATGTAAATTCAATAAACTAAACATTTTTTTTAATGAATATTTTCCATTTAGTCGCTCAATAAATCTTTTCCTTAAATCAAACCATACTGCAAACCCTAAACCACCAATGATGATTAACGAAGCAACTGTAGCATTAATTAATACGTCTGATGAATATTCAGCTAATGAAAACAACGAGAAATTATCAATACCGGCATTGCAAAATGCTGAAACCGATAGAAATATGGAGTTGTAAATTCCCTTTGAAATACCAAATATTGGTATGAACTTTGTCATAATAAGAAGTGCTCCAATTGTTTCAAACACAAAGGTATATATAATAATTGAACGCAAAAACTTAGGAATATCTTGTAATGAATCCTTATTAAGCGCATTTTGTAACATTCTTTTTTCAGAATGATATAGTTTATGCTTAGTTACTGTTATCACGAAAGCAATAAGAGACATTACTCCAAGTCCACCAATTTGAATGAGTACCAATAAAATACTATACCCAAAATAGTTGTACTGTTCCATAATATTTGCAGGTACAAGTCCTGTAACACACGTTGCACTAGTTGATATAAATAAATTGTCTAAAAAACTTAACGGATCTAAGTTATTAGAAAATGGTAAAGTTAATAAGATTGCCCCTAACAATATGACAAAGATAAAACTCAAGGTTATCATCCTAGTTGCCCCTATTTTACGCATCAATTTGACACGTAGGCTGTTTTCATTTAACACAAAATTCGCCTCACTTCTATTCAATATGCAAATTCTATCACATTGAATTTGCAAGTCAAGTACAATTAGCTTCATTTTTGTAGACAATAATGAAACAATTAAATTATTTGCTGTTTTACATTTAGTTATAAGCATGCTATACTATCATGACGTAATGAAAGTGAGAAAAAAATGAGATTTAATGAACTTAACTTATCTTCAGAGCTTTTAAGAGCTATTGAAGATTGTGGATACAACGAAGCAACATATATTCAAAAAGCCTGTATCCCTACTGTACTAAACGGCGGAGACATTATTGGTCAAAGCCAAACCGGAACTGGAAAAACTGCTGCATTTTCGATACCTATTCTTGAAAAGCTAGTACCATCAGAAAGAAAACACCCTCAAGCGTTAATTTTATCGCCCACTCGAGAACTTGCACTTCAAGTATGTGAAGAAATCAGAAAATTCGCAAAATACAAAGAAGGTATTAGAACAGTATGCATTTATGGTGGTCAACCAATCACCAAACAAATCATAGATTTGAAAAAAGGAGCTGACATCGTAGTTGGAACTCCTGGAAGAATCCTTGATCATATTGATAGAAAAACTCTTCGCTTTCATGATTGCAAAATTTTAGTACTTGATGAAGCTGATGAAATGTTGAATATGGGCTTTCGAGAAGACATCGAAACAGTAATTAAAGCTTTACCAAGTGAAAGACAAACGATACTTTTTTCTGCAACAATGCCAAAATCAATATTAGAAATTACAAAACAATACCAAGACAACCCTGTCCATATTAAAAACCCTGAAGTACAAATGACTTCAAATACTATTGAGCAAAATTACATTGAATGTAATCAATCAGACAAACGTGCTGTATTAATGCAATTAGTTCAAATTTTAAATCCAGGACTTGCAATGGTTTTTTGTAACACGAAGAAAATGGTGGATGATCTAGTATCTGAGCTTGTTTCTAAAGGTTTTTGGGCTGCAGGCTTACATGGTGATATGAAACAGGAAATGCGCTCTATTGTCATGGATAAATTCAAAAAGAAGAAAATCCATATCCTTGTATGTACCGATGTTGCTGCAAGAGGAATTGATGTCGATTCAATGGATGTTGTGTTTAACTTTGATTTTCCACAAGAAACAGAATACTATGTACACCGTATTGGAAGAACTGGTCGCGCTGGTAAAGACGGACTAGCTTATACGTTAATTACTCCAAGACAAAGAAATAGAGTTCGTGATTTGGAACATCTAACTAAAAGTAAATTAATTAAAAAAGAGTTACCAACTAAAGAAGAATTAAAAGAATTCCATCTTCAACAAATGAAGAGCCAATTATTAGATATTCTTTCTCAAACTGCACCACAAGATATTAAATTCGCATTAACAGATTTAATTAATGAAGGTTATACATGGGAAGAAATCGCTTGTGCAACAACATATAAATTAATTGGTAATGATGTGTTTTCTGAAATTACGAAACCAAAAGATAGTGATCGTGTAACATCTAAAAGCACAAAGAAAACTAAACTATTGTTGGATGTGGGTAAACGTCAAGATATTGCTGCTGCTCATGTTGTAAGTGCAATAGCAGAAGCAAGTGGTATTCGTGGCAAAGATATTGGAAAAATTGATATTCAAGAAAAAGAAACATATGTTGAAATTCCTAGTGATTTAGCAAACATGATCTGTGAATCAATCGATAGAACTGCAATTCATGGATTTGTCGTTCGTGCCACATTACTTGGAAACTCTAAGGGTAGTGGTTCTGGTAAATCATCTAGATCAGACTCATCATCTAGCAAAAGACGTAAAGTTTCAAATTCTGATAAGCAAGAGAAAACAGATAGAAAACCAAAATATGCTAAAAAAGATGATTCAGGATCACGCAGAAGAAATTCAAGACCGACAAAGGAAAACACAAAAGGCAAAAGAAATTCAAAAAAGAAAGCATAAATAATGCATGAAACTGCAATGTGATTACATTGCAGTTTTTTAAATTTGATATGTTAATTATGTCGTGCTAAAATATTTTATAGAAATCAAGAGGAAAAATCATGAAGCACATATTTATCGTTAATCCTATATCAGGTAAGAATAAAAAAGAAAAAATTACTGCAACTATTCAAAATATTTGTAAAGAAAAAGATTTAGAATTTGAAATACTAATTACACAATATCCAAAGCACGCTACACAACTTGCCAACAACTATTCAATAAAAGACAATGTATGTTTATACTCAGTTGGAGGTGATGGAACAGCTTATGAAATATTAAATGGAATTAACGATAAAGTTTGTTTATCGATAATCCCTAGTGGATCTGGAAATGATTGTTATAAAATGTTATGTGATAATGCACCAAAGACACTCTATGACCAACTTTTAGAAGCAATTGAAGGTGAAGTTGTTTATGTTGACTATGGTATAGGAAATGATACACGATTCTTCAACTGCACAACCATCGGATTGGATGCACAAATTAATTACCGTGCAACCCATGAAATTAGAAATCGTTTTTTGTCAGGGCACTTAACATATTTAGTTGCAGCTTTATCTAAATTTTTAAAAGCCAACCCTACTACAATTACGATTGAAGTTAATAATGAAAAATGGACCCAAGAATGTTCACTGTGTGCTGTTATGAACGGACAATATTACGGTGGTGGCTTCAATCCGACACCAAATGCATCAATTGATGATGGAATGTTTGATATTTGTATTGTTGATAAATTAAGTAGAGGTAAACTGTTTCAATTAGTTAGCAAATATCTTAAAGGAACACACACAGATCTCAGCGTAGTAAAAATGATTAGGGCAAATAAAATTGTTATCAGCAGTGATACTCTAATTGATATGCAATCAGATGGCGAAAGCTTTAAAGAAAAACACATCCATTTAGAAATAATGCACAAAGGATTAAAATTAAAAGTTCCTAGCCATTCAAAATTATTAAATAGTGAAAATAATTAAACACAAGAACTCATAAAAAAACTGACACATATCAAGAGTGTCAGTTTTCTTTTTATAAATTTGAATAAAAATGGTTTATTCGCCACGATTAAAATAGGTTATCGATGCATTTGGACTTCCATACATAAACAAAGCCTTCATTTTAAGCATTCTATCAGTACGCAATACAATTCAATTATCATTTTAGTAACATTAATACAACAATTTTTTACACTTTTGACAGTTGATTAACTGTATTTTATATAAAGTGATTATGAATTTTTAACATTGTAATCACTTTTCGCTAAACACTTTATAAATAAAACTATCGTACACCAAAAAAATTGAAATGTTATAAAAAACGACTAATCATCTCTCTTGTACAAAATGGATCTATAGCACAAAACAATATACAATTATTCCGTTATTTCAATAATATTATGCTCATTATCTAATATGCAACTTTCATAATACCCATCTCCTGTAGTCCTAGGACCACTAATTACTTCATATCCATCTATTTTTAATAGGTTAGTTAGTTCATCAACCTTCTCTTTACTTCCTACACTGAATGCCAAATGAACGTACCCTGCTCGTTTTAAATTTACACTTTGTTGTTCTAATTTTAAAACATTCATGATTTCAAGTCGAGCACCGTCATCGAAACTTAAAAAATAGGAGCTGAAACCTGTATTTTTATTATGATATAATTCACTGCTTGTAGCATTAAAATATTTTGTGTAGAACGTTTTTGTCATTTCAATGTCATGCGTATAAAGTGCAATATGTTCTATTTTCATAAAAAACCTCTTTTCTATATTATTACGATACAACAATTAACTTATCTTTACTAGTATAAAATCAGTTTCCAGTAGTTCATAATAACCAAAATAAAACTCTATGACAAAATCATAGAGTTTTACAATATTAATAGTTTTCTGGTTCAATTTGGAAATGAGCTTGCTTATGATCACAAACTGGACAGACACCTGGGGCTGTTTTCCCAACGTGAACATGTCCACAGTTACGACATTCCCACATCATAACATTATCTCTTGCAAATACTTTCTTTTCTTCAATGTTTTTAAGAAGAGCTAAATAGCGTTCTTCATGACGCTTTTCGATTTTTGCAACACCTTCCATTGTAGCAGCAATATCATCGAAGCCTTCTTCACGAGCTTCTTTAGCCATGCGAGAATACATATCAGTCCATTCAAAATTTTCACCATTTGCAGCATCTTTTAAATTTTGTGTGGTAGTTGGTACTGCCCCATCATGAAGATACTTAAACCATAACTCTGCATGTTCTTTTTCGTTTGCAGCAGTTTCAGCAAATAAAGCTGAAATTTGTTCGTAACCTTCTTTTTTAGCTTTTGATGCATAGAAAGTGTATTTGTTTCTTGCTTGACTTTCTCCGGCAAAAGCTTCCATTAAATTTTTTTCAGTTTTTGTTCCTTTTAAATTTTTCATAATTTCCTCCTCTTAGTTACTTTTAGATTATCATATTTAACAAAATATATACACTGAAACAATCCTAAATTTCATTTTTTACTTTCTCTAGTTCAAAATAAAATATCGATCCTTCATTTACTTTTGATAAGACTCCAAATTTGACTTGATGTAAATTTAAAATCTCTTTTACTATTGATAAACCTAAACCAGAACCACTCATGCTTCTTACATGTGTTTTGTCTATTTTATAATAGCGATCCCAAATAAACTCGAGCTTGTCCTTTTCAATACCTTCACCAAAGTCTTGAATTTCAACGCGAACTGTTTTCTCATTATCAATTTGTCTAACTATCACTTTTTCTCCACTGCTACCATAATGAAGTGCATTATTAATAAAGTTATTAATGACCTGTTGAATTCGGCTACTATCAGCTTTAACAATATACTCACTTGTCCCTTCATAGATTAATGAAATTCCTTTTTCACTAAATGTTTGATTATACATATGACAAGTGTTTCTTAATACTTCACTAATATTAAATTCATCAATATTTAATCGAATTTTGTGTTCTTGAAGTTTGCTAAAATCAAGCAAATCGTTTACAAGTGAAGTTAGTCTTTTTGTCTCATCAATAATAACTTGTGCGTTTTCTTTGTTGTTTTCTTCAGGAATATCCCGCATCATTTCGCCGTATCCACCAATCATTGTAAGTGGAGTTCGTAAATCATGAGAAACATTCGCAATTAAATCTCGTCGATGTTGATCCACATCCTTTAATTTCTTTGCCGCATAATTCAAAGACTCACTTAATTCTTTTACTTCTTTATATTGTGATCCTTCAAATTGCACATCGTAATTTCCTGTAGACAAAATTAAAGCACTTTTACTCATTCTTTCTAGTGGCTTAATAATTCTTGATGTAATAACTGTAGTTAAAACAATCGACATTGTAAGTAAAATAAAACCAATATAGCCAAGCTGTGTCCTAATTGTGGAAATTGTTGCATTTACTGGTGTCATTCTTGCACTTACCATAACCAATGCACTGCCATCTTCTGAAGAATCTATAATTTTTGAATATATCAAATCATAGTTTTCGTCGCTGACTTGCCTAAAATTACCAAAAATTGTATTGAGTGTTAGTGTTTCAAACTTCTTCTCTAAATATTCGCCATCGTTGTTAATGGTATTATCTAAAATCAATACTGTTTCAGTTACAGTTAGTTTTGATACTGCACAACCTTGTTGAAAATCACTGCTCAAATCTTGTCCATAACCATAAACAACACGAACACAAACATCATTGTTTTGAGAAACACTTGTTATAATTGATTCAAGATTTTCTTCATTATTTATATTTAACTCAACTGACTGAGCAGCATCTTTGACTTGACCAATTCTGATATTTTCATAAAACCATCCTAAAAAAATTGTTTGAAATATCCATAACAATAGAAAAATACCAAGCGTAAAACTTAAAACATAGAGCAATACTTTCCATCGAATACTAATTGACTTTTTCAAAACGATACCCCACACCTCTTAATGTAACTATGTATTGACTGTATTCTCTTAAATTCTTTCTTAGAAGTTTAATATGGGTATCCAAGGTTCTGTCATCACCAAAAAAATCATAGCCCCATACAGTCTGTAATATCTTTTCTCTAGTTAAAGCAATTCCACGATTTTTCACTAAATATAAAAGTAGTTCATATTCCTTTGGAGACATTGTAATTGTTTCATTATCAATCGTAACAATACGTGCAGCTAAATCTATTTTGAGCCCACTGATAATGATCTCATCGTTTAAATTAGTATGCCCTGCTCTTTTTACTATTGCATGAACTCGCATCATTAACTCCTTGCATGAAAATGGTTTGACCACATAATCATCAACACCCATTTCAAATCCATGGATACGATCATATTCTTCACCTAAAGCAGACAGCAGCAAAATAGGAACATTTTTTTCTTTTTTGATTATTTTACACGCATTAAAACCATCCATAACTGGCATCATAATGTCCATTATAATACAATCGAAATCCTGTGTTAGTGCATAATCCACCGCTTCTTGACCATCTGCTGCACTTATTGTTTCAAAACCTTCATATTTTGCAAACTTACAAATCATCTCTCTTATTTTAATCTCATCATCAACTACTAATAATTTTATCATATACTCACCTACTCTTTTAATTTACCCCTACTTTGTGAATTCCATGTGAACTATCTAATATCATTATACAAATTTAGGTACATCCATTCAACAAATAACTTACAGTAGCTTTTTTTTGCCACCTCCCTTATACTTTAACTAGGAGGCTGACATATGATAAAAGTGATTTTATTTGATGTAGGAAATGTATTGTTGAACTTTAAACCGGAAGAGTATTATAAAGTAAAATTTGATGAAAAAACGGTAAAAGAGGTTCAAAAAGTCATCTTCTCTGGTGAAGAATGGAACCTTTTTGATCAAGGCTTACTCGATGAAGGAGATTTAAAAAAAATATTTGTGGAAAGAGCACCTCATTTAAAACATCCAATTTGCTTTATAATTGATACTATTTGTGATATATTGACCCCAATTGAAGAAATGGTTAATTTTGCGCTTAGTTGCAAAAAGAATTATCGTATTTCTATCTTGTCAAACATGCCTAAAAGCACCTATCATTATATTATAGAAAAATATAGTTTTTTATCTGAATTTGAATTACCTCTATATTCTTATGCATATAAATTAATTAAACCTGATATAGCCATTTATAATTTACAACTAGAAAGGCTTAATATTAAAGCAGATGAATGCTTATTTATCGATGATAGACAGGAAAACATCGATGCAGCACAAAAGGCAGGAATGCATGCTATATTGATGAAAAACCCTAAGGATACTATCAAAGAAGCTTTATGTCTTTTAAAATCACCTAATTTATAAGTTTATTCCGTTTTATTGTTAGTAAAAGCTTAAAGTTGAAATATAATAGTATTAAGATGAGGTTAAATATGAAAAAAGAAAATAAATTTAACGGATATTATTATTCAAGCGAAGATTTCTACAATGATCCTATTGAGATAATTAACGACTTATTAAGTGATGAACAAAGCAAAACTATCTTTATTGATGGTATACCTTTATGTAGCTTTGACAATTCTACTGAAGAAAACGAAATAATAATCAACACAAATGAGTTATTTCGATTACTGACCTATTTTGAAGATTTTGAAGAAATCGAAATAGAAGATACACTACGTTCCTAAATCAAAAAAAAATCTATAATAAAAAAGGAGAACAGCTATGTTTAAATTTGAATACATGAATAAACTAAATGATTTACTTGTTGTTGCAGCAAAGAAAAACGAAGAAACAATCAAAATTTTAAGTGAAAAGTTCGCAGAAAATTTAATGAATGATAAGATAATCCATACTTTTGGTACTGGACACTCTCACATGCTTGGTATAGAACTGTTTGCAAGGGCTGGTGGTTTAGGAAATGTAAATGCCTTACTAGATCCTGATACATTGACATCATTCGGTGCAGTACGTGCAAGTGCTGTTGAACAAATCTCTGGGATGTCGGATATCCTATATGATAGCTATAGAATTGAAAAAGGCGATATCATGTTAATCACTTCAAATTCTGGAAGAAACGCTATGCCAATAGAAATGGCCATGCGCTGCAAAAAAGAAGGAATATACTGTGTTGCAATCACAAATATAACCCAATCATCTTCTTCAACAAGTCGTCACTCATCGGGAAAACGGCTATTTGAAATTGCTGATATTTGCTTAGATAACTGTGTTCCAACAGGTGATGCACTAATGAATATTGATGGTATCGAAACTGGTGCAGGAAGTAGTATTGTAACAATGTTTTTAATTAATACAATTATTTGTGAAGCGCTAAAAATTGTGACTGAAAAAGGATTTAAACCTTATGTTTTTCAATCACAAAATGTCGATGGATTCAACAACGATGCAATTTATAGTAAGTATAAAAACAGAATAAAACATTATTAAAGACTCAAAAGAAAGAGGTGTATGATTAAAATACACCTCTTTTTATATCATCCAATTTTCATCATTTGGATTATTTCTAAATTTAATTAATTTTTCTTTATCGTCTTCCTTAATATAACCTGTTTCATAGGCTACTTCTACAAGGATATCAAAGTTTGAAGCTGAAACATTTTTAACATTTGCTTTTGCTAGACGATCCAGACCTTTTTGCATTCCATAAGTAAATATTGATGCAATACCTAATACTTCAATTTGATTCTCTTTTAACACATCAACAACATCCAAGCTACTTCCGGCAGTTGAAATTAAATCCTCAATAACAACAACCTTCGTCCCTTTTTCACATTTCCCCTCAATTTGATTCGTTCGTCCGTGTCCCTTAGCACTTGATCGCACATATCCCATGGGTAGTTGCAATATTTCAGCAACAATTGCTGCATGAGCAATTCCAGCAGTTGCCGTTCCCATAATCATTTCGCATTCTGGATAGTGGTTTTTAATAATCTGTACTAAAGCATTTTCAACATCTTTACGCACTTTTACATTACTTAATGTCAAACGATTATCACAGTAAATAGGACTTTTAATTCCAGACGCCCAAGTAAATGGATCGTTTGGTCTTAAAAACACAGCTTGAATTTCAAGCAAATCTTTTGCAATTAATTTTTCCATAGTTATTCCCCTACAAATTCCTTAATACAGCGACGATAAGCTTCAATAGGATTATCACTTGCCGTAATTGGTCGTCCTACTACAATATAGCTTGATCCAATTTCTTTTGCTTTAAATGGTGTAGTAACGCGAACTTGATCGCCCTTAGTTACATCATCAAAACGAATTCCAGGCGTAACAGTGATAAAATTTTCTAAACAAACACTGTGAACTAAACCTGCTTCAAGTGGGCTACAAACTACACCAGCAAGTCCTGCTTTTTGAGCATTTAGTGCATAGTGTTTTACTGTATCATTCATATTACACTCAATTAGGAGTTCAGATTTCATACGTTCTTCAGAAGTGCTTGTTAACTGTGTAACTGCAATTAGTTTCGTTTTCGATCCCACTTCATTAATCGCATCTTGAGCAGCTTTCATCATTTCGACTGTACCTGCAGCATGAACATTTGTCATGTCGACACCAAGTTTAGCAATATTTTTCATTGCTTTGTGTACTGTATTAGGAATGTCATGTAATTTCAAATCCAAAAAAATCTTATGACCTCTCTCTTTAATTTCTCTAACAATTTGAGGACCCTCTGAATAAAATAATTCCATGCCAACCTTTACATATGGTTTTTCTTCTTTAAATTGCTCTAAAAATTTTAGTGTTTCTTCTTTTGTTGAAAAATCACAGGCGATAATTACATCTCTTTCTTTCATTTGTGAGACCTCCCTATTATTTCTTTTAATGTTTTGATACCATATTCATCCATTACTCTAGGTAAATTTTCGATTATTTCTTTACAAGCATAAGGATTAACGCAGTTTTCTGCACCAACTTGAATTGCACTTGCTCCAGCGCTCATCATTTCAATCACATCTTCCGCACTAGAAATTCCACCTATACCTATGATTGGGATTTTCACCGCTTTATAAACTTGATAAACCATTCGTAAAGCGATAGGTTTAATAGCTGGCCCACTAAATCCGCCCATAACATTCGCAAGGATAGGTTTTCCCGTACGTAAATCAAAACGAGAACCTAGAAGTGTATTTATCATACTAATTCCATCCGCCCCAGCCTCTTCTACAGATTTTGCAATTGCCACAATATCAGTAACATTCGGTGTTAACTTCACATATACAGGTTTTTTACAAACTGCTTTAACCGCTCTTGTCACTTCTGCAGCCATTTGAGGATCCGTTCCAAAACTCATCCCACCATGACTTACATTAGGACAGCTTATGTTTACTTCGATAATTGCAACTATATCTTGTGCGTCCATTTTTTTAGCGCACTCCACATATTCAGTAATCGAAAAACCACTCACATTCGCTATAACCTTCTTATGGAAAACTTCCTTCAACTTTGTTAATTCATAGTGTACTACATTATCAACACCAGGATTTTGAAGACCTACAGCGTTAATCATACCACGCTCACACTCAGCAATACGAGGTGTAGGATTTCCAAAACGTTTGTCTAATGTAGTTCCTTTTATCGAAATTGACCCAAGTATATTAATATCATAAAACTGAGAAAATTCATATCCAAACCCGAATGTGCCACTCGCAGGAATTACAGGATTATCTAATTGCCACTGCCCTAAATTTATTTTTAGTTTTTCCATAGAATTTCCTCACTTTGAAGGACAGGCCCTTCTACACAAATACGTTTGTATCCAGTACTTGTTTCACAACTACAACCCATACACGCTCCAAATCCACATCCCATACGCTCTTCAAAAGAAAGTAATCCTTTCGAACTACTTAATCCATGAATGGCTTTTAACATACCCATCGGACCACAGGCCATGTAAAATGTATTTGTTAGATTATATTTTTTCATCAAATCTGTTACAAATCCTTTATCACCTAGGCTTCCATCATTAGTTGAAACGTAAACTGGAATATTTAATTTTTTAAATTCTTCGATATAAAAGGAATCTTGTTTACTACCAAAACCGAGAATCACACTGACATTTTTATTTGCAACAATACACTTTTTTGCCAGTCCATACATTGGCGGTACACCTACTCCACCACCAATTAAAACGACATCTTTTCCAGTTTCATCCAAATTAAATCCATTCCCTAATCCGACTAAACAACTGACTTTATGACCAACTAGATAAGTCGACATAATTTTTGTTCCTTTACCAACTACTTTGTAAATACACATAAAACTATCATCATCGAAATCACATATACTAATTGGTCTTTTCAAATAACAATTTTCAATGGTAAAATTCACAAATTGTCCAGGGCGACTTATCCATGTTGTATCTCCTTTTAAAACCATTTGATAAACATCTTTGGCAATCATCTTGTTTTCAATGATTTCGAATTCTAAGCAAGCTTTCATAATCATACCTACTCGTTAATTAAAGAAACACCAACAGTGATTTCTTCTAATACATTTAATAGCACATCCACTGTATCTAAAGAGGTAAACACAGTTACATTATTTTCAACTGCACACCGTCTTATTCGATATCCATCAAGAGATGGATTCGTATCAGTCACACTAATTGTGTTAAGTATATATGTTACATGCCCTTTTCTAATTCCATCTAAAATTTCATCACTGCCTTCAGAAATTTTCTTTCTTACTCTTGTTTTAATATTGTTTTCTTTTAACACTTTAGCAGTTCCAGTAGTTGCTTCAATATTAAATCCTAAATCGTAAAATCTTCTTACAAGAGGAATTGCTTTTTCTTTATCTTGATCACTTATAGTTACAAAAACAGTTCCATAGTTTACTACACTCATATTTGCTGCCTTAAGTGCTTTATATAGAGCACGATTTAAAGAATTATCATATCCAATTGCCTCACCAGTAGATTTCATCTCTGGCGATAAAGAAGCATCAAGTCCATGTATTTTTGCAAATGAGAAAGTAGGAACTTTAACATAATATCGTTGAGATTCTTCCATTACAGAAGTAGAATATCCCATTTCCTTTAATGTCTTTCCAAGCATTACTTTTGTTGCAATGTTTGCCATAGGTACTTTTGTAGACTTTGATAAAAATGGTACAGAACGTGATGAACGTGGATTAACCTCAATCACATATACTTCATCATCTTTATCTACAATATACTGTACATTAAACAATCCTTTAATTTTAATTCTTAATCCTAAAGTAACTGTATGATTAAAAATTTTCTCCTTAACTTGATCACTTAGTGAAAATGGAGGATATACACTCATTGAGTCACCACTATGAACTCCAGTTTCTTCAATAAGTTGCATAATCCCAGGAATAAATACATCAGTCCCATCGCAAATTGCATCAATTTCAACTTCTTTACCACGAATATACTTATCGACAAGGACAGGTTGATCTTCATCGATTGCAACTGCATTTGTTAGATACTCGATTAATTCCTCATCGCCGTACACAATTTGCATTGCGCGACCACCTAACACATAAGAAGGTCTTACTAGTACCGGATACCCAATTTTATTCGCAACTTCTAAACCGTCATTTATTTTTGTTACAGCTTTTCCTTTTGGTTGTTTAATCTTTAATTCATGAACAATCTTTTCAAAATGCTCTCGATTTTCAGCATTATCAATCGCTTCAATTCCTGTACCAATAATATGAACACCTAATTTTTCAAGACGAGCGGCTAAATTAATTGCAGTTTGTCCTCCTAATGAAACGATTACCCCCTCAGGTTTTTCTAATTCAACAATATTCATTACATCTTCAATACAAAGTGGCTCGAAGTATAGTTTATCACTTACTGAATAATCAGTAGATACTGTTTCAGGATTATTATTGATAACAATAGCCTCATACCCTGCCTCTTGAATTGCCCAAATCGCATGCACAGTTGAATAGTCAAATTCTACCCCTTGCCCAATACGAATCGGACCAGATCCTAGAACTAATATTGACGGTTTATCACTTACTACTGATTCATTTTCATCTTCGTAAGTCGAATAGAAATAAGGTACATAGCCATCAAATTCACCAGCACATGTGTCAATCATTTTATAAACAGGGTAAATGTTATTTTCTTTACGCCATAAGAATATTTCATTTTCATCTTTGTTACTTATTCTAGCTAAGTATTTATCTGAAAACCCCATTCTTTTAGCTTTAATTAAATTCTTTTTAGACATGTCTTCTTTTAAAACATTCTCAAATGCTACAATTTTAGCAATCTTATCTAGAAAGAAACTGTCAATTTGAGTTGCTTGTTGAATAATATTTAAATCAATGTGTCTTCTAAAACATTCAGCAATTTCATATAAACGTTCATCAGTAGCCTGTTTTATTCGTTGAATTAATATCTCAGTTTCAATCTCTTTTAAGTAATCAATCTCAATGTGATCAACACCAATTTCCATCCCTCGAACTGCTTTTAATAAGCTCTCTTCCATTGTGCGACCTATGCTCATTACTTCTCCAGTTGCTTTCATTTGTGTTGACAACTTACGATCAGCTTTAGCAAACTTATCAAATGGGAAACGAGCTAATTTTGTAACAACATAATCTATAGAAGGTTCAAATGATGCTGGAGTATTTGCAATCTCAATTTCATCTAAATCAAGTCCAATTGCAATTTTTGCAGTAACACGTGCAATTGGAAAACCACTTGCCTTTGACGCTAATGCCGAACTTCTCGATACACGTGGATTAACCTCAATAACAAAATATTCAAACGAGAAAGGATCAAGTGCAAATTGAACATTGCATCCACCTTTAATTTGCAATTCTCGAATAATTTTTAGTGATGCATCTTTTAAAATTGAATATTCCTTACTTGAAAGAGTTTGTGATGGTGCAACTACCATGCTATCTCCAGTATGTACACCTACTGGATCAATGTTTTCCATACTACAAATCGCAATTGCTGTATCATTCGCATCACGCATAACTTCAAACTCAATTTCCTTATATCCTTTGATTGATTTTTCAACTAATACTTGGCTTGCAGGGCTTAATTTTAATGCGTTTTTTCCTATTTCATTTAAATCTTCGTCATTGTATGCAAATCCACCACCTGTTCCTCCAAGTGTAAATGCAGGTCTTAATACAACTGGAAACCCAATCTTATAGGCAAATTCAAACACCTCTTCTAGAGTATTGGCCACATAACTTTCAAGTACAGGTTGCCCAATACGCTCACATAAATTCTTAAACAACTGACGATCTTCAGCTTGATCAATTGTATCAAATGATGTTCCTAAAATCTCACATTGGCATTCTTCTAGTATACCTTTACGAGCTAATTGCATTGCTAAATTTAATCCAGTTTGACCCCCTAGTGTTGGTAAAATTGCATCAGGTCTTTCTTTACGTATAATTCTCGCCACAAACTCTAAGTTAAGTGGCTCCATATAAACTTTATCTGCAATCTGTGGGTCAGTCATAATTGTTGCAGGATTCGAATTAATTAGTATTACCTCATAGCCTTCTTCTTTTAATGCTAAACAAGCTTGTGTTCCCGCATAATCAAATTCAGCAGCTTGACCAATAACTATTGGTCCTGAACCTAAAACTAATATTTTATGTATATCTGCTCTTTTAGCCATATTATTTCACTGCCCCCTTAAATGTATTTATATTATTAATAAATTTCTCAAAATAGACTTCACTAAATAATGAATCCGAAGAACTTTCTGGATTAAACTGCACTCCAAAGCAATTATCAGCTTGTATTTCAAAACCTTCAATAATGTTATCTAATAAATTCACGTGTGTTATTTCTACATAATCAGGAATATTCTCGTTTACAACATAATAAGAATGATTTGATGTCGCAATTTCAATTCTTCCTGTTCTACAATTTTTTACTGGATGATTCCCTCCATGATGACCAAACTTCAGTTTTGCTGTTTTCATCTTATTTGCTAAAGCTATTAGTTCAAAACCAAATGCTATTCCAAATAACGGTACTTTTCCTTGAAGTTCTTGTATTAGTTCGATAGCTTCAGGCACATCCATAGGATTTCCTGGACCATTTGAAACAAAGACACCATCAGGATTCATTTTTAAAATTATTTCTGAACTTGTGCAAACTGGAACAATCGTCACATTACAGCCATGTTCGTTAAATTTGCGAATTGTATTGTAAGTAATACCACAATCAATCGCAACAACATTGTATTTTGGATTTGGAGTACGTGAATACCATACTTTTTTAGCAGTGACTTTTTTAACTTGATTTTTCGGTGCTTTGTATTCTTTAATTTGTGTTAACGCATCCTCAAGTGATAAGTCAACATCACAAATCATCGCAAGCTGAGTGCCTTGATCTCGTAAAATGCGAACTAGTTTTCTTGTATCTACATTTGTTACTCCAACTACATCATTTTCTTCAAGTACTTCTGCTACAGTTTTTGTGTAGCGAAAATTACTTGGCTTGTCATTATACTCACGGACAATTAAACCGCCAACACTTATAATTCGTGACAAATAATCTTCGTCTGTCATTCCGTAATTTCCTATTAATGGATAGGACATTACAACCATTTGATCTGTATAAGAAGGATCTGATAAAATTTCTTGATATCCAACCATCGAAGTATTGAACACTAATTCACAAATCTTTTGAGTATTTGCACCAAACCCTTTTCCAATTAATTCAATTCCACATTCCAATACAATTTTCTTATCCATTTTATATTCCCTCTCTATAGACGATTTCACCATCTACAATTGTACAACAGCATATTCCACCCATATACCAATTAATAAATGGCGTGTTTTTTCCTTTTGAAACTATGTCTTTTTTTGATATTTTTTTTCTAGCTTTTAAATTAAATATTGCTAAATTCGCTTTTTCAAAATTTGAAATCTCTCCACCATCGATACCAAATATGTTGGCACAGTTATAGCTCATACAGTCAATGATTTTTTCAAGTGAAATTTTATTTGTTAATACTAAATTTTGATAAATCAAACCAAATGCTAATTCACTTCCAATGATTCCCATGGCACTGTTTGCCAATCCTTTTGATTTTTCTTCCTCACTATGTGGAGCATGATCTGTAGCAATCATTTCGATAGTTCCATCAATCACTCCTTCAAGAAGGGCAATTTGATCTTCTTTTGTTCGAAGTGGTGGATTCATTTTAAAGTTTCCATCATCACTAATAATGTCATCTTCACACATCAATAGATGATGAACAGTAACCTCACAAGAAACATCGACACCCTCTTTCTTTGCCTTACGAATTAAGTCAACACTTTCTTTACATGAAAGATGACAAACGTGATACTGACAACCTGTTTCTTTTGCTAAACGTAAATCTCTCTCTATTTGTTTATATTCACTTTCACTGCTTATTCCAACTAGATTAAATTCCTTTGCTTTCTTTCCATCATGAATACAACCACCTTCTTTTATTAGTGATTCATCCTCGCAATGAGCAACAATAATCCGATTATTTTCTTTCGCTAAAGTCATTGCTTTTCTCATTGTTTCTTCATCTTGCACTCCTTTTCCATCATCTGAAAAGCCAATAACTTCATCACTTAATGATAAAATATCAACGATTTCCCCACTTCCTTTTTGCCCTACTGTAATTGATGCAAATGGGTATACATGGATACATGAATCAATATTAATTAAATCTTGCTGCGCTTTTAAATTAATTAAACTATCTGGAACAGGGTTTAAATTTGGCATTGAAAACACTGTAGTGTATCCTCCCTTTGCCATTGATTGGGTCCCACTTTTAATTGTCTCCTTATATTCAAATCCAGGTTCTCTTAAATGGACATGAGGATCAATTAAACCCGGAAAAATAACTAAATCTGTAGCATCAAGCACCATTTCAGCATTTTCTTCTAAATCAATTGAATCAGCTAATACCATCATACCTAAATCATCAATATAAATATCAGATTTTTTTAATTTCCCTTGTGTAAAAACTTGCCCTTCTTTAATTAAAATACTCATATCATTCTCCTAACGCTCTAAGTAAAACTGCCATTCTTACATAAACACCATTATTCATTTGTTTAAATATACGACTTTTTTTACATTCCACTACTTCATCCTCAATTTCAACACCTCGATTGAATGGTGCAGGGTGCATAATAATAGCATGTTCTTTCATTGATTGTGTACGTTTAACAGTTAATCCGTAGCGTTTACAATATTCTTCATTTGTAATTTCCATTGTTTTTTCATGGCGTTCATGCTGAACACGAAGTAACATAATAATATCCATTTCTGTTACAGCTTTATCAAAATCAATGTAATTATATCCTTCTTCTTTATATTCTTCAGGGCCGCTGACGTAACATTGCAACCCTAAGCGTTCCATAACTTCTATATTTGTATGAGCAACACGACTATTTTTTATATCTCCAACAATCGCTATTTTTAACCCTTCAAAACGACCAAATTCTTGATAAATTGTCATCAAATCAAGCAATGATTGAGTGGGATGATCTTTGCTTCCATCCCCTGCATTTAAAATTGGGCAATGTACTTTACCTTCTAACAACTTATAGTACTCATCCTGACGATCTCTTATAACAAGTGCATCAAGACCAAAGCTTTCAAATGTTTTGATTGTGTCATAAAAGCTTTCACCCTTTTGTAAACTTGATGATTGCGGATTAAAATTTATTACTTTACATCCTAAAATCTCTTCGGCTGTATTGAAACTATATTGCGTTCTTGTGCTTGGCTCAAAGAAACAATTAGCAACAATTTTTCCTTTTAATGCATCAACATAAGCATTATTTTTGCAATCTTCGGCAACCTGTAACAGCTGAAATATTTCTTCAACACTAAAGTCTTTCAATTTTAAGCAACTCTTCATAACAACCTCCTTCAAAATAAAAACCTCAAATGCAATCGCATAAGAGGTTAAATACACTAAAAAACAACATAATAATCAATAAGTTGTATTCAACGTCTTCTTAGCGTCTCGCACTAAATTAAAGCCACACTTATTATAACGAATGTAAATCAAGATATCAATTACTTTTAGTACTTTTTACTTATAAATAATAATAAGTAAATCAAGAAGTCTTGCAACACACATTTTGTTGTTTATTTATTTCACTCAGTACATTCGTTTACTAAAGATTTCTCATCCTTTTAATATCGAATATTTATCTAAGTCAAAATTCATTATCTTTAGATAAGCATTAATACCTGTATCTAATATTTCTTCATCAAAATCAAACTTACAGTTATGCAGGGCAATGTTTGTGCCTGTTCCTAAAAACATGAAACAACCTGGCATTTTATTGCAATAAAACGAAAAATCTTCTGCTATCATTAATGGTTCTTTCATTTCAATAAAATCCATGTTGTTACTCAATGATTCTTTTATATCTCCATATAAACTTTCATCATTTAAAAGCATTGGATATCCATCACTATAGTTAAATTCAATTGATCCTTGATACTGTTTTTCAATTTCAACAATAATTTCTTTAACACGTCTAACAATAAAATCAAAAACATTATCGTTAAAACTACGTATGCTACCTTTTAATGTAACATGTTCAGGAATAATGTTTTGTACTGTGCCTCCATGAAATAAACCAAAGCGAAGCAAGCGATATTCTTCCTTGGATATTTCTGACTTTTCCATTTTATACAATCGAAGCAATAAGTCAGAAGCCATCTCAATCGGGTCAATACCACTAGCATATTGCGCGCAATGAGTGCTCTTACCAATAACTTTAATCTCTACTTCACTTACTCTAGCCATTAACTCACGAGGACGACTTCCAATTTGTGATTTTTTTAAAAACGGATAAACATGAAATCCAACAATAACCTTTGTATTCATTTTATCAAATATTCCTGTGTCACAAATTGGTTTTGCACCACCAACAGTTTCCTCAGATGGTTGAAATACAAGTAATACATTATTTTCACACATGGTTTCATCAATACTATCTAATTCTTCAGCAAACCCCAAAAGCATAGCCATATGCCCATCATGTCCACAAGCATGCATTTTACCACTGTGTTTTGATTTATAAGATAATGTTGTTTCTTCTTCGATCATCAATGCGTCCATATCAGCACGAAAAGCAATAGTATTTTTTTATTAAAATTAAAATATGCACATACACCTGTCGTTAACACTTCAATAACTTCACATTTTAAATTTTTTAACACACTTAAAATATACTCTTTAGTTTTAAATTCTTCATAACTAATTTCAGGAATTTGATGTAACTGTTGTCTATGTTTTGCAGCATTATTCATAATTTTATCCTCCTAAAAATCTAAGAATATTTTAACATAACTCTACCATTTTTTGTGAAATAATGTGAAAAGTATATAAACACTTTAAAAATTAACTGATAATTTATACAATATCACATAGGTGATAAAATAATGCAAAATTTTAAATACAAACTTCTACAATTTTTTTCACAAAGATATGGCAATGATTTTCTCAATTTATTTCTGTTTTGGCTATCATTATTTTTTATCATTTTGAATACTTTTCTATTAGATTCAACATTTCTCTTTTTGTTGATACAATTGATATTAATATTTGCAGTGTTTCGAAGTTTATCAAAAAACTATTCACAGCGACAACATGAAAATAATATTTTCTTACAAATAACTAAACATGCAAGGCATTATTATTCATGCTTTAAAAGACAGTCTGCTGATCCTAAAAACAAATATTTTGTTTGTCCCTATTGCGCTCAAATAACACGAATACCCAAAGGACGCGGGCAAGTCGAAATATTATGTCCAAAATGCAAAAAGAAATTTGATAAAAGGAGTTAAGCTATGTTAAATTCAATACTTTCATTTTTATTCTTCTACTTTATATTTGTATTTGTTTTTAGAAATCCTTTATTTGTAATAATAAGTTTAATTGTTTTAATATTATATTCAAGATACAAAATGAAGCAAGCATCTCGCGAACAACAACAATTTTATCAACAAAAGCGTCCATCTTCCTATACTAAAAATCAATACAACAGTAACTCTAAGATTATAGATGTCGAATATACTGAACGTGTAATTAATAAAGAATAGCTAATTAGCTATTCTTTTATTTGATGCATCGATTTAATTAAATTTTGAAGTATACAATCTAAACTTGTAGAAATATGGTGAAAACATCCACTCATTTCAACACATGTAAACTGACTAACTTCACATTCATCTAAGGCACATGCCATAACATTACACATTGCACTTAAACTTTGAATCTCATCAAGTGCTTCTTGAATATCCATAAAAGCCACCTCCACATATGGATAAATAAATTAAGCTTTTATAAATAATAAAAGCCTTAATTTTTACAATCATTGACATACTTAATGCATGATTCTAGTAAATCTTAAAGGCTTAAACAATAATAAATTCTACACAAATTTTAACATAATTTAGCATTAGATTCAATTACTAATCAAAGAAACTAGTTAATTTCTTTACCCTATTACTTAACATATTATTATAATTTAATTAATTTCTAAAACATGAATCAATATCTTTATATCTTAATTCATAAGGAAGATCTTTTTATAAGTTAAATTAACACATCCTTTATTACATTTGCAGAATTGATATCTTTTAGCAATCAAACTCACTGCATCTTTGTTACTGAAATAAATCGAAATATACCACTTACGGTATCCTATTTCAACACATGTATTATTTGATCTCCATGTAGTGTTTTTTGTCTTAACTGAATAATGCTCATCAAAAGTTGCTGTATTATAATTTACTTCAATGTACTGTATGAGTGGATTAGCCATTTGTTGAACATCAATACTAACTTACTTAAAAAATCATTTATACTCATCATTTATCACCTTATTTAATTATTAATAAACTGTTGTAATATTACAATTTTTAATAAACATTTGCTTTTCTTTTTTTTTATTTCAATAAACTTGAATAATCAATAAATAAGTGGTAAGTTTTAAATATATAAATAAAATTTTCACAAAAAATCATTCATTTCATAAAACATCATAAACTATTAAAGTGGGAGGAAAATTAATATGAGCTACTTAATTTTTATTGTTTTTTTTGCATCTACACTTGCTATTTCATTTGCAGTATTCAACTACACTACTATCAAAAAAATGAATGAAGGAACACCTGAGATGAGTGAGGTTGCATCTGCCATTCGCATTGGTTCAAATACATTTATGAGCTATGAGTACAGAATTTTGTATATCGTTATCGTTTTAGTTGCACTTTTTTTGTCGATAGTAACTACATGGCATGCTGCTGTAACATTAATCATTGGAGCTTTTATGTCTGGCCTTGCAGGAATAGTTGGAATGAAAATTGCCACTTATGCAAATGTTCGTGTTGCCAATTGTGCTAGAACGACAAACTCCATTGGAGAAACAGTTAAAGTTGCATTTCGGGGTGGTTCTGTAATGGGTCTATCCGTTGGTGGATTTGCTTTGCTTGGGTTATTTATAGTTTATATTGTTTTTGGCTTGTGGATGGGTCAACTAACTGTTGTCGATGACTCTTATGTTAATATTCTTGGTTTAAGATTTATTCCATTTACAATGACATTATCAGGTTATGCACTTGGTTGCTCTATTATAGCAATGTTCAATCGCATCGGTGGTGGTATTTATACAAAAGCTGCTGACATGGGTGCAGACTTAGTGGGAAAGACAGAAGCTCACATTCCTGAAGATGATCCCCGTAACCCCGCAACGATTGCTGATAATGTTGGAGATAATGTCGGTGATGTTGCTGGACTTGGATCAGATTTGCTAGAAAGTTATGTCGGATCAATTTCTGCAACGATTATATTAGCTTATCACATGTATTTACAATCATTTGTGCTAGATTCTAAAATGAGTATAGAATTACTAACAAAATGCATTTTATTTCCACTTCTTTTTGTATCACTTGGTTTAATAGCTTGTGTATTTGGTATCTTGTTTTTACTGCAAAAAAAGAAACTATCAAATGACCCTCATAAAGATTTAAATAGCTCAACGTACTTAACAGCATTTTGCACAGTATTATTAGGATTTATTACTACGTATATAATATTTAGTGATGTTGATAAGACTATTATGAATGAAACCCTTGGATTTAAGCTAGGAGCCTACTCTCCATGGATTGCAGCAACAATCGGAGTTATAACCGGCGTCCTTATAGGAATGTGTGCAGAGTATTATACTTCTGCTGATTTTCGCCCAACAAAATTATTGTCACACGCATCAACAGAAGGTTCTGCATTAACAATCACAAAAGGTCTCGCCCTTGGCATGAAATCTACAATGCTTCCATGTATTATCTTAGCTGGCGCTATTGCCTTATCATTTATGGTATCTGGTATATATGGTGTTTCAATGGCTGCTGTTGGAATGTTATCCTTTGTTGCTATTACAGTATCCGTAGATACTTATGGTCCGATTTCTGATAACGCTGGTGGAATAGCTGAAATGAGTGGGCTGAATGAAAACGTTAGAAAAATTACGGATACCCTTGATTCGGTAGGGAACACTACTGCTGCAATTGGGAAAGGATTTGCAATCGGATCTGGTGCACTTGCAGCATTATCCTTAATGATTTCATATCTTTATTCATACAATGAACCTGGAACTGAATTAATTTTAAACATGATGAATCCAGTTATTTTATCTGGCTCTATTGTGGGTGGTGCTCTTCCTTTCTTGTTCTCTGGAATATTAATTGATGCTGTTACAAAAGTTGCAAGAAAAATGGTCAATGAAGTGAGAAGACAATTTAAAGAGTTTCCAGGAATCTTAAATGGCAGCCAAAAACCTGACTACAAGACATGCATTGAAATTTCCTCTAAAGGTGCAATAAGTGAAATGCGTATCCCTAGTCTTCTTGCAATTGCTGTTCCTGTTGGATGTGGATTCATTTTTGGACCAGAATTTGTAGGTGGAATCATTATTGGTGCTACAATCGGCGCAATTATGCTGGCAATATTTAGTGGTAATTCTGGAGGTGCGTGGGATAACGCAAAAAAGTATATTGAAGCCGATAACATTAATGGCCATACTAAAGGAAGCCCAGCACACGATGCTGCCGTAGTTGGTGATACAGTTGGTGATCCTTTAAAGGATACTGTCGGTCCATGCCTAGACATATTTATCAAAATTATGTCTACAGTATCGTTAGTAACTGTACCTGTCTTTGCAAACATTAATTTAATTGATTGGATTCTATCACTCTTTCAATAATCTTCTACTCCTTACATAAACTTGTAAGGAGTTTTATTATGAGTTATATTGTAGAAAAATGATATTTCTGATATAATTATCCATAGTTTGTTAATATATTAATTATTAGAGAAATTATCGAGGTGTCAAATGAGTCTATTTTTAAAATCAATCTTAGCTGGGGTTATGACCACAGTTTCTGGAACTGTTTTTTTATCTATACCTGATCCTATTGTTGGTTCATTTATGTTTAGTTTAGGATTATTTACTATATTAATATTTGACTTTAAATTATATACAAGTGAAGTTGGAAAAATAATAGATAATTTGTCTTATTTAAAGACTGTGCTACTTATTTTAGCTGGAAATCTTATCGGTACAGCCCTATCTGCAGAGGCATTATTATTAACACGTTTTAATGATTTATTTTTTACTAGATCTACCGAAATCATTGCAGTAAAACTTGCAGATAACTATTTAAGTATTTTTATCCTTAGTACATTTTGTGGTTTGTTAATCTCGATAGCATCAAATAGTTATCGTCACAATGATCATGAGCTTGGAAAATACATTGCAATTTTTATGTGTATTATGGCATTCATCCTTTCTGGATATGAGCATAGCATTGCTAACTTTGTTTATCTCAGCTATTCGCAAGTTCTCACTAACATTGAAACGTGGATATTCACTGCTGTTGTTGTTTTAGGCAATGCAACTGGAACTCTTATTATCCCCTTTATAAAAAAATTACCCAACTAAATAATCAATAAAAAATGACTTTAGTTACGATTAAAGTCATTTTTTTATTATAGTTTATTTTGGGAACAAAACTTTCTTTTTTGTTCATACATTAGTTTGTCCGCTCTCTTATATGTTTCGTATAAATCATTATCTAAGCTAGAATCATATGCGGCAACTCCATAAGATATTGAAAGTTTTTCCTCAATTATATTTTGCTTTAAGACATCATCCGAGCACTTTTCACAATACTCCTGTAATTCTGTTAATGTACAATCTTCGCATATTATGGCAAATTCATCTCCACCTATTCGGTACGCAACCATATTACATGTGCTATTGTTTTGTAAGCTATCTGCAACTAATACGATAAAACTATCCCCAACATCATGTCCAAGTGTATCATTTATATATTTTAAACGGTTCAAGTCGACAACAATTATACTGTATTTATCTAATTTATCTCTCGAGTTAATGTTTTCCATATCGATTGTATAGGAATTACTGTTTTTAAGATGTGTTGCCAAATCAGAATTCGCTAAATCTTTATAGTGGGGATTCGATATCCGCTTAAATGCAAATTTAGATATAAATATAGCAAGAAGTGTGGCAAAAACACTGAAAGAAGTAATAATCACAATCAAAGATTGATACGTATGAAATTGATGGTCAGCTTCAAATTCAATCCCAACTACACCAATTACTTCACCATTTCTATCATGATAAGGTAAATAAGTAATAAAAATATTACCCCAGCTTGTTTGTTTAATGGTAGATGGAAGAACATGTTCATCATCTAATGCTTGAAACATTTCTGCTTGAATTTCCTCTTCAATTAAAGCACCAGGAGCTCGAAAGTCTGGATCTGCTTCATCTAATCCATCCACACTATATATAAGCTCTTTATTATCATTTTCAATTGCTGTATATAAGTACATTACTCCTGTAACATCCTTAATATACTCTAAAGTTTCTTTTGCAGTAATGTAGGTTTCTTTTTGCATATCTTGCTCATTTTTAATTGACTTAAATACACTTGGATCAACGACATCTTCAATAACATCATAGATTGCATAAACACGTTCTTCTAATGACGAAATCATATCATTATAAGTAATGTTATACAATATTGTGCTATTTACCACTGTAACTCCAAGTACTATTGCAGCAGTTAAAAATGATACTTGAGCATCCACTCGAGATAATATTTTCTTCTTGCTCATTTTCTTCTCCTTAACTTTACATACGAATATATTTGTTGATAATTTACTTCTTTTAACATTGTATGCACGATGATTATTTACATATAACATTGAATCTTTCGTATTACATGAAAACTTCACTAATAGACTGCACCTAGTTTATTAGCAACTATTTACAGCTTAAAAACCACTAGTTAACCTTTCTTTTATAAATAAAAAGAAGCTAACTATCCGTTTTTTCTCACTGACAATTATATTTACTGAACCTTAAGCTTACCTTAAAAATAGCAATAATATAATTATTACTTTAATGACCAACTATTCATTTAATTATGCTTGTCATAAGTTTATTACTTAATTGTTCTTTCTACAGATATAACTGTACTAACTTTTCTTAAGTTTGCCATTATTGTCTGAAGATGAGCAATGCTGTTTACAAGTAATGTCATTTTAGTTGTGCATGTTAATGAATCATTATTAACTACCGAATTTACAAAATTCAAATTTGCTTTATATTGGGAAACAACAGTAACCAAGTCTGTCAATAAGAAATTACGATCATGGGCTAAAATTGAGATTGAGGCTTCATACTTTCCATCAACTAGTCCCTCTTCCCATTCTACTGTGATTAATCTTTTCTTTTCATTAGCAATATTTGGGCAACTATCTCGATGAACTTTAACTCCATCACCTTTTGATATATATCCGACTATATCATCACCTGGAATCGGTGAGCAACACTGTGCTAAAGAAATCTTCATTGAATCCACACCAGACACATAAATTCCTGATTTTGATGCTGCTGGTTTTTTTCTTTCTGAAGTCTCTTTGCTATACATTTTTGACAAGCTCTCGGTGTCCATAACTTTGTTTTGTTTTCCACCAGTCATCTTATCAACTATTGAAGAGGCTGATAATGATTTTACTGCAACGGCATACATCAAATCAATATAATTTCCCACTTGAAAATCTTTATAGAAATTTTCAAATTTCTTTTGTTCCATGTATTCTTTATCATTAAAACCACGTTTTTTAAATTCATCTCTTATTACCTGTTCACCTTTTGAAGTAAATTCAGCTTTTCTTTCTGTCTCTTTCTTCATTAAAAAGTTGCGAATTTTATTTTTTGCTTGACTCGTCTTTACAAATTTTAACCAATCTTCACTTGGACCATTGGTCTGTTTCGAAGTGCGTATTTGCACAACATCACCTGTTTTTAAAATAGTATTTAAAGGAACTAACATTTCATTTATAAGTGCTCCTACAGTAGAATGTCCTACTTCAGTATGAACACGATAAGCAAAATCTATCGTTGTTGAACCATTTGGAAGATCAATAACTCTGCCTTTAGGTGTCATTACATATACATTAGCTTCAAATATATCACGAGTTAAAGCATCCATATAATCACTAGCATTTTCACTAACGTCTTTAGTAACGGCATCCAAATCTTTAAACCACGTTAGTTTCTCTTCAATTTCTTTTTGTTCACTACGCTGATCATAGTTTTTTCCTTCCTTATATGCCCAATGTGCTGCAACACCTTTTTCAGCGATTGAATTCATCGCCTCAGTACGGATTTGCACCTCAAAAATACGACCCTCATCTCCTACGATAGTCGTGTGTAATGATTGATACATATTCATCTTTGGCATCGCAATATAATCTTTTAAACGGCCTGGAATTGGACGATATACAGCATGAATATAGCCTAATACCTCATAACAATTTGTAATTGTCTCTGTGACTATACGAATTGCTAATAAATCTAAAATTTCATCAAAGCGTTTATTTTTGCTTTCCATTTTTTTATAAATACTATGTAGATGTTTGCTTCTTCCAAAAATACGATATGGGATTCCGTGTTCAGAAAGAGTTTTACCAATATCAACAATCATTTTTTTTACTTGATTATCTCTTTCTGCTTTTTTATTTTCAACCAATTTAGCAATCATATAATAATCTTCAGGATGAAGGTAATGGAAACTTAAATCCTCAAGTTCATTTTTAATTTCACTAATCCCAAGCCTATGGGCAATCGGTGCGTACACTTCCAAGGTTTCTGAAGCAATTTTCTTTTGCTTTTCTGGTCTCATGTGCTGCAATGTACGCATATTATGAAGCCTATCAACAAGTTTAATTAAAATAACTCGAATATCTTTAGCCATTGCAATAAAGATTTTACGATGATTTGCTGCTAAATATTCCTTTTCATCAGTAAATTGAATATTACCAATTTTAGTAACTGCTTCTACTAGCTTTGTAATTTCAGCAGAAAATTCACTTGTCATTTCATCGGCAGTGACATCACAATCTTCAATAATATCATGAAGCAATCCAGCAGCAATTGTTGAGGGTCCTACTCGTAATTGAGCCAAGATATATCCGACATTTAAAACATGAACAAAATAAGGTTCTCCACTCTTCCTAAATTGACCATCATGTTTTTTTTGAGCATAATCATACGCTTTTTCAATGATTGCTAAACTTTCATTACTACGAATGTACTGCTTAACTTCATTCATCAAATCAGCTTTTGATGTTGCTAAATCTGTACGCATAAAATCCCCCCTTTTACACAATTCTTATTAGTTCTAATATTTGATTATTGCTAAAACAGGTATCCCTTTAAGTAATTCTCTTCCTTTTAAATCTTCAAGCTCTATTAAAAAGGCTGCTCCAACCACTTCCCCTTGTAGTTTTTCAATCAATTTAATTGTTGCTTCTACTGTTCCTCCTGTTGCGAGTAAATCATCAACAACAATTACTTTTTGTCCTGGTTTAATTGAATCACAATGCATGTGCAATTCATTTGAACCGTATTCTAAATCATAACTATAAGAGACAGTTTCTCTTGGAAGCTTTCCTGGTTTTCTAACTGGAACAAAGCCAATCCCCATATTTACAGCAACAGGGCATCCAAAAATAAATCCTCTTGATTCAGGACCTACAATGACCTCTGCATTCATTTCTCTTGCAAATTCTTCAATACGACTTGTAGCTTCTTTAAAGGCTTCCCCATCAGCCATTAGTGGTGTAATATCTCTAAATAAAATACCTTCTTTCGGGTAATTTAAAATACTTGCAATATATTTCTTTAAATCCATCATAATTTCCTCCCATTATTATATATAATTATACACTAAATATAAGATACCTTTCAAATATGTTTCAATATTTTAATCTGTTTCGATATTTGTTGCTTGTAAACAAACTGTATTTATACCTCGAAAGTGGTTTAAAGTCAAAGTGCCTACAAAGGCATCCACATTTTTTTCAATAAAACTTTTATTAATGCTAAAAGAAACAACTTCTACTTCATTAGTTTCACTACATATGTTCCATTTTGGATACTTGTCTTTTAAAACCTGTTTTTTAACAATTTGAAAGTCAAACAATTTAAACAATGGACTCTCAAATCCTTGTCCAAACGGTCTAATTCTCTCTAACATCATCACTGCATCAGTTGTGCAATCACTTGCGCTTATGCTAATAGTGTCTTCAATGTAAGTGTTTAAAGGATAGTTTTCCATTTTATTTAGTACTGCCTCTTTAAACTTATCCATATTATCAACAGGAATTTGAATTCCTGCTGCAAAGTGATGACCACCAAATTCACTCATGTAATGCTTAAATTCACTTAAAAAATCAAAAAGACTCATTTGAGGGGTACTTCTAGCACTTCCCTTATAAATATCAGATTTCTTACAAAAAACCATACAAGGTTTCTTGGTGTTTGATGTCACTTGATTAGCAACCAACCCAATTAGCCCTTCATGAAATTCATCTTCAACTATAATATGGAATTTTTCATCTTTTAAGTTCGCTAACACCTGTTCACTATACGATTTACTTAGTTTTTTTCTTTTTAAATTAATCGCCTTAATTTGTTTAGCACCTGCTTCTAAATCTTTTAATTTATGTTCTACTAAGTAACGTACTACATTATTTGCGTTAACTTGATCAGCCATACGTCCAATAGCATTTAATTTAGGCACTACATTAAATGCTATTGCTATTTCATCCCACTTTTCAATCTTTCTATCCAACAATAGTTCAATTGCTGTGTAGTTTCGTTCATTTAAATATTGAATACCACGTTTTATGATAACCCTATTTTCTTTAAATACAGGCATCATATCACCAATTGTTGCTATGCAGGCTAATATTACATGTTCCTTTATTTCACCTAATAACGACATCGAAATCATTAGAGCTACTCCAGCGCCACACATTGCTTCAAACTTTTGATCCATCACAGAAGGATGAAGTAAACAATCCCAATCATAATCATCTTGTCTTGTGTGATGATCAGTTATTATAATATCTATTCCTAATTCATTACATAAATTAATCGATGATTTTGCAGTTATTCCGTTATCAACAGTAATTATTAGTGAATAACCCTTCTCATACGCTAAGTTCACAATTGTTTCATTTATTCCATATCCTTCTTTGAAACGATTTGGAATGTAATAACCATGCTCAATATCTAATCGCTTTAAAGTATCTTTCATTATTGCTGTGGCACATATCCCATCACAATCATAATCTCCGACAACCAATATTTTTTCATTTTTTTCCTTAGCTATAACTATTCTTTTTTTTACATATATCAATGCATCACAATTATTTACACTTAATTCATCTGAACTAAAAAGTACATCATCAATTTGATTTTGTGATAATTTTGAATAACTCAACACTTGAGCGATTAGCTCAGGTACATTATATTTATCTTTTATTTCATTTTTTAACATATATCCACTACTTCCTAATTGAATGTGTCCTTATTCTATTTCAATGCTATATAAAACACTTATTTAACTACTTTTTAAAAATACTAAATGGAAAAGAAACTACCGCTAATACAGCTATAACAATAGCAGCACCCACACTAGCAACAAAAAATAATCCTTCAAAGCCTTGTTCAAAAGCATTTAAAACTAATAAAATAGCTAGTGCAATATATGCAATTGAACGTATAACCATTTTATCTTTACTAGTTTCTTTTAATCTATTTCGAGATTTGTTCTCTTTAAGCGGAACAAATTTATCTAAAATAACACAATTAGGCAATACCTTAAATCTGAAATACAACTCTAAAACTACCAAGGCAATAGCTCCAATTAAGATGTTAATTAAATAATCACTAATAAAAATAGATGAAATAATAGTCACAGCAATAGTGATTAAATATCTATTTTGCAAATATGCATATGCTTTATAATTTTTTTCAGTAATAATATATCCTTTTTTATCAAAAACATTATAATATATACTACGGTTATACTTATCAGTATAAATATTCATCCCTACAAATCCATTGTTATTCATTTCAAAACCCCTCCATATTATTAAAATTATATCATTTATTTTATTTGATGCCAAATTCATTTTATTGAACTTGACTTTTAACACTAAAACTAAAAAATGCAAAAAAATTAGTATTATTCATAACATAATCTTGAATATAAGTGATAAAATATAAGTAATTATTAAAGGAGATCACTTATGGAACATCCATTACAAAAGTTAATACAATTACAAAAACAAGGTAAACCTGTTGGTATTTATTCAGCATGTAGCGCTAACAAGCTAGTTTTACAAGCTTGTATTGAACGAGCTAAACAAACTAACTCCATTGTCCTTATTGAAGCTACAAGTAATCAAGTTGACCAATTTGGTGGCTACACACAAATGACTCCAAAAGACTTCTACAAATTTACACAAGATATCGCAAGTGAAATAAATTATCCAATGGACAATATTATTTTAGGTGGTGATCATTTAGGCCCATTAACTTTTAGCAATAAAAGCGAAGAAGAAGCTATGAAATTAGCGGAAGATTTAGTGTATGCCTATGTCTTAGCTGGTTTCACTAAAATTCATTTAGATACCAGTATGAAATTAAATGATGATGCAAAAGACGTTCGCTTAAGCGATGAAATAATCGCAAAACGTGGTGCCCGCCTTGCCTTTGCTTGTGAAAAGGCATTTAAAGAACGACAAAAAGAATTCCCTAACACACTCCACCCTATCTATATTGTGGGTTCAGAAGTGCCAATTCCTGGTGGTTCTACTAACAACGCAGACTCAGTTCAAGTAACAAAAGTCGAAGACTTCAAATCAACTTTATCGGCATTCGAAAAAGCATTTAGCGATGCAGGTGTAAAAGATGCTTGGAATTATGTCATTGCCGTTGTTGTACAGCCGGGGTTGGAAGAAAAAGATGATGGTTGTGTTGAATATGAACGAAACAAAGCAATAGAACTGACCAAATCAATAAAAGACTATGATAACCTAGTGTTTGAAGGGCATTCAACTGATTATCAAACTCGCGATAAATTAAAACAACTTGTTGAAGACGGTGTTGCTATACTTAAAGTAGGCCCAGGACTAACTTTCTCAATGCGTGAAGCTATCTATTCATTAGCTAAGATTGAAGACGAACTCTTCGACAAAAATAGAAGCAATATCATCGATGTGCTAGACTCTGAAATGGTAAAAGAACCTAAATATTGGACTAAACATTATCATGGTGATGAAAATAAACAGGCATTTGCTAGAAAGTACTCATTTAGTGATCGTAGCAGATATTATTGGACAAAACCAGAAGTTGTATTTGCACTTCAAAAATTAATTGATAATCTTAATTCTATAACGATTCCTAACTCATTGTTATCTCAGTATATGCCAATTCAGTACACAAAGATACGCAATCATGAATTAGACTCAAATCCTGAAGCATTAATTAAGGATCGAATTATTAACACAATCGATGATTATTTATTTGCCACTAACCAGCAGTTAATAAAATAATACTTTAATTTTTATATTAAAATATTATAAAAAAGATGTTTAAGTACAATGTACTTAAACATCTTTAATTTTACATAATCAAATCCTCAATTCGCTTTAAATCATCTTTTAATAACTTTTTCACTACTTTTTCTAACGGTGAATCTCTAAAGTTCTTCTCAGCCAACTTCAGATACACCTTACATTCATCCAACTGATTATTATAATAATAGCCTACAGCAATTCTATAATAATATATTCCAAGTTGCATTCCCTTATCTAATGTCTTTGACAATTCAATTAAATTTTCAATAGTTCCTAAATGATGATACACATAAACATTCATTATAAGTTCTAATTCTGAAGCGGTTTGAATTAATTTTTTATCATTAATTTTTGAAGCTTCAGCAATAAATTTTTCATAAGCAACAATTGCTTCATCGTACTTTTTAACTTCAACAAAGTAAGTTATTTGTTTTTGATACAATGATATTCTCTTACCGTAACTTAAACGTTTTGCACTTAGTATCGTAAATAACTCCTCTAATTTAACGTAATCTTTTGAAACCAAGTAAGCATCTATACTCAAATAAATTCTGTTTTTAGAAGATATAAATATTTTCCCAAGAAAAGAATTTAGCTGATTAAGGTACTCTTTAGGGTTATTACCTTGATACAGCAAAGCCATCGTACCTCTAATAAATTTCTGTTGGAAATATTGATAAAGAAATAAGATTGCTACAAAAACTATAGTTAGTACTATTGTTGGAATAGTTTGTTCCATATTTCATGTCCTCCACATTAGTAAGTTTTTTTATTACATAATTATAATCGAAAAGCAGTAGCACGCACTACTGCTTAATATAGGGAAGTTTCGTTTCTACTAATTAGAATAATCCAACAAATGGAAGTGCTCCAAGTAGACCAACAACAATCAGTAGTATAATACATTTAACAACTGAAACACCTTTTTTAGCAATTAGATAATACATTGCCATTGTTAATCCTAATGGAATTAATTTAGGGAAAATACTATCTAATACAGTTTGGATAACAATTGGAGATTCACCATTAGGAATAGTTAAATTTACCGTAGTTCCACCCATATTTGAAATAAGTGCTCCAACAACAAATACCCCTAATAAAGATGCAGCATGAGTAAACTCTTTTGCATTTTTAGTTAAAACTGCAATTGCTTGACTTCCTAATTTATATGACCAATGCATTAAGCCGAAACGAACTCCGAACTGAACACCGTTGAACATTACAAGGAAAATAACTGGTCCTAAGAAGCTTCCATCTAAAGAGAAATTAGCTGCAATACCAGCAGAAATTGGAACTAGTGTTAACCAGAAAATTGCATCCCCAATGCCACCTAAAGGACCCATAGCAGCAACACGTACTGCACGAATTGTTGCTATATCAGCTTTTTGTTGTTCTAAAGAAAGAACAATCCCCATAACAAATGTTACTAAGAATGGGTGAGTATTAAAGAACTCAAGATTATGTTGCATTGAAATTGATAAATCTTCTTTTTCAGTATGGATTTTTTGTAATCCAGGTAAAATACCATATAACCATCCAGCTGCTTGCATACGTTCAAAGTTGAATGACATTTGTAAGAACAGTGAACGCCAAACCATTTTATTTAAAGTTTGTTTATCAAGAGTAGCTGCAGGAGTTGTATTTGAATAAGAATGTGCCATATTAGATGCCATCACTATAGTCCTCCTTTGCCGCAGACGCATTTGCTTTAAATTTGATATTTAATTGATAGTCATAGTAAGCAACTGCTGCACCGACGATAGCTAAGATTACAAGAGTATAAGCTCCTGTACCCATTGCTTTGTCTACCACTGTTGCTAATGCAAAACCAGCAAGTAAAACTGTCCAGAATTCCCCAGAAATCATAACTTTCATAAGAACTGCGAACCCGACAAAACGCATCATACCACCAGCAGCTCCAAGACCGTTCCATACCCATTGAGGCACAACTTCAGTCATGGCTTGACCTACTGCAGAACCTGCAGCAGTACCGATCATTGCTAAGATACCAAATAAGCAACCAATACCCACTACTAAGAAAATATTTAATCGTTCAATACCTTTAGCATCACCTTGTTGTGCAAATTTATCAGCTCTAGCCATTGCTGGAGTAGAAACTGTAAACCAAATATCAACAGCCATTTTTCCTAATAAACCAAATGGAACTGCTAATGCAAGTGCTGCTTCAAAATCTGTTGTACCAAGTGAAATTGCGAATACAACCGCCATAATTCCCCCTAATACAGCATTTGGTGGTTGAGCTCCACCAATTGGCATGTTACCAACCATTAATAATTCATAACTTGCACCAATTTTTAACCCAGTGTCAACATCTCCTAGTACAGCACCAACAATTGGTCCTAAAACTATTGGACGATATAGTGATTCTAAGAAACTAAATTGATCAATCCCACCGATAAAGCCGATTACACCGACTAGTGCGATTTGAATAATACTAAAATCAACCATATAATACCCCTTTCAATTTTATTTAAATAATTTTTGTGAATCTTCCGCTGCTTCAGATGGTGTTTTTCTAATTTCTAATTCAACACCCAAATCAACTAATTTTTTAAATGCTGCAACATCTGTATCGTCAACACAAACAACTCCAGCTACTTGTCGTTTTCCTTCAGCCATGTGCATATTTCCAATATTTACTTTTTTAATAGGCACACCACCTTCAACTAAGCGAAGTACATCTGAAGGTGTTTCACAAACAATAAAGATTTTTTGAGCATCTGAAGCTTTGTGAATCGTGTTAATCGTTTTTTCCACTGTCCAATAACGAGTTTGGGCATAGCTAGGTGCAGCCATATCCATTAAACCCTGGCGAAACTCATCTGCAGCAACACCATCATGTGCAACAAGAATTAAATTTGCACCGATGCTACTACACCATTGAGTTGCAACTTGTCCATGAATAAGACGATTATCAATACGTGTTAAAACAATGTTAGGCATAAACAGCCTCCTCCCCATATTGTTGAGAAATTATATGCGAAATATACAATTTCTATACATTAAGTATATAACATTTAGGCGCTTACATTTTGTACTTTTCGGTTATGATTTTGTTTTTTTCAACATTTTGTGACTAGAATCACACAATTTGTAGCCTCTTATGTCCAAAAATTCACAAAATGATATGACTTATCTTTGCCCATTCTTATAAAAATAAAATTGAAAATAGAATAAAATTTTCTTTATAAATATTCCATTTCCATACAATTTATAATAATAAATGCATTAATTGTATTATTTTAGAAAATATCCCACCCTTAGCGAATATTTGGTATAATACTTCTGAGGTGAACATATGTATAATAAAACAACATCTTTGTATTTTTTAAAATATGGTCGAATATGTACTGAAAGAAATTTCGAAAACAATCACTTGCTCACTAAAAGAACAGTAACTCTTCATAGCAAGGAATTTAATTCTTTATTTATTAATGATGATGAGACTTTTATTACTGTTCACGACGGTATAGCAATGCTTTATGTAAGTAACTCAGAGAATATAGAAGAATTTGATAAATATGTAATTCACCGAAATATCGCTATTAAACAGGGTATTTACTTTAATATAATTCCTTTAACTGAAGATGTTAAACTTAGTTATTTTACTGCAAAAAGCTCTAAATTTAATTCAATTTCATTAAAAAAACCTTTTTCTTATGAAAAAATTTGTTCTTCAGTAATCATTAATGAAATATTCGCTTACTATTATTCAGTAAAAAGCGTTGGCTACTCTTTTGTAGGAGAGTCACATAACCATTATGAACTAACGTATATAGATAATGGTTCGTTTGATGTTTGTGTTAATAATAAAGAATATACATTAGAACCTTATGACATTATAATTTTTGGCCCAAATCAATTCCATAAGCATAAAATACCTCATCAAGCTGCATGTAGCTATCTAACAGTAATGTTTAGCATGAACATTGAAGATGCATCTCCCTTATTGAATAAAGTATTTAAAGCCCAAAAAGATATAATAGCCATATTGAATAATTTTATAAAAGAAACATCATCACAACACCCGTATCAAAAAGAACTTGTGATTTCGACGTTTCAGCTATTAATTGCACATCTACTTCAATCAACTTTAAAATGTAAACCAGCTCGTGTAAGTACTCCTATCCAACAACACTTTGAAAACGAATTACTTAATGAAATAATGACATACATTACAAAGCAAATTTACGAACCAATTACAATAGAAGAAATATGTTTTAAATTTTCAATAAGTCGCTCGACACTTCAAAACTTATTTAAAGAAAATTTATCAGTCTCCCCAAAAAGTTTTATCAATGAATTAAAGTTATCAAAAAGCAAGCTTCTAATTAAAGAGTCTAAATATACGATAAGTGAAATTGCCTTAATGCTTGGATTTAATTCAATTCATTATTTTTCAAGGAAGTTCACACAAAGATATTCAATAACACCTACAGAATATGCAAAATCAATCTATAATGCATAAACTTAAATAAAAAAGTAGATCATTCTACTTTTTTTTAATATAATTTCATTTTTTTGTTAATTAAATTCCATCTTCTGATTCATCTGCTTTTCTTGCAGTAAATTCATAACAGTATACTTGATCTTTACCTGTACTAACAGTGCTATTCGCTAAAGTAGTTACATCTTCGATAAAGTTTCTCGCCATTGAACTTTCAATAATCATACCTAAGTTTGTTCCACTTAATACTTCAATTTTTTCTTTGCGTGCCATTTTAATTTCTACTGCAGTTTTAAAAGGGCTTCCTCCTAATAAATCTGAAAAAATTAAAATCCCATCGCAATCACTTAGACTATCAATTGCTTCATTTATTTTATTTGCTAAATCCTCTGATGAATTTGATTCAAGAAAGTCAACGGCAACGTAATGTTCTGGATTACCTGCAATTAGTTGAACAGAACTCGTTAGTCCTGTAGCAAAATTCCCATGACCTGTTACAATAATTCCTATCATTTTATTTTTTCTCCTTTTCACTTTTTATATGGGTATAAAGTTACCCCTTTTACAACACGATTAACTTCTCCACTTGGACAAGGATTATCCGGTGTAATACCATAGCTTAATGATTTTATTAATGCAATGTATTGTGCAATAGTAATGTATGCTAAACCTAAAAATACATTGTCTTGTTTTGACATATTAAAGAAATATGCATAATCTACTAAAGGAAGAATTTCTTCACGCATAGTGTTAGCAACCACTAATAATTGATTGTTTTTTCTTTCTTTGCTCATCTCTTTAATTAAATCCAACTCGTAACGATATGTATACTCATTATCACTTAAATACACAACAGTAAGTGTTTCATCATTAACAATAGATTTCGGACCATGTCTAAACCCTAAAGGGGAATCAAACATGGTAGGAACTAAACCAGCTGTCAACTCCAGCATTTTAAGTGCAGACTCTTGAGCATATCCCTTTAAAGCATTTGATCCAAGATATACGATTCTTCCAAAATTATAGCTGCTTAAATACTCTGAAACTCCTGTGTATCCTTCATTAGTAAACTTAGTGACTGCTTTTGCTAAATCTTCCACTTGATTTTCTAATTGTTCAATGTTTTCTAAATCTAGACATATAAGTGTAGCTAAAAGCATATTTGTAAAGCTGCTTGTCATTGCAAAAGCTTGATCATGTGTTTCTTTTGTTAAATTAAGAGCATAACAATTCTTATTTTCGATAGCTCTCTTTGATAAGGCTCCATTATGATTACATGTAACAAATAAATGATATACACTATTACATACAACATCAGCAGCATCAACGGCTCCAACAGATTCAGGTGAATTGCCAGAACGTCCAAATGAAACAACTAACGTAGGTAAAGTTCTTGATAAATAATTTTCAGGTGTAGCCACAATATCAGTGCTAGCACATGATACAACTTTTCCATTATATTTCGTATTTAAAAAACTAAATAATGAATTTCCGACAAACTCACTAGTTCCTGCTCCAACAAGAACAATTCGGTAATCTTCTTGCAGTGTTACTTGCTCAATAAATGCTTTTATTTGGCTACTTTCATTTTTTACCTGGTTCACAGTTTTTATCCATGTCGATGGTTGTTGACAAATTTCTTTTGCAGTAAATATTGCCAAGTCTTTTTCTAATGATTGAACATCTTTTCCAAAATAACTCATAAATTCCTCCTTAATTTCGTCTTCATTATAATTATATATTTATAAAAGTACAATACTTAGACTAAAATAGATAAATCATTCAATTAAAAAGACAAATCACTAAAACAAAATAATATCTCTTTAACTTTAAAAAAAGCAAGAAATATCTAGTTTGAAAATAATATTTCTTGCCTATCACTTAGCCTGCTCTTTAATTATTAGTCATTATTCAAATAATTATACTAGTGCTTATTTTTTAGATATTGTAAACCCAAATATGCTGCTCCATAAATGGCTGCTTCACTTTTTAACATCGCTGGCTCTATTATTGGTGTAAACAGTTTAGAAATGCTTGATTTATTAATATTAGAAATCATTTTATCCCACCAATAATTTTTAGTATCAATTAATCCCCCTCCAATAATAATTTTTTGCGGATCATAAGAATTAATAAAACTAAGAATTGCTGTAGCCAAATTAAAACAAAATTCATCTAAAACCTTTAAAGCATTTTCCTCTTTTTTTTCTACTAAATCAAAGAAATCATACCCAGTTTCTATTTTAAAATTACTGATTTCATTATATAGCTTAACAAGTGCAGTTCCTGAACAGTATTGTTCAAAGCAGCCTTTTAATCCGCAATTGCATTGACGACCATTAGGATATAAAATTACATGTCCTAGTTCTCCTGCACTCCAATGAGCACCATGAAGCAAAATTCCTTCACATTTTATTGCAGCGCCTATACCCGTCCCTAGGGCAATGCATACATAGGATTTTAAACCTTTTGCACTTCCCTTCCATTCTTCACCTAAACCTGTAACTTTGCAATCATTCTCAACAATTGTATGAATATTAAATTTTTCTTCAACAATTTTCTTTAATTGTACTCCAGTCCATCCTGGAATGTTATCACTTGCATAAAACACCGAACCCTCAACAGTATTAATTCTTCCTGCACTGCCAATTGCAATACACCCTACTTCAATATCTGTTTTTAATTCTTCAATAAGAGATATTAACGAGTTTATTAACGCTGAAGGGCCTTTTTTAGGATTGGTTGCAATACGATGTTGTTTTAATAATTCTCCTGAATAATTAAATACTGCTCCTAATGTTTTTGTCCCTCCAATGTCGATTGCAATTACATTTTTCATGATCCAATCTCATTATTTATTTCATCAACAATTTTTTTAGTTATTATTTGTGGTCTTGTGATACCTGCACCAATAGTCACAGCATGTGCTCCTAATTTCATCGCTTTAATTGCATTTTTACTATCCCAAAACTTTCCTTCAGCAACGATTGGGATAGTTATTAACTTCGATAGCTTTTCGATAATATCAAAATCTGGTTCCCTTAACTCTTGAATCACCTTGCTACTTGTGTCAATCGTATCTGGTGTGTACCCAGATAATGTACTTGCAACATAGTCTACTCCTAATGATGCTGCATACACTCCTTCTTCAACAGTAGAAACATCCGCTAAAATTTCATTATTTGGATATTTTTCTTTAATTAGTTTAATAAACGTTTCTAAATCATTTCCATCTGGACGTGGGTAGTTAGTTGCATCAATACAAATTATTTCAGCTCCACTATCAACAACTAAATCAACCTCTTTCATCGTAGGTGTAATATACGGAAAAAATCCTTCATATTGTTCTTTAATCAAACCTAAAACAGGTAATTTAGTAGCTTTTCTTACAGCACATAAGTCACTATAAGTATTCACTCTTACACCAACTGCTCCCCCTATTTCAGAAGCAATTGCCATTCTTGCCATGATATCTGAGCCATGCATGGGCTCTTCCTTAGTTGCTTGACAAGATACAACTAATCCTTTTTTTAGTAACATCGTAAATTATCCTCTTTTCTTTATTAATTTGTCATATGAAATTGCCAATAACATAATTGAACCTTTTACTATCCATTGATAATATTCACTAATGTCCATCAATAACATTCCATTGCTTAAAACTGCCATTACTAGTATCCCAGCAAATACACCAGTGATTTTTCCTTCACCACCTGACATACTAACACCACCAAGCACCACACCTGTAATTACATCCATTTCATAACCAAAACCAGCATTTGGTTGAGCATTGTTTACTCTTGAAAGTAGAACGATACCTGCAATACTTGCCAACAAACTACAAAGTACATAGACCTTATATTTTGTCACTCTAATGTTTATTCCAGTAAGTCGAACTGCCTCTTCATTCCCACCAATGCCATAAATGCTTTGCCCAAAAGATGTATATTTCAATATAAAAAAGCCAAACACAAAGCACGAAAGCATGATAATGACAGGTGTCGGGATTGCTCCAACTGTTCCTTGCCCAATGAACTTAAATGATTCTGTAAAACCGTACACAGGAATACCACCAGTTAATATATATGAAATTCCTTTTAAAATTTGAAGTGTTGCCAGTGTTACAATCATTGGATTTAACTTGAACTCATGCGAAAAGAATGCATTAACACACCCGACTAAAACTGCAAAAGCAAGTGTAATTAAAATAGCAAAAACTGGGTGTAATCCAAAAACCATCAATTGTGCACATATTACACCAGAACAAGCAATTACACCACCAACAGATAAATCAATTCCACTTTGCAATATTACAAAAGTCATCCCCACTGAAACAATACCTACTACTGATACTTGTCTTAATACATTTATCATATTTCTTGATGTTAAAAATACATCGGAAGTAAATGAAAAAAAGATTACCAGTGAAAACAAAACCAAATATATTGCATATTTAACTAAAAAACTTTTAACATCTAATTTCATCTTAATCCTCCTTTATGATGCTAGGCGCATGATTTCTTCCTGAGTAATATTTTCTCGTAACTCCCCAGTTAATTTACCCTCATGCATAACTAAAATTCGATGACTCATACCGATTAATTCTGGCATTTCTGAAGAAATGACAAGTATCGATTTTCCCATTTTAGCCAAATCTTTAATCAAATTATATATTTCTTGTTTTGCACCAATATCTATTCCTCTAGTCGGTTCATCCAAAATAAGAATGTCACAGTCTTTTAAAATCCATTTACACAAAACAACTTTTTGTTGATTTCCACCTGACAAATAAACTACTTTTTGATGTTGACTTTGAGCCTTAATTTTCAATCGATCATAATTTACCTGAATATCTTTTTCAGACTTCTTAAAATCAACTAATTTCAAAAGCGTATTTGAATAATCATAAATTGACGGCAGTAAATTATTTAAATAAATTGATTTATTAAGTATTAAACCCTGTGTTTTCCTATCTTCAGGTATTAAGCCAATTCCATATTTAATTGCATCCCCAGGATTATTTATTGATACCTCTTTGTCATTAATAAATATTTGTCCTTTTTCTTTTGGATCAGCACCAAATAAAATACGGACTAATTCCGTTCTACCTGCACCTACTAATCCACCAAAACCAAGAACTTCTCCCTTATGTAAATCAAAAGAAACATCTTTTACAATTCCACCTGAAATATTTCTACAACTTAAATGCACCTTATTACTTCCAAACTCTTTTTTAGGGTAAATATCTTCAATATCTCTACCTACCATAAGTTTAACAAGATCATTTTCAGTAGTTTCTTTTGTATTTAGCGTTGTAATGTACTTACCATCACGAAGTACAGAAACACGATTTGTGAGGTGCATAATTTCATTTAACTTATGTGAAATATAAATTATTGTTACACCCTGCTTGTTTAATTTTTTAACAACATCAAACATAATTTCAACTTCGTTTTCAGTTAAAGGTGCACTTGGCTCATCCATAATTATTAATTTAACCTGATGATTGATGCATTTTGCAATTTCAACTATTTGTTGATAAGCAGTGGAAAGTTTCTTT
>CAYJAJ010000004.1:0-46095 GCA_964368495.1 uncultured Holdemania sp. | reverse complement strand
TGTTACATCAAATGAAAACCCCAGCTTTTCTAATATTTTTTCTGATTCTTTAATCATTGCTTTTCTATCTAGCAAGCGTTTATTTTTAATTTCAATGGAGAAAAAAATATTTTCATAGACCTTTAAATTCGGGAATAAATTGAACTCTTGATAAACAACTCCAATTCCTTTATCAATCGCAACTTTAGGACTCTTTAAAATTAATTCTTCATTATTATAAATTAATTGTCCGCTCGTTTTTTGAATTGCTCCAGAAATTGTCTTTATGAGTGTTGATTTTCCAGCGCCATTTTCTCCAACAATTCCATGTATCTCACCTTGTTTTATATCGAAACTAACTTTTTTTAATGCGAAAAAACCATTGTATTCTTTTTCTAACTCTACTATTTTCAATAATACCGGGTTATCATTCATAGCAATACTTCCTTTCGAAATAGCAAGAGATAAATTTTTACATTTATCTCCTAATTTACTATTTATAATTTAAATTACTTAATAAAATCATCTACATTGTCGATAGTTACTGGAATTAAATCAATTGCAATTTCTTCAGTTAGTGGACCATTTTCCATAACTTCTAAAGCTGTATCGATGAAGATTTTCCCAGTTCCAGCTGGATTAATATCGATTGTTGATTTATAAACAGTATCTTGTTTAATTAAATCCAAAGCTTGTTCTGTAGCATCCATACCACCAAAATAGAAACCTTCAGTTTCAAGACCAGATGCCATATAAACTTCATATGCTCCAAGAATAGCAGCGTCATTAACTCCACAAACCATTTGAACATTTGGATATTTTTGAATTACTGATTCCATTGCAGCAGCTCCTTTTTCAGGAGTGTTAGCTGAAATACTTTGAACAATATTTGCATTTGGTGCTTTTTCTAAGATTCCTTCTCTAATACCGTCACCACGTGCAATTACTGATTCAATTTCTGGATAATCAAATACTACAACTTCAACTTCTTCATCTGGAAAGTGTTCTGCTAGATATTCACCAGCAATTAATCCCAGTGCATTCCCTAAAGCATATTCAGGAATAGTTACAAAACCTTGTGATCCTGGAAAATTTTGATTTCCTGCAATAACTGTAATTCCAGCATCTGTTGCTTGTTTAACGACATCTTCTAACGCCTTATCATTTACTGGGCTAATTATAATTGCATCCACTTCTTGTGCAATAAAATTTTCTATTTGTGCTACTTGTTGTGCAGCATCTTGCTTACCATCAGTTACGATTGTTTTAATTCCAATTTCAGCACCATACTTTTCAAATCCTTCAGCTACTGTAACAAAATATGGGTTTGATAAAGTTTGCACTGAATAAGCGATAGTAACTTCTTCAGAAGTAGGTGATGTAGTTTCAGGTGTATCTGTTGATACAGGTTCATCAGTTGTGCATCCTGAAAGTACAGTAAACATCAACAGTGTAGCCAATAGAAATTTAAATTTTTTCATACATTCCTCCGATTATTTTAATTTCATTTTATATTTATAGACAGATGAATTAACTAATCGATAGTTGTACTCGATAATTTCATCATCACAATATGATACTCTTTTAACTAATAAAACTGGTGTTTTTGGTTTTAATCTCATTTTAATAGCGTTTTGTTCTTCAATCGCGATTGCTTCAATTGTTTCCTCAGAATTATTAGGTACAAATCCATAATATTGTTCTAGTGCCTTGTATAAAGACCCTTGTGAAATCATACTCTTCTTAAATCCTGGAATTTTCTTTTCACTAATGTATGAATGATCATACACAACAATTTTATCATCCGCTAATCGTAATCGTTCCAATAGATAAACTTTTTCATTATCTTGCAAGTTTAGTTTTTCTTGCACTTCATTATTTGGAATAATCAAATCCAAACTAATAAAGATAGATGAGGGAACATATCCCATTTTTATAGTTTCATTTGTAAAGCTATAAAAACCGGTCATTTCTTGATTTATCTCTTTGAATCGAACGAAACTACCCTTACCCTGAATACGTTTAATATAGCCATCATTTTCTAATTCAGCTAATGCACGTCTTACAGTGATTCTACTTACTCCATAAATAGAACAAAATTCCATATCACTTGGCAATTGTCCATCTACTTTATAAATATCATTTTTGATTTTATCAAGTATATCAACCATAACTTGATAATATGCCGGTACCACACTTTTTTTTATCATAACTTAATCCCCTTCGCGAAATAGGTACGTTGTTATAACAACATAATAACATATCCTATCTTGTTGTCAACATTTTTTGTAAGCGGTTTCTATTTTTTTATTTAAAACATATTTTTCAAAAAAATTTACAAAACTCCGCTAACTAATTTTGTAATAAAATTATTTTTATATAAAAAACTAGATTTTTGACAGAAAAAAACCTTATTGCCTACTCACAATAAGGTTTAAAGTTAATTATTTTCTATTCAGTTCAACCACATAAGTATACTCACTACCTAAAAAGTATGTTTCAACTACTTCAATGCATTGCTCATCCGTTAAATAAGTGATGTCTGTTTCAAATAAAATTGGTTCTTTAACAGGATAACCAAAATATGAATCGATACTTTCATTAGACATCATAGCGCTTATCGTTGTTTTACAATGGCTAATTTGTAAATTCATCTGATTTTCTAAAAACTTATAAATTGAATCACCCAGCTTAGATATATCAATAGCTGAAATAATTGAGGAATTAATATAACTAATCTCAACTGCAATTAATTTATTATTGCTACATATATTTCTAGTTATCTTATGAATAAATGAGTTTTCCTTTGCATTAAGGTAGTTACTTATGTTTAATATAGTCTCAGCCTTAACCATTGAATAGCCACTAATTACTGTAGAATATTTGATATCGCTGTTCAAAGCCATTTCTGAAAAACTCAAAAGTTTGCTCATATGATTATCCATCATACCCATGCGCACATAACTGCCCTTACCTGGAGTTCTATAGATGTTTCCTTGAAGAGCCAAATTTGTCATTGCTTTGTTTACTGTTGCTCTACTTGCATTGAACATTTCACAAAGTTCCATTTCTGTAGGGATGGATTGACCAACAGGAAACTTTCCATCATGAATCCCAGTTAAAATGTATTGTTGTATTTGCTGATATAGTGGAAGTTTATCATTCGACATACTATGCCCCATTTCCTATAATAATTCTACACTATTTTGTCGCAAAATAATATACTAAAGTAAAAATAAATCGTTATACCAACTTGCTATTCATATTTCTATGAAAATTTGGATCTGATGGCAAATTTGGATTAATACCTAAATCATTTGGCAAAAGATAACATAAGCATTGAAATGGTATAATGGTTTCTAGCACATTAAAATACTCATAATTTTTAAATGATAAAACACAATCTTTACTATCAATGATATCTTCTTGATTAGTAAAAATGAATTGATGTTCAGTTATGTTTTTCAAGTATGATTTTAGCTGTCTCGCACGTGGAAGATACTTATCCTTTGAGCCAATTGTCAAAATAAATGTATCGTGAGTAATTGAATTGTATATTCCGTGCATAAATTCCTCTAATTCATATCCACTTACGCCTATGCGCACAGTTTCAACGAATTTTAGAGTTGCCTCTAACATATTCCCATATTGATTGTTATAACCGATTAAAATCATTCTTTTCGAGCAAACCAGCTCTTCTTTAACTGTTTGATACCACTTCGTAGTTTCATCAATTAAAACCGGTATATTATCAATTGTATCGATTAGTTGTTTTAAATAACAATCAATTTTTTGAGTAGATTTTTTATTTAGCAGTTGTGCAATCTTCATTGCAAACAAATAAAATGTTAATACACTAGCGGTATACCCTTTTGTTTTTGCAACCGCCTTCTCAATTCCGCAAGCTAAAGGAATAACGCAATCAGCATGTTTTTCAATTTCACTATTTGCTACTCCACTCATAGCGATAGTATATAAATTTAATTCCCTTGCTTTTTTTAATCCATTAATTGTAGAGAGGCTAGTACCGCTTTGCGACAAACCCAACACAAGACTATTTTTATTTATTATTGACTCTTGTTCAATAAAGGATAGCGGAAATAAAGGAGTAACACGTATCCCAGTGAATTCTTCTATAAATTGCTTTGCACTAATCCCAGCAAAACAGGAAGTTCCCGATCCCAAAATATAGATTTCTTGAATATCTTTTCCACTTAAATACTCAATAGCATCATTAAATATCCTATCTTGATTGTTAATAATCTCCTTCAATACCTTAGGAGATTCAACTACATAATCTAATATTGTCATACTAGAAAATATTGATGAATGTGCCGATAAATGCAACGATAATTAGCAATATCATCAGTGTTGTAGTTTTATATCCTTTTTTAACAAGCCCATAGATACCGAAAGTTAACAACAAAGGCAATAGTTTTGGCATAATTGCATCAAATACAGTTGTTTGAATCGCTACACTGGTTCCACCAAATTCAAGTACAACTGGTGTACTCACATTGACCATTGTTGCAATCATTGCGCCAACAACAATTGAACCTACAATTTTTGCAGCTGCTGTTAGCTTTTCAATTGCGCCAGTACTATAAGCTGTTTGTAAAAACTTCATTCCTTCATTATAGCCAATCATTAACCCATTATAACGTAAAATAAAGTGTGGAATATTATATATCAATACAAATAAAATAGGACCTAAAATGTTTCCTTCGACTGCCATTGTAGCACCTATACCTGCACCGATTATTCTGAATGTTCCCCAGAAAAATGCATCTCCAATACCTGCAAGTGGACCCATCAAAGCAGCTTTGATTGCATTAATCGAGTCTGTATTAAATTCTTCGCTTTCTGAATTTTGTTCTTCAAGAGCTAAACTTGCACCCATAATGAATGACACAGTTTGAGGTGATGTATTAAAGAAACCAACATGTCTTTTAAGAGCAACTGCCATTTCTTCATCTGTATGATATAGCTTTCGTAATCCTGGAATCATTGCATATGCATAACCAATAGCTTGCATTCGCTCATAATTGAAACAACCTTGTAGAGCCAAAGATCTCCAGAAAACGCTGTGTAAAGTTTTCTTATTTAATTTATTCGCCATGTTCATTCCCTCCTAAGCCTGTTGACTAACTGTATTATAATAAATGACAGCGATGATTGTTCCAACAATTGCAATTCCCATCATACTAAGTCCCATAAATGCCGATAACACAAAACCTAAGAATAGATATGGAGCACTTGATTTATCATATAGAAAACGCATTAATATCGCTACCCCAAGTGCTGGAAGCAATCCTTTAAGTACATTTAATGAATATAAGAATTCTGGTGGAATAGAGTCAACAATACTTTGCACTAAATCCATTCCAAAATAATAACCTAAGAATACTGGGACTGCTGAAAATAAGAAGAATAGTATAGCTCCTGACCATAAAGTTCTTTCAATTCCTTTGTAGTCTCCTTTATCTGCATATGTATCTGCTGCATGGTTGAATGTCGCATTGATAACTCGTGCAAGAATACCCAAAGATTGTGCCAGTAATGCAACAGGTAATGCAATTGCAATTGCAGTTTCTGTATCTAGTCCAGATCCGATTGCGAATGCAGTCCCTAATATACCACCTGTAACTACATCCGGAGGAGTAGCTCCACCAATATTTACAATTCCCATAAATACTAGTTCAAGTGAACCACCGATAATAATACCTTGTCCTATATCCCCCAAGATAATTCCAACAAGTACACTGGTCACTAATGGTCTATCCAACATATTTTGACCAAACATGCGGCTATCCCATTGTGCAAGCCCAGCAAGTAGCGCTAATAATAAAGCTTCTATCAACATAGTAATTTTCTCCTTTTATTTTTTATCATAAATCTTTTTGGCATCAGCTAGAGTAATTTTCTTTTCCGATGGTACAATTTGAATATGAACACTTCTTCCTGAATCTTCAACATCTTTGCACAACATAAAATCATTATCGTCCATATAAACTTGTCTATCAATTAACTTCTTGTTGCCATCATTACGCACACCACCAAGAATGATATCCTTGATTTCACTTACATTCATACATAATTCGTGTGCATCTTTCACTTTGTTGACTACTACAAATGTATTTTTTGAAATGTTATCTTCAACATTCAAAAATTTTATAGCATCTTCAATAGTAAGAATATGAAGTGCCACCCCTGGTGGTTTGGCCAAACTTAACGCCATCGTCAATATTGGATCAACTGCACTTTCAGTATTCGCAACAACGATTGTCTTAGCCTGTAAAAACGAAGTCCATACCATTGCTACTTGTCCATGAATCAGCCGATCATCCACCCTCAATAATTTAATCATTCAAATCCTCCTTTCTTTATTATTTTATGAACATTAATGTTTCTTTAGCGTTTGCTAAAATTTCATTAACTTGTTCCAAAGTAGTTGGTTTACTTAAATAGACTTCTAATAATAAACCAAGATTTAACCCTGTTAACATCATTACATTTTCATTATGATAAACTATAGGAAGCGTATTAGACGTTGTACTTCCTGCTGGAATATCACTAATTACTAAAATTTTCTCCTCTTGAATTGAACTTATATAAGATTTAATAAGAGTTTGTACATCTTCGTTTGATGTATCAGATTGAACACAAATTGTATCAATTCCTTCCGAATCTCCTACAATCACATCAATAGAAGACTTAATTCCCTTTGCAAAATCTCCGTGTGTTACTAATAAAATTTTCATAATACTCTTTCTCCTTTTATAAAAACTTCATGAATGTTTAAATCAAAATCAGTTATTACAAAATCAGCATCCGCGCCTTTTACAAACTGCCCTTTTTTCTTTTCAATTTTAAGTAACTTTGCAGAAGTATACGTAGCACAGTACAAAGCATCTTCAATTGATGAAATCACCTCTGCAAAATTTTTTATGCATTTATTAAATGGAACTCCACTACCTGCTAGCGAATTCGTTTTAATAGTCCGAACTTCTTGTAAATGATTGACATATACTTCTTTGTTTGCAAAAGTGTATTTACCCATAGGAAGACCTTTCACTGCACTTGAATCACTTACCAATATAATTTTATCTTTGCCTTTACATTGATAGGCAATTTTCGATGCCACTGGATGTAAGTGGATATTATCAACAGTTAATTCAACATAAAGGTTTTCATTTGATAATGCTGCACCTACTACATTAGGATTGCGATGATGAAAACTAGACATTCCGTTATATAAATGTGTAACACAACTAGCACCATGTTTAACAGCTTCTATACATTGGGTATAATTAGCATCACTGTGTCCAATTGAGCCAATTATATTATTAAGGGTTAAATAGTCTTGAAATTGAAAATTATTGTCAAATTCACAGGCGTATGTAACTTTTTTTATGCAATTTGATGACAAAGCATTCAATTGATTCATCATCTTAAGATCGCATGGTTGTAAACTACTTTTATCTTGAGATCCTGAGAATATTTCATTTAAAAAAGGTCCCTCTAAATGAATTCCTACAATTTGAGCACAATCGGTGTTGTCACTACTAATATAATCACCACATGTTTTTACACATCTTTCAATCATTTCTAATTTCTGTGTAGTGGTTGTCGCCAATAATGATGTGATTCCTTCTTTTAATGCATTCTTTGTTATTTGGTGTATTTGAGAAGAGTCACAATCTATAAACTGATTACCATAATTACCATGATAATGTGTATCAATAAATCCTGGACTTATAATTTTATCTTCATACCTTAAAACTTCACCTGAATAATTATCTAAGCAATCTATGATTTCCCCATCATTAATTACTAAATATTTTGGTTGTAATTTTCCATCTACAAATACGTTTTTTCCATAGATTACCATTTTATAATCCAAGATAACATTAATTATTTGATTAACATTATCTATCCCTTTCTTCTTTTCAGGAGTGGTAAATATGATGTTAATAAATATTCTATATTTCTAGTTTATCAAATGCTAATTTAAATGTCTATACAAATATGAAAAATATATATACAATTAACTAAATTCAATGTATGTTAGCATTATAAAAAAAAACATTAATAAAGAAAATCTTTTAAGTTTCAATTAAGTATGATGCATAAAATAAAAAAAGACCCTATTAACAAATAGAATCTTTTTAGATATAAAATTAAGAATTAATTCCAGGAACTGTTATTTCATCTAGCGCTTCTTTATGAATATTTTTTTTCTTTTTAGATTTTGTCTTAACACGTGAACGAATCTCTAACCAAACACGTGGTGCAACAAAGATACTTGAAATTGTCCCTGCAATTAATCCAATAAACATCGCTGTATTGAAAGTAAAAATTGCAGAAGAACCAAGCGCCAGTAAAGCAACAACAGGTAAAATTGTAGTTATTGATGAAAAGACAGAGCGTACCATAGTTTTATCAAGAGCTTGATTAACAATATCTTTGTAATCTTCAGATGTTAATTGTTCACTTGCTCTACCATCCACTACTTCACGGACACGATCAAACACAACAATTGAATTATTTATTGAGTAACCAATAATAGCCAAACAAACTGAAATTAATTCGATATTGATTTCAAAACGAAGCAGTGCAAAAACCGCTAATACTATAGCAACATCGTGGACCAACGCAACGATGCAACTTACTGCATAATCCCATTTGAATCGAATAGTAACATAAATTAACATGACAACCCAAGCAAGTAAACTTAATGCAATTGCATTGCTTACTAGCTCTCTTCCAACAACAGGAGTTACAACATTATCATTAGGTTCAATACCATATTTTTCAATAAATACGGCTTTAATATCTGTAAGTTCTTCTGGATTCAATGCCTCTTTAATAGTTACATTAACAATGTTATCACCAGATTGTTGGTATGATGACACAACAACATCCATCATTTCGAACTCTGCTTGTACTTCTTCAGTTGTTATTGCTTCATTTGAAGTAACTGTTATTTTTGTTCCACTTGAGAAGTCGATACCTAGATTAAGTGCACCGTTTCCAGCAGCTCCTTGATAAACAGTCATCACTAATGATGCAACTAAAATAAGAACACTTACAACAATGACCTTCGTTGAGTTTTTAATAAAATCAAAATTCTTAAATGGTCCAAAATATGTTTGTACTTCCCCTTTTGAAACATCAGGAATACGATTTTCTTTAACACCAAACCATGATTTATGATTATCAAGCACTCCAGACTTAGAAAGTCTTGACAATAAGAAACGAGATACAACAACATTAAATATCATTGTTGAAATTAACGTTACCATTAACATTGTAGCGAAACCTTTTACCGATCCAATCCCGAAAATATACATAATTAATGCAGCCATAAATGTAGTAAACTGAGCATCAAAAATTGTAACAAATGCCAATGATTGCCCTTCCCTAACTGCAGTTGAAACCGTACGTCCCATGTATAATTCATCTTTAATACGTTCATAAGTAATAATATTTGCATCCACTGTCATACCAACACCTAAAACAAGTGCAGCAATACCCGGAAGTGTAAATACACCACCCATTAATCCATAAATACCAAACACTGAGAAAATATATAAACAAAGGATACCCGCTGTTAAAAGTCCTAACATGCGATAAGTCGCAATCATAAATAATGCGATTAAAATAATCCCAACAACTCCAGCAGTAGCTGTTAAGTTAAATGCATCAACTCCATATTCAGCACTAACAACATTAGAATAAATTTCTGTCATTTTTACTGGTAAACTGCCTGAATTTATCAAGTCAGCTAACTCACGCGCTTCCTCTTCAATAAATCCACCTTGAATAATCGCATCTCCTGAAATCTCTTCAGTAACAGATGCAGCTGAGATAAATTTAGGCACATAATTAGGATCTTCATTGCTCACTTCAGCAGCATATGAGTCCCCTTCTTCATAATCTAACCAAGTAACAATTAGATTTTCTCCTGTAGACTTACCTGCTAAATCACCAGTAATTTCAGCAAATTTTTCTTTATCTGCAATTTTTAAACTTACAATTGGCAATCCATTTTCATAAGCAAGTGAAGCTCCACCTTCCGAAACAATAGAGCTATCCGCCAACAAATTATCATTCACATCTCTAAATGTTAAGTTGGCTGTTGATGAAATCATACGACGTGCTTGTTCTTGGTCACTTACACCAGCAAGTTGTACACGAATGCGATCATCACCTTCAATAATAATTTGAGGTTCTGATACTCCCAAAACATCGATACGCTTTGAAATACTGCTAGAAACAACAGTCATTTCTGGTAATGCACCATCATCTTCAAGTGGACTAACCTCATAAACAATTTCAAATCCACCTTGTAAATCTAACCCTAAAGTCATATTGTTGGCAATATCTTGAGTGTATGTTGCAATTAAAATTGCAAATGCAATAATACTTGCAAAAAATACACTTAAATGGGTTTTCTTGTTTTTACTCATTTTCTTTTCCTCCTATTAAATCTTCAAAATCATCAAAACTTGATTTAAAACCATCAATAATTGCACGCTGTGACAACAGTTGTACAATTTCGTCAGCTGATAAAGATAATATATCATTCACAGCCTCATGTAAAGTCTTTGGTTTTTTTTTCTTCCATTTCAAATATTTTAGCGTGTCTACTATATTTTCATATGTTAGGTTAGGTAACGCATCTCTTTGAAGTCTTTGTAATTGTAATGCAATCGTAATTTGTATTTGATTATCTGATAAAGACTTGTCCATTTTTTCCCCCCTAACATACATACTTATAAATTATAAATCATACTTTATAAAATGTGGAGATAAATATGAAAAAAAAATTAATAAAAACAACTTTTTTCCTTCTTTTTTATTCATCAATCGCAAAAGTGCTCTCTTTTGTAGTAAGAATCACGCTGGCAAGAAATCTTTCAAGTGAGGCAATGAATTATTATGCACTCACTATGCCAACGATGTTATTGCTTATTACACTGGCACAATTCGGAATCCCAAATGCTATGGCAAAATTATTAGCATCAACAAACAACGCTAAAAAAACAATCAAAGCGAGTATTTTACTTTCTATAACTAACAACTTATTAATATTGTTTGCTCTTACTTTATTCATTCCAATCATTACTCATACGATATTTAAAGATCCTAACCTACTTGCTGTATTTTACAGTTGTCTGCCAATGATTCCTTTAATTACTTTATCAGGTTTGTTAAAAGGATACCTTATGGGGCGTCATCAACTCATTGCATACTCAATGGCACAAGTATCAGAAGAGTTATTTCGTCTTCTATTTTTAATTTTTGCACTTCCTTTATGTACCAACGCTGTAATTTTAGCAAAAATTGCAGTTTTAAGTATGGCCATTGGTGAGATTGCAAGTTCTATCCATATGTTGATTGCCATCGGGTTTAAAAGAAAACCAAATTTACTGTTTTTAAAAGAAAAGGCCAATAAAACAATATATTTTTCATTGATATCAATGGCATTACCAATGACATTAAGTCGATTAGTAGGATCAATTACTTTTTTCTTAGAACCAATGTTTATGCTTGTTAACGTAGAAGCATCATTACAAAATATTATGTTTGATAACTTCACACTTATTAATTCTTACGTATTTCCTTTAATTGTTTTACCTAGTTTTGCATCAGTTATGGTCTCCAATTGGGCACTTCCGATATTCAGTGAAGCATTTAGCAAAAAGAATTTCAAACAACTAAAAACCACATTTACTTATACATGTAGTTTTGCACTGTTTATTGGAATTTTATGGAGCTTTTTATTATTTATTTTTCCAGATGAAATTTGTATGATTCTTTATAAGCAAGCTGGGATGTCTTCTATATTAAGAAAGCTCGCTTTTCCATTTTGCGTATTTAGCATTCAACCTATATTAACTTCTTTTTTACATGCAACTAATAAAAGCAATCAAGCTTTAAAAGGAACAATTGTTGGTTGTGTCGTACGTTTAGGATGTATTTTGATTTTACCTATTTACACATTAGATAATTCACTTATTCTTTCTCTTTGTATTTCTATGCTACTAACAACATTTCTTCATTTTTCTCATTCAATTAAAACATTATTTTTTAATCACATATAAACCATTTTTCTGATATAAACATAAAAAAACTTCATTAACATCATCATAACCTTGATAATGGAGTTCATCAATTAACCACTTATCAGTTAAATCATTTTTTAATAACTCTTCTTTTTGTATTATTCCATCCGATACAAGAGGATTCGGCCATTTTAGTTTATTGTTGCCTTTCTTTAATACACTTAAAACACCACTATTTTCTAAAATCGCAAATTCAACCTCATCAATACAGCTCACATCTTTATCTCTTAATTGAAACATTAAGTCATCAATTGTATACCGTTGTTTTTTCATAACATCTTGATTAATTGTTCCATTTTCAATAATCATTACTGGTTTGCCTTCAAAAAAATCACGCCACTTTTTCTTTTTAAGGCATGTCCATGATACTAATATTTGCAAAACTGTTAATGTGAAAATAGCCAGCAGTGGCTTTAAAAGTGGCTCTTCCGGCTCAGAAATGGCCATAGCCAGGATTTCTGATTGGACAAAATACACAACAATATCAAGAATACTCAATTCTCCAACTTCTCTTTTTCCCATTAATCGAAGTGATATCACAATGATAGTATAGAAAAAAATGCTCCTGTAGATTAAGTCAATATATTCAAGCATAGGTTCATCCCTTCTAAAAAAAAGTCCAAGCACATATACTTCTAATGAGGTGACATTATGAAAAAAAAGAACTTAAATGATTTATCTTATATTTTAAAAGTATTACTACCTGCATTATTATTTTCTGCATGTTTTGCTTTTTTATACAACTTTGATGTGATAACTCCCACAATTTTTGATTTACTAACTCAGCTTGTTGGTTTCATATTTTATATTTTACTTGCAAATTTATTAAATAAACTATTACCAAAAAAAACATTTATACTACAAATCATTATAGTACTAATTTTATCTTTTGTTTATATGACTACACAACCAATCGATATCATTTCAATCATTATATTTACTGCAAAAATGGTTACTTTTGTAACTACTCTTTTATTAATAAAAAAGAAAAATCACAAATAATAATTTGTGATTGAATACTTTATAATTGATTAACATATTCCTTAAAAATATCCCCTCGTTGCTCAAAATTTTTAAATTGGTCCCAACTAGCACACATTGGGGAAAGTAAAACTACATCGTTTTCATTTGCAATCGTTGTAGCAACTTCTAAAGCTTCAATCATTGTAGATACTACAATAGCTCTAGGATCTATTTCTTTAAGTTGTTGTTTAGTATCACCAAAGACAATCATTTGTTTGATTTTATGCAAATAAGGTTTAATTTCATCAAAGCCTGTACCTTTATCATAACCACCAGCTAATAAAATTACAGGTTTGTCAAAAGCATCTAAAGCAACTTGGGTTGCCTCAACATTGGTTCCTTTAGAATCATTATAATAGCGAACTTTATGATGTTCTTTAACAAATTCAATGCGATGTTGTACTCCCATAAATGTTTTGATACCTTGTTTAATGAGTTTGCAATCTACATTCATTTTATAAGCCATCATTGCCGCTACCATAGCATTTTGAAGATTATGTTTTCCTACTAACCTTAAATCATCAACATCAAACAAAACTTTATCAAAGAGCATGACTTGATTATTCTTAATGCAGCAATCTGCTTCCTTATTGATTGAATAATCAATAACCGTACAAGGAACATTTCTTGTTCTTTTTACAATTTCTTCATCATCAATGTTCCTTAAAAACCAATCATCAGCTTTTTGATTCTTATAGACCAACATTTTTGCATCATAGTAAGCATCTTCATTCTTAAAATAATCCAAATGATCCGGCGTTAAATTGGTGCAACAACTCACACAAGGATGAAATGACTCACATCCTAGCAGCTGAAATGCTGCAATTTCTAAAGCAATATAACATTCTTCTTGTTCATGATTAATTGCAATTGCACTAAGTGGTAAACCAATATTCCCAGCTGCAAAACTAAGTTTATTTTTATCCTGACTAAGTAAATACGCCAATAAAGAGGTCGTTGTTGTTTTACCATTTGTACCAGTAATAGAGGCATAATGGAAATTAGATACAAATCGTGAAGCAACTTCTATTTCATTATAAATTGCACATCCTTTATCAACAAAAAACTTAACAAACGGAACATGATAAGGAATACCTGGATTTTTCACAATTAAGTCATATTCAATATTTTTTAAAAGATCAGGATGCCCTTCATCATATACTTGTACTCCCTGTTTCACTAAATCTACTTTATTGCTTACTTTATTAGAATCAGTCAAAAACACATCATAGCCTTTAAACAATAAATATTCAGCAATTTTTGTACCACTTAGCGCTGCACCAATGACTAAGGCTTTCATCTAACTCACTCCTATCATAAATCCTAAAATCGCACAGATAAAACCAATTAACCAAAACATTAAAACAATCTTCGGTTCACTCATTCCAGAGATTTTAAAACTGTAGTGAATCGGGGTATATTTGAATACACGACGCTTAAACAGTTTCACTGAAGCAATTTGAATGATGCATGTCATTGTTTCCCAAACAAAAACCCCTCCAATAATGATTAAGGCTATTTCTTGCTTTAAAACCATCGCTAAGGCAGCTAGAACTCCACCTAAAGCTAATGCCCCTGTATCGCCCATAAATATCTTCGCAGGAAACATATTGAATTTTAAGTAGCCAAGAAGTGATCCCATAATACATAGTATGAAACAAGCGATAAAGTATTGATGTTGTGTTAGCGCAAAAAACACAAAAGGTGAAAGCGCCAAAAAACTAGTCCCGCCAGCCAATCCATCCATTCCATCTGTTAGATTAACTGCATTGCTAGTTCCAGTAAACATAAAGTATACTAAAACAATATAAAACGGTCCCAATTCTACTGAGATATTAATAAACGGAATCACTACATCAAGCGAAGCATGTTCACGATAAACAAAATAAAATATAATTGCTAACATTAACTGAAGCAAGAATTTATATTTAGCTGGCAATCCTCGATTATCTTTTTGTATAACAATGATATAGTCATCAATAAAACCAATAAGTGCATATCCTAGATAAGCCACGATTACAATCATTGTTTTTAAATCTGTAATGGCTTGTGGATAAAGACATAAACTAACAATCACTGGAATAAGCACAAACAAAACTCCACCCATTGTTGGGGTTTTTGCCTTTTCTTTAAATTCTTGAAGTGAATATTCACTCACCTGTTGTTTATAGTTAATTTTATGTAAAAAGCGGATGACTTTTGGCATAAGTAGCAACACAAATAGTGCACTTATCACAAAACCGCTTAATAAGGTCATATAAAACATTAGATTTCCTCCCTTAATATTGAAAGTATAAGCTCTTTGTCATTCATCTCAACTTTCCCTAGCTCATTGAGCTGAAATTTTTCATCACCTTTTCCAACAACAAGTATTATATCATTTTTTCCTGCTAATTTGAACGCTTTTTTAATTGCCTTAGAGCGAATATATTCGATATGAACATCTTTATTACACCCTTCGACAATATCATTTATTATTTGACAAGGATCTTCAGTTCGAGGATTATCATTCGTTAAGATAACTTCATCACAGTACCGACATGCTAACTCACCCATCACCCTTCTTTTACTACGATCTCTATCTCCTCCACATCCAAAAACAACAATGAGTTGATGGTTCCATAATTTTTTAAAGTAACTGCACAATGTTTCAAATGCTGAAGCTGTATGTGCATAATCAACATAAATATCTGGCGAGCGTGCAACCAATTCAAAACGTCCACTCAACATCTTACAATTTGATGCCCATTGTATACAATCCTCCCAGTTTAAGTCAAAGAAATAACCACATACTAATGATGCCACTAGATTATATACATTTGCTGAAGACTTTAAAGGAGTGTTTATTAAGGTTTCATTTAAATAAAAACTTGTAGAATTTTTACTTTCGATTATAGAAGAAATTTTAAAGTAGTTGGATTTTTTCCCAAAACTATATGCTCTTTTTTGTTTGCTCATTAAAGAACTACAGGTTGCATCATCACTATTATAAATCACTACACTATTCTTTTTTAAATAATTAAGGGCTAGTTTTTTGGAGTACACATAATCTTCATAGCTACCATGTTCTTCAATATGATCCTTTTTTATATTTGTGTAAATGATCACATCAAATAAACAGCCATACAGTCTTTCCATCTTAAGCGCCATAGAGCTTACTTCCATTACTACGATTTCAACATTTTCTTTAATGCATTGATTAAATATATGAACCAATACTTCACTATGAGGTGTTGTATTTAATGTATTAATATGACGATGATTAATTGTAGCGCCATGTGTGCCGATAAAGCAACAGGAATGTCCTAAACTTTCAAACATTTCACATATTAAAAACGCAGTACTGCTTTTTCCGTTGGTGCCAGTTATTCCAATACACTTTAAATGATTTGTAGGCTGTCCATAAAAGCAGTGCAACAACAAAGCATAAGCCTCTTTGGAATTATCTACTTTATACGTGCGTAAATCTTCACTTTCACTAACAACAATTGCCCCTTTATCAAGTGCCTCTTCTACAAAATTAAGTCCACTTTCTTTTTTTCCATCGATTGCCACAAAAATGCTATCTTTTATTACATCCTTTGAATGACATGTAATTTTAGTGATGATTCTTTCATCATCACTTTTTATCGCTAAAACTTTTAAGAGTTCATTCAGTTTCTTTCTTTCCAAGATATAACCACACCGTCCCATTTTCTAGTATTTTAACTCCTGCATCAGGAAGTTGATCAAGAACTACCTCTCCTTCTCCAACATAGACAAATTGAAGTTGATTGTTTTTAACATCTTTTGTATCTAATCCAACATAGTTTCCTACTTCTACTTCAACTGGATCACTCCAAAGTTTTATCTTTTGAAGTTGTTCATCTGTTTTAGGCACATCAAGATACAATAATATGTCCTCTAGAGCATTTTTTACTATTGGAGCTACAACAGTCCCTCCATACTGAATATCATTTTTTGGTGCATCTAACGCCATATAGATAACAATTTGTGGATCATCAATGGGTGCTGCACAAATATAAGATAAAATATATTCTCCAACTAAATATTGTCCATCTACTGCTTTTTGTGCAGTTCCAGTTTTACCACCGATTTTATAACCATCGATATAACTTCCTTTTGCTCCACCATAAGCAACGACCGATTCTAATGCCATGCGCATTTCAAAGGATGTTTCCTCTGATATTACTCTTCGAACTAAATTAGGCTCTACTTCAAATAAAACATCCTTGGTTGTTGGATGAAGTATAGCTTTTGTAATATAGGGTTGATAATAATTTCCGCCATTAACTAACGCACTAAATGCCATAACCATTTGTAGTGCTGTTGTAGATATCCCTTGACCAAAACCTGTAGTAGCTTGCTCAAGTGGTCCAAAATTTTCATCACTAAACATGATACCTGAAGACTCACCTGGCAAATCAACATTTGTAATTTCACCAAAATTAAATAATTCAATGTATTTTTTTAAATTATCTTCTCCCAGTTTTTCTGCTATATCCACAAAACACGGATTACTCGAGTTTTGAAGACATTCCATGTATGTCTGTAGACCATGCCCACCAGCTTTCCATGACTTGAGTCTTGCTCCTTCTACTATTTCATAACCGTTATCCATATAAGTATCTGTTTGCATATCAAACAAGTCTTCTTCAAGCGCTGCAGCAAAAGTTATCGTTTTAAATGTTGAACCTGGTTCATAACTTTTCCATATAGGCAAGTTATGATTATACGTACTTGAATCGTAATCTTGATAATGATTCGGATCAAAATCTGGCTTAGAAACCATCGCCAATATCTCACCATTATTAGGATTTACTGCGATTGCCCATGCAGCATCAGGTTCATATTTTTGCATTGCATTGTTACATTCTCTTTCTAAGATATCTTGAATAGTTTTATCGATTGTTAGCATGACATCCATCCCTTGTCCTGGAGCTACATAGCGTTCACTATACGTTGTTACAGGATGTCCCTTTGCATCAAATGGTATCTTCATACTTCCACTATTTGCCTTTAAAATTTCTTCATATTGATACTCTAAACCCGCCAAACCTTGATTATCAAAACCTGTGAATCCTAACACTTGAGATAAATACGCACCCCCAGGATAATAACGAAGAGAATCCTGCACTAAGTAAACACCACTTAGATTTTCCTGCGATATTTCAATTGACTGCTCATTCGTTATGAGTTTGCCATCTGGATTTATTTTGACAGTAGATGACTTTTGATTTACCAATTCTAGCATTTTTTCATAATCAGACTCTAACACTACTGATAAAAATCTAGCGGTGTTTTCTTTATCCTTTATTTGTGCTGGCACAATCATTACAGATGTGCTTGGTATATCTGTTGCTAATACATTCCCATTCACATCAAGAATGTTTCCTCTTAATCCTGAAACTGGAAAATCTCTTTCCCACAAATCTAGTGCCTTTTGATATAAATCATCACGTTGAATTAATTGAATGTAAGCGAGCTTTCCAACAATGAGCGAAAACAACAAGCTCGTTACAACCGCAACTATCGTAATTCTTTTTTTTATTGTTGATGGTAACACTTTAAATCACCTCAAGACAATATATGAAAAAAAAGTCACATTTATACGTGACTTATTCCATATTGACTTCAATTCTAATTGTTGAATCAATTTGTGTTCCTTGAGGTAAAGATTGTGAAGAAACCAACCCGCTTCCATCCATCGCAACAGGTATCCCAGTTATTTCCCAAAAATCGGTAACTTCACTTCTTGTCCAACCAATCATGTTTGGCATTAATATCGTTCCTTTATCAGTTAGCAAAAACACTTTTTCATTTGTATAAACAACAGTATCGCTTTTTGGATGTTGATCAATTACCGAATCTTTGTTTCCTAGCACAATTGCTTCAACCTGTATATCTTCACATTTTTTTAAGCTGTATTCAACACTATGATTTGTTAATGAAGGCATAATTTCTTCATCGATTTTTACTATTTCTTGATGATTTGATTCAGTTAAAGCTTCACTTAAATTATACTTTTGTGCAACTTTTTGAAGCAGCGTTTTTACAGCATCAGACATGAGATGTGCATCTTTATTATAATCAGCTAAAAATGCATAGTATACCATATAGGTTGGATCATCTGCTGGAAGCCCAATCATGATAGAAGTGATTGTTTTTCCTGATTCATATGTTCCATTCACCGCTACTTGAGAAGTACCAGTTTTTGCCATAATTTCGGTTTCTTCAATTTGATAAAAGCGTGCAGTTCCATAATCCAAGTTTGCTGTATCATACAGCAATTCTTGTAGCTTCTTCGCTGTACTTGATTTTATTGGATTAGATACAACTTCAGTTTCTGCTTTGAAAATAATTTCTTGTTGATTATAAGAGCTTCTAATTTCATCAACATAGTATGGTTTAACCATAGTACCATCACTAAAAATTGCTGAGTATGCCTGTAGTATTTGTAACATTGTCACCGTAGATCCTTGCCCATATGTCATCGCTAACTTATCAGCAGGATATCTATAGTTCATTGTTCCATTTACTTCACTTATGTAATCACTATTTACATCATTAAAAAAACCAAAATCATATAAATATTGTTCATACAATTCATCATCCAATAAATTTGTAAGAATACTGGCAGTCACTGTATTACTTGAATAGACAAGTCCATCATCGTATGGAATCATCCCCCAATTTCGTTGTCCAGCATTGTTAATTTCACCAATTTTTCGTGTGTCATTGCATGAAACTCGATAGGCTGTTGCACCTGTATTTCCATAACAAAATGTTGTACTATCTACTAATGTATCCGGTTGATATACTCCAGAATCAATGGCTGCTGCATAAGTAAATATTTTCATAGTTGAACCCGCCTCATACGGCATTTGGGATCCACTATTTGTGTATTCAGTAATATCCAACGTATTTGGGTCAAAACTTGGACTTTGACCCCATGCTAAAATTTTTCCAGTATCTACTTCCATTACTGAACCCCAGATATTATCTGCAGAAAACTGCTCTTGTGTTATTTCAAATGATGTTTCTAGTGCTTCTTGAATCTCTTGATCAAGAGTCAAATAAACATCATTCCCATTGATTGATGGAGTTTCTTCATACTTCATCCCCGGTAAGATAACATTATTTTTACCTGCCTGATATGTACGACTACCGTCTGTACCATTTAACTCTTCATTTAAAAATAGTTCTACACCCATCTTCCCTACTGTATGTCCTGTTTCATCAGTTTGAGCAAATCCAACCAAATAGGATGCAAATTCTCCCATAGGATAAGAGCGTTTAACCGATTCTACAAATTCAATACCAGGTAAATTTAGTGCTTCTATTTCCTCTTTTTTCTCTATTGTTAAGCTTCTTCCTTTAGATCCAAGTTCAGTTTGATATTTGTCTTCATCAGAAAGAAATGTAACTATTTTTTGGAAATCTTCATCTAAAATTACCGCTAATTGTTGCGCAGTAAAAACAGGATCAACTACATATGCTGGTTCCTTATTTCCTGTTAAACGGCTTTCATCTAGATAACAAATTATATTGTATGTCTTAACATCTTGCGCAATTATATATCCATTTTTATCAATGATATCTCCTCGAACAGAAGGAATAGTTTCATTGATGACATTCGAACTTGAAACATAGGGTTCAAGATCTACCCCACTCATGGGATGATATTGAAATAGCGAAACAGATAGCACATTAATCGTAATTAGTAAAAATACAAGCATTACTGTAGAAAATAAAGAAAGGATTACTACATCTGGTTTCAATCGCATTTTATTCGTCTACACTAATCGTAATTACGTTACTTTGGTTTAATGCTAATCCTTCCATTTCAGCAATATCCATAACACGATCTTTACTTGATAAATTTTGAACTGCTATTTCATATAACTCATTTTCAGACTGATAGTTTAAAACTTCGTTTTCTAGATTTTGAATAGAAACAGTTAGCTCATTATTGTATGCTGCAAGAAAAACAGATGACAACATCGAAAGCAACACTGAAAAAACGAAAACTGCAATTGCAACTCTTTCAATTTTTATCACTCTTTTTCTTTTTACTACTCGTTTCAATACAATCTCTCCCCTCATTATTTTTTCTTTATCACTCTTAGTTTTGCACTATGTGACCTTTGATTTTCAGTTAGTTCTTCCGTGGAAGGAAGAATTGGTTTTTTACTGATTACTTCGAAATCAGCTTGTGGCATATCTTGAGGTAAAATAGGTATATTTTTATCAATTTTTTCAGCTTTCCCGATTTGATTAAAATAATTTTTTACAATTCTATCTTCTAATGAGTGAAAAGTAATAACACAAATTCTACCTTCTTTTTTCATCAATGACACGGCGCCTTCAAGTCCATTTTCAAGAGCACTCAATTCTTGATTAACTTCAATTCTTATTGCTTGAAATACTTTTTTGGCTGGGTGCCCTTTTTTACTTAATACTTTTGCAGGTAATGCAGATTTAATTACTTCTACTAAATCAAATGTTGATTCTATTGGTTTAAGTAATCTCGCTTGTTCGATTTTTCTAGCAATTTGTTTCGCAAAAGACTCTTCACCATATCGATAGAAAATTGATACTAATTCTTGATAGGTATAGAAATTCACAACTTCATAGGCACTTAATGTTTGACTTTGATCCATTCTCATATCTAATCTTGCATTAAAGCGATAACTAAATCCTCTTTCTTCATCATCAAACTGAGGTGATGAAACACCAATATCTAGTAAAACTCCATCAACTTCACTAATTCCTATTTCATTCATTTTTTCTTTCATCTTTGAAAAATCACTATGAATGAATGTAATTCTATCTAAATAATCATTCAACCTTTCTTTTGATTCATTAATCGCTTGCATATCTTTATCAAAACAATATAGATGCCCATTTTCATTTAACTTCTTAACGATTTGCATACTATGACCTGCACGTCCTAATGTTCCATCAATATATTGTCCTTCGGGCTTAATATCTAGGTGCTCAATACATTCATTAAGCAACACGCTATAATGTTTCATATTAAGCTATAAACTCCGTTAATTTTTCTGCAATTTCTTCAAATGATTCACTTGCTTCACTATAGTAATTTAACCAGCGTTCTTTCGCCCAAATTTCAACATGGTCCATTACCCCAACTACAACACATTCTTTTTCGATTTTTGCCTCAGTAATAAGCGAACTTGGAAGTAAAATTCTTCCTTGTGAATCGAAAGTGCATTCTGTCGCTTTTGCAGTTAACATATGAATGTACATTCTAGTTTCTTTTTTTGTGTTCGGAAGCTTTTTTAATCCAGCGATAATTTCAGCCCATTGTTCAATCGTATAAATAGTCAAACAACCATCTAACCCACGCGTCACAATGAAATTGGATTGCAATTCCTCGCGAAATTTAGCCGGAATAATCATCCGACCTTTGGTATCTATCGAATGTTGATATTCACCAATAAACATCGCTCTCACCACTTTCCACCACAATCTACCACTTTATACCACCAATTATACTATAAACATTAAAAAAAAAAAGCTTTTTTTACTTTTTAGCTAATAAAAATCGCTTTTCTATTTAATATCTGGTTTTTTTTGGTAAATATTGTAAATTATACCCCATAATTCATTTAATTTGTCGTTCAATCCTCATTCCAAACAAATTGTATTTGTTTGTTTATTATACTACGTGTATCTCTATTTGTATTTATGGCATCACTTGGAAGTGCTCCAATCAATACATTAGAATCTGGATGATGATTCGCCATGTTTAACAATACTTTTTTTTCACTGTTCATTGCATAACAATAACTACACCCATTAGCGCATGAACTATAAGTTCCAATTTCAATGCTTTCAGCACAACAGCATGCTTCCCGTTGATTTTTGTCATTACTTACTAATATCTCTTGTCCTAGTATTTTTTCAATAAGTTCTTTATCAATACAAGCTCCATGATTGATATTGTATTCACTCAAATCAATTTGTTCCGAACATGTATATAGTTTCAAATTTGTTTTTTTGGCAATATCAGAAAATAACTTTCCAAGCAGGTGCATATCTGTTTTACTCATTGCAGCTTCTTTCTTATAACTATCCACAAAGCTTATTATACATCGCTCAGTATACTGCGATAATTGACGTGAAAATTCCTCAAACATTTTTGCATGGTATTCTAATGTTAGAGTTTCATTTAATATAATCGGATCATATCTCCATATCACTTTATTTTTACCAATTCGTTTACTTAAATCAATAAATGTTTTTATAAGTTCTTTTTTATTTGGAAGTCTTTTTTCAACACTTTTATCATAAGGAGTTAAAGTAAATTGAAAATAATAATTATAGCCCATCTCATCTAGTTCAGATAAGTACTTAAAAAAAGGTTTTGGGTTCTTACTCCAAAATACAATCATATCAACGCATTCTTTTGTGCAGTTTACCTTTGAGTAGCGTTTTGTATTATATGGGTTCACAACATAGATAACCCCCTCTTTAAGTCGATTAATAAACCACTCACCATAATATGAAGGGATATCTGTCCTTCTTGATGCACTTATAATCATAAACTTCCTCCTTTAATAAATTTCTTCTAAAATTACTATTTGTACATGAAAAAATGTTCCACCTCAAAACCATGAACACGTTAGCCTGCAAATATAAGTTAAACTGCATTTAATAGATAAATATATAAAGAATAATACCACCATTATTGCTATAACACAAATATCCAAGCGATCACAATGAGAGCATAAATTTACTTTTGTACAATATTTTCACTCTAAGTTTAAACTTACTTATAAGATAAAAAAAAAACGATAATATATCGTCTTCTTTTATTTAGTTTTGCAAGATGAACATGCGTGGTGAGGCAATTTGTATTCACCACATGTAGCACATTTTACTAATGTTGGAGCAGATAATTTAAAATGCGTTCTACGTTTTGCTTTTCTTGTTTTTGAACCTCTTCTTTGTTGTACAGCCATATTTGCACCTCCTAGCTTTCATCGAATTTAAAATCTTTTAGCTTTGCCAATCGCGGGTCAACTTCTTTTTCTTTTCTACTACGATACTCTTGTTCACTCATTACTTCCCAACCTTCACCTTTTAGATATTGTGCGTCATCCTTCACAACTTTTAGTGGAACTTCACGACAAATCAAATGGAATACGATGGGATACAACTCTACGAACTCTTTCTTGCACTCATGAACATCCTCATCCTCTGTATTTAGAAAACTAAATACTTCTGTTGAAGAAAAATCAAAAGGTACAACAACGTCTTCTAAAGTAAGAGCACAAGGTACGATCATTTCGCCCGCGAGATCTAAGTCAACCTCAAATCTTTGTAGTGAGCAATCATAATGCCCGTTTCCCTTAACAGTGACATTGCGTAAATCATTTAATCGATCTAATTTTTTAAAAGCTAAAGTATCAAAACTTATTTCTTCTTCAAAATCAATATCAATCAAGTTTGTTAATTCTCTTTTAGTCCACTTCACGACAATTCACCCTATTCGTTAGCATAATTATTATATTTAAAACTGAATTGAAAGTCAACGAAAATCGCAATATCCGACACATTAACTTTTAACATTTATTAATTTTAACCATTCTATGCAATCTTGTATTACTTTATCTTTTTCAATTTCATTCAATATTTCATGGCGAAGTGGTACATAAGTTCTTCTTTCAATGCGCGTGTAACCAGCTTCTTTTAACGATTTAACTGATTTATCTAAACCTTTTTCTTTTCCAGTACACGGATCTTCAGAGCCACTAATGAATAAAATGTTTAGATTTTTATTTCTAAAATTCCACCTCATTGTTTCATTCATATCCATCATACCAAACAATAAATCTTCATAGGCAACCGTAGTAAAATTAAATTGACAAAGTGGATCGTTAATATAATTTAGTACGTTCTCATCATTTTTACTAATCCAATCACACGGTGTTTTAGGATCCAAAATTGACTTATTAAATGAACCTAAAACGATTTCTTTCAATAATTCACTTCGATGACGTTTTCCTTTAACAAGTCCAATAACTTGTGAAAGCTTGTGACCTAATGGTACAAGATTACTAAAAGTTGGTGCACCACAAAGTATCACTGATTGCACCTCAGTGTCATATCGTTTAATAAAACTACGTACAACTATTGAGCCCATGCTATGTCCAAATAAAATACAAGGAACACCCGGGTATTCACTTTTAATTAAAGAAACCATATCAAAACAATCTTGTATTAGCAGTTTCCAGCCACGAGTTTTAGCAAAAAATCCTAATGCTTTTTCAGTTTTTGCACTTTCACCATGACCCCTTTGGTCATAAGTTAGTACTGCATAACCTTCATTTTTCATCTCGTTTGCAAAATACTCATATCTTTTTTGATGTTCCATCATTCCATGGACTACTACTATTGTACCAATACATTTTTTTGTCGGTTTATAAATTTTATATGCTAAATCTGTTACCATTTTTATCACTCCACTTCGTTATCACTTATTCATTATACACTTTTAGTGTGAAAAAATCATGAATATGTTACACTATTGTTGGTGATAACATGAAAGCATGCGGAATAATTACTGAATACAATCCATTTCATAATGGTCATAAACATCATATAGAAGAGGCAAAACGCGTAAGTAACTGCGATGTTTTAGTTGCGGTTATGAGCGGGAATTTTGTTCAGCGCGGGGAAATGGCAATTATTGACAAATTTCGACGCGCAAAAGCCGCAATCGAAAACGGTGTAGATATCATTATCGAACTTCCCTATAGTTGCGTTACTCAAAGTGCAGAAATATTTGCCAATTCTGCTGTTACTCTTTTAAATATAGCGAAAGTTGATAGTATTGTATTCGGAAGCGAATCAAATGATTTACAAAACTTAAAACAGATAGCCTCTATGAATTTTAAAGTTGATTACTTGAAAGAAGCACTTAATATGGGTGAAGGCTATGCAAAGGCCTACTCATTAGGTTCAGCAACTATGCAAGCTAATGATATTTTAGGTGTCGCTTATTTAAAAGCTTTACAAAACACAAATATCAAACCGTACTGTATAAAAAGAACAACACATTATCATGATGAGAATTTAAACAAAGGAATTTCAAGTGCAACTGCAATTAGAAAAGCCTATTTCAATAAAGAAAACATTGAAAATGATTGTGCAATGGTTATTGATGAGCCTTCTGTAAACTGGAGTCAATTTTTTTTAACACTTAAAATACTTTTTACTACATTAGATAAAAAATACCTGCAAAATATATTTCTATTTAATGAAGGAATTGAAAACCATTTAGCAAATAAAATAAAAGAGTCGCACTCTTGGGATGAATTTATCAAAAAATCCACTACGAAGCGCTATACAAAAGCAAGAATTCAAAGAACCTGTGTACACTTATTAAATCAAATCACAAAAGACGAGGTAAAAAAACTACCCCCTCTTAATACGATACGTGTTCTTGCATTCAATACGAATGGACAAAAATATTTAAAACAATTAAAAAAATGCGATATACATATCGCATCTTCCTTCGCTCAAGTTCCAAAAGAATACAGAGAAATGGAGTTAAAAACGACATTGCTTTATAGCTCATTTATGAATCAAGCAGACCAAAAAAAATTATTAGAACTTGAAATTGGTGGTGCATTACGTTTAGTTTAAGACGTAATGTGCTTTTTTTAATGCGCAATTTTTTTGGCAATAGTAATATGTCTTCTAAATGTGAATTTATCTACACTGCATTGATCAACTATTTTATATCCTAATTCAATAAGTTGTTTATCCATTGTGGTTTGTGATAATAAAATGATTTCATCTGCAATAGTTGAACAATGCATAAGAATATTTTTTTGATTTTGTTCTTCAGTTTTAATGTAATGACCATATGGGATATCGAGTATAGCAACATCGTAAACACTCTTAATATCTTGAATATCACCAACGCTTAAATCAATATTATAACCATAATGATTAAGATTTCTAATTGCATTTTTCGCTACTTTTTCATGAAGTTCATTTGCTGCGATATTTTTTGCACCCATTGTTAGCAATTCTAAAACTACAGTCGCAATACCACAACAAGGATCTATTACAGATAGGCTATAGTCATGTTTTAGCGCAAGATTAGAAAGCACCCTGGCTACTCTAGTGCTACAGGAAACGCTGTAAGAGTAGGGTTTATTTTGTCGTTTATCACAACCATGTCCCCCCTTTTCCCTCACACCAAAATAAAAAATTCCATCAATTTCAGTAATTGCCAAGAAATGATCTGGATGATGCAAATTAGAATCACCAAGGATTGCTGCACCAATTTTTCCCATTTGAACTAAACGTTCTTCATAGGCAACACTTAATTTTTCATGCTTTATATAGTCCACACGAATGTTTTCAAAATCTAAATTTAGATTTTTTACTTGAATTAATAAACCATCAAAATCATTTGAATCACAGTACACATATAATTTTTCTTTTACAAAAATAGAGCGATTGACCTCTAGATCAATTTCGCTAATTAATATTCGATTAAAAGGACATTCATTGAAGAGTGTCCTAAATTCTAAATCATGCATTTCTTTTTCTCCAGCTGCATAATTAGTAAAATATATTATTTTTTTCCCATCTTGCTTCATTATAAATTTGTCCTTAAAAATTCTAATGCATTTTTATATGCAATTCTTTCTACATCTTCTTCAACAAATCTTTCTCTAAGTTCTAGTATTAAATTTTGCGCATCTTCTGCACTTTTTAAATCCACAGCCATGCTTTCACTCTTACTTAAAAAATCCATAAAATCAAAACCAATCGCTATATGATTAACACCGTGAAGTTCACTCATTGCTTTTGCATGATTGGATAGTTGCTTCGCATCTTGATTTTTTAACTCATCCCCAATAAATGCTTTTACACCATTTAGCCCACATAAACCTTTCTGGTTTGCCAATGCTTTAAATTGTTGTGACGTTAGATTGCGTTCTACATTAGCCAGTACACGTAAGTTACTATGTGTTGCGATGACTGGTTTAGTTGTTTCATCCAATATATCCCAAAATGATTTTTCATTCGCATGAGATACATCAACAATCATATTTAATTCATTCATCTTTCTAATTGCTTTTTTACCTAAATCAGTCAATCCTCTTGAAGGGTTTCCTTTTACTCCTGTACAAAGGGAATTTTCATCATTCCAACATAATGAAGCAATGCGCACTCCCTGATCATACATCCACTGAATTTTGTCTTCCACATCACTTTTTATCCCACACATTCCCTCAACAGTTAAAATCAAATTCAAATCTTCCAATTTCATACAATCATCAACTGATAAAATTAGTTTAATATTCGATTTATTTATTTCTTCTTTAGCATGGCTTATCATTTTCTGCATATCATTCCATGATTCATCACCACAAAAATAACAGGCTACCGATGAAATAACAATCTCTGCCTTTTTTAGTTTATACTCATGAAACTGTTTTAACACATTTGCTTGATTCCTACATTGGTACAAGTGATTTCCAATATCAGCATGCAAGTCAATAATTTTCATCTTCCCTCCCATTTAAAGTGGTAACCTTACAATGAAAGTTGTTCCTTCATTGACCACACTCTTCACTTCAATTGTTCCACCATGAGCAATCACAATATTATTTATAATCGATAACCCCAATCCTGAACCACCACTTAAACGAGATCGATGAGCATCAACTCTATAAAAACGATCAAACAGATAATCCAGGTGATGTTTTTCAATACCACAACCATTGTCTTTTACTGATAAAACGATTTGTTTATTAATGAGCTGTAAATCAACTTCAATCCGAGTTGCTTCACTATGCATTAAAGCATTTTCAATTAAGTTATTAACCACATGGTGCATTTTAAATTCATCAACATAAACGTACTCATTTATTTGACCTGTTAAAAGAATTTCAGTTTGATTTTTGTTTCTTTTAGTCGCTTCTTTAATATTATTTTTGACAACTTGGTTTAAATCGCACATTTTTTTATTTATTAAAACTGAACCAGAACTCAAACGTGATAATTGTAGTAAATCATCGACAATCATTTTTAAACGATTCGATTCTTTTTCTATTTGTCCATGAAAATCAAGCATAGTTTCAGCATCATCAAATCCCTCACGATTTAAAATTTCAATCATTCCTAAAATGGATGCAATTGGAGTTCTAAGTTCATGAGAAGCATCCGCGATGAATCGTTTTTGCATTCTTTCTTTCTCTGCAACTAATGTGATATCTTGAAATATCAAAAGGCAGCCTTCATAGCGACCTTGTTCAAAAATAGGTTCAGAAAAACATTGATAATCTCTGTTGTCAAACAAAATGTTTTTTACTAATGTTTTTTCTTTTAAATACGTTTCGTTTAAAAATAATCGTATGCCTGCATCAATATTTAAGCTGTTGTAATCCAATTGTATATCTTTTTTATCAACTAAAAAATCTGTAAAATGAACATTAATTAGGACTAATTTCCCATAAGTATCTAACATTGCTAAAGGAAATGGAATGTTATCAAAAACAATTTGCAATTGACTTTCAGCAAGTTGACGATTTTTTTCAACATTTTCTATTTGATATTGATATTCTTGCGCATCAATTTTAAGTTCATTTTTCATATTTTTATACATCAAATAGGTTTGAAGTGTTGCACTTATCAAATAAACAATAGCTGTAAAAAACAAAGAAATTGGGTAAAATTGATTTAATACAAACATGACAATTAATGTAATTGGAAAAATTAAATATCTAGTTGTTTTCATCATTAAATCCCAATGAGTATCCAACACCACGTATTGACTTAATATTAACATTAGAATGATTGAGCTTTGCTCTTAATTTAAACACATGAACATCAACTATTCTTGTATCACCATCATAATCAAAATCCCAAATTTCATTTAAAATATTGTCTCTTGTTAAAACTACATTAGGGTGTTGCAACAAATACTCTAACAGCTCAAACTCCTTCTTAGTTAAATCAATTAATTTGCCATCTACATGGACTTCTCTTTTACCCTTATCAAGTGATAAATTAGCTAGAGTCAATACATTTGTCGATTTTCTATTCAATCGCTTCACATGAGCTTGCATTCGTGCAAGAAGCTGTCTTGGTGAAAATGGTTTTGAAACATAATCATCTACCCCCGCATCAAACGCTTCTAAAATGTCTTCTTCTTCATCTTTTGCAGTCAGCATAATAATTACACTTGTTAATCCCTTTTCACGAAATGACCTTACAAGTTCAATCCCACTCATGGATGGAAGCATCCAATCAAGTATCATGATATCAAAATCCCCACTTAACCCTTTTTCAAGAGCATCTTTGCCATCTTCACACATCACAATTTCATACTTTGCCATTTTCAAATCATAACTTATTAGTTTGCGAATTCCTTCTTCATCTTCTACCAACAATACTTTAATCATACCTACACTCCTTTTTTTGCATAGCTTTCTACAATTTTTTGTACAAGAGGATGCCTTACAACATCATCACTTGATAAATTCATTATTTCAATTTCTTTGATGCCACCTAAGATTTTTGAAACATCACTTAGTCCACTTGCTTTTCCTTTCGCCAAATCAACTTGTGTAATATCTCCTGTAATCACCATTTTGGAATTAAACCCCAATCGTGTTAGAAACATCTTCATCTGTGAAGTTGTTGTATTTTGTGCTTCATCAAGTATTACAAAGGCATCTTCTAATGTTCGCCCTCTCATATAGGCTAAAGGGGCAATTTCAATAATGCCTTTTTCAATATATCGCTCACTGTTTTCAACACCTAACATTTCATGTAAGGCATCATAAAGAGGTCTTAAATAAGGATCTACTTTTTCTTTTAGGTCTCCTGGTAAAAAGCCTAAACTCTCTCCTGCTTCAACTGCAGGTCTTGTTAAAACAATGCGTTTAATTTCATTTCTTTTTAACATTGAGACCGCTTGAATAACCGCTAGATATGTTTTTCCCGTTCCTGCAGGACCAATCGCAAACACAATATCTTTTTCTTCCATCGCTTTCACAAATTCATATTGCCCAATTGTTTTAGGTGATATCTCTTTTCCATGCATTGTTTTCGCAATCACTTTGGAAAATAATTTCATGTAGCTTTGTTCCTTGTTTTGCTTAATCAAACGGTGAATATACAAAATATCTCTTTGATTAATTCTCATATTCCTTTTAACCATATCATATAAAATATGAAGAAGTTTTGAAATGCTGTTCACAGTTTGTTCATCAGCATCAATACATATAAATTGATCATCTCTATAAACAATAACTACATTATAAAGGCCACTGATACAGTTTAAATTTTTATCTTGACTACCAATTAACGTTAATGCTTCTTGATCTGTTAAAGCTTGTATTTTTATTGTATTTTGTTTAGACAAGGCTTTTCTCCTTTACTTACGAAATTGTTATATCTTCAAGGCATGTATAATGCACTTTCATAATTATTTTACTGCCAATTCTATCAAATTGCAAAACACTTTCTTTAATAATTTCTTCATTTGCACTTAATTCTTTTTCAATTTGTGCTCTACACTGCATTAATAAACGTGTAAAGTGAAACGGTTCTAAGATTTTTAAGTTAGTTGACATTTCAATACTGCTTTCCACAGTAGTCCATGTTTTCGCCCATACATGTCCTTCAACATAAACATTTTTCTCTACATTATTAGAATCCAATAATACATTATCTACTAATACATCTCCTTCGTTGACTATTTGATTGATTTCTACTTTTTTTTCACCATGCGTAATATCAAATCTCACAATCATGCCGGATTTTGTCGCAATTAAAGGAGTGCTATTGTACTCTTTTGTTGTCCCATATTGTTTATCATTAAAAGATATTTGAATTTTACTTGCACTTCTTGTCACTTCTATCCAAGCTATTTCAGTCTGAAATTCTTGCTTAATGCTTTCTTTTAGTTCCTCGCTAAAAGCATTACTCCAAGCAAAAAAAGGAGTCGTATACCCTAGTTTATTTAAATGATTTTCAATATTATTAGTCAGTGCTTGATTAGTTGATTGATAACTAATATCCAAAACACAATGACTAAGTAATTGATATAAAAAAATACACCATAACATTAAAAAAACTCGAAAAGGTTGTTTAAATTGCCTAATTATAAATCCAACACAACCTACCGTCTTAATTCGTTTTCGATGTTTAAATGTATGATCTATTTGTTTTCTTTGATACACGGGTGCATAAAACTCTAATCCGTCATTCGTACTTTTGCATTCGAATACATGAATTTTTGATAGTCTGCTTTGATTTAAAAAATGTACAAGTGGTAAATGTATTGTATAAAAATCCATTCCAAATAAAAATTGAAAACTATTTTTCATCAAAAATCACCTGCTTTATATCCCCATCAATCCAAATTTCTTCAGGTGTATACATCACGACACGCAAATAATTACCGGTGATTGTGCATATTTTATTTTTGAGTTTGAATATCATTTTTGTTTCTATAATTGATATAATACTTTGTACGCCTGCTATACTTGCTTTTTTATTTGATATTGTGATCATAAGCACTCCTTTTTTTAAAAGGATATGCACATGCATAAAAAAAAAGAAGAAATTCTCTTCTTATTTTGAACGACGCGCTTTTCTAGCTGCTTCTGATTTTAATTTGCGTTTAATTCCAGGTTTTACATAGAATTCTCTTTTGCGAGCTTCGGCAAGGGTTCCGTTACGAGATACTTGACGTTTAAATCGTCTAAGAGCATCATCTAACACTTCATTCTCTTTTAATACTACTTTTGGCACAACTAACCCTCCCTTCTGTAATAACATTGTAATTATAAGATACAAATCATTAAAATGCAATGATTTAGTTCTATTTTTACAAATTTTACTCTTTTTTTCTTTAAAATAACTAAAATAATACAGAATAGCAGGTAATCACTATGGATTTATTGTAATACCATTTTCATCAACCACGATTCCACCTTCATTTGTATAAGTTCCATGATAGTCAATTGGGTATTCATTTGTAGCTTCAATGTTATGTTTTATTGTTACTTTTGCATTTACACCAATTATAAGATTGTTATTTGCATCGAGGCCATCACCTGTTTCGCCAATGTTCTCAATAAAAATTTCACCACCAGATATTCTTAGTTCACCTGATTCATCAAAAGCATTAATTCCATCATCTGTGGATTTAATATTTATGTTCCCGTCATTAATCAAGACACTCTTGGCTTCAATTCCTTCTTTTGAATGATTAACAATGATAGTTCCTTGTTTACTATAAAATTGATTGCCAGCACTAAATCCATCTTCTAATGCAGTGACTTCTATCACTCCATCAATAATATTTATGTCGTTAATTGCATTAAATCCTTTTCCATTTGCATTAACTTTCATAACTCCGCTATCAAATAAAATAGCACCTTGTCCAATTTCATCACTGTGAGTAATTTTTAACCCATCTTTTTCACAAACTATTTCAACCAACACTTCATCAATTAAAAATAAACTAGCGACCAACCCATCACCTTCTGCCTGTACTTCGATTTGTGAACCTAATAAATGAATTGATTTTTCACTTTTAATACCATCATTGTATTTTGTGTTGATTGTCAATTTTCCGTTGCCTGCAATCGTTAGATGTGCAGCAGAGAATATCGCAGCATTTTCATCAATTTCAGTTTCCAAATCATCTTGTGTTATCCTATTTTCACTATTAGCTTCAAGATAAATAACTACATGACTTGCACTTTTTATTAATATTGGTGCTGATGAGCTACTATGCAGTTTAGCGTTGTTTAAAATCAAATAAACAGCTTCATTTCTAGCATCAACAACTAAGCTCCCATCAGCTAAGTTACCAACAATTTCATAAATTCCACCATCTTTAATTGTAACATCATCTTCATTTAAATTAATTGTCTTATAATCTTTATTGCTCCAATTTGCATATGTTTCACCATCTAAAAATATCTGAGTCGTTGATGATGTACATCCTGATAATAAGCAAAGACAGTTAATAAACAATATCCACTTAATCATTTTTTTCATAGTAAAATCTCCAGTACTAGTAACCTGCTTCTGATTCTTTTTTTTGTATTAATGCAATTCCACTTGATGTCCCAATGCGATCTGCACCCGCTTCAATCATGTTAATCAAATCAGTGTGTGTCTTTACACCACCGGCAGCTTTAACTAAACATTTCCCATTTACAGCTTTCTTCATTAAAACAACATCTTCAAGTGTTGCACCCGATTTCGAAAATCCAGTTGATGTCTTTACAAAATCAGCATTTGCTTCAACGCATGCTTTACAAGCTAATTCTTTTTCTTCATTCGTCAACAAACATGTTTCTAGAATTACTTTTAATACTTTATCCTCGCATGATTGTTTTACAGCTTTAATATCATTAACTAAATACTCATAATTGCCATCTTTTAATTGGCCAATGTGAATGACCATATCTACTTCATCAGCACCACTTTTTATTGCCTGTGAAGCCTCAAAAGCTTTAGAAGCTGTATCCATCGTTCCTAATGGAAAACCAACGACACAACAAACTCCTACATCACTGTTTTCAAGTTCTTTTTTACATGTTGATATCCAACTAGTATTAACACAAACAGTTTTAAACTCATTTTCAATTGCTTCTTGACATAATTTGACGATTTGATCTTTTGTTGCATCAGCTTTAAGCAGTGTATGATCAATATATTTAGATAATTTCATAACTCTTTTCTCCTTCAAAATAATATTTATGTAGAACTTCTTTTACAGCATTGGGATCCCCTATCCATGGTTCTTTACTAAATTCCCCATACATATAGTTTTCATTACCTTTGCCTAAAATTAATATTGTATCTTGAACATTCGCAAGTTCAATTGCTTGTCTTATTGCATCGTATCGACTTTCAATAATGACATAATTTGTCTTGAGTATTCCTTTTGAAATGTCGTTGGCAATGTCAATTACTCGTTCATCACGCGGATCATCTTCAGTAAGAATAATCATATCACAGTACTTATCTGCAAGTTGTCCAAATTCTGGTCTTTTTTTTGTATCTCTTTTTCCAGCAGAACCAAATACTGCAATGATGCGGCTTTCTACAGGGGTAATACCTGCAGCATACTCAAATACCTTTTTAAGCCCATCAGGAGTATGTGCAAAATCCACTAGAATATTGAACGGCTGCCCTTCTTCAACACGTTGCATACGTCCCTCAATTTGAGCGATGTTGTTTAAGTATGGAAGCATTTGATCAATTTCCATACCCATTTGATGAAGTATTGCGATTGCTGCCAACAAATTCAATATATTAAAACTTGCCACTAAATTTGTTTCAATGCGGTATTCATTAGAAAAGCATGATAAAGTAAATACTGTTTTTTCTGCAAACAGTTGAATGTCTTTTGCATAATAATCAGCTTCATGTTCGATGCCATAGCTGTATTTTGATGCAGTGCAATCTTTTACTATTTCACTTCCCATTTGATCATCAATATTATAGATAGCTACCTTGTCATTAGAAAGTTCATCAAACAACTTCTTCTTTGCTAAAAAGTAATTTTCCATTGTTCCATGGTAATCCAAGTGATCATGGGTGAAGTTAGTAAATACTGCAACATCAAAATCAATTCCATCCACACGTCCTTGATCTAAACCTATACTGCTTACCTCCAAAGCACATAATTCAACTGAGCTATTTTTCATATCTCTTAAAATACTTTGAAGTTCTAAAATATCTGGAGTCGTAAGATGAGGTGGCATTTTAATATCATTATATTCCACAGCAATCGTTCCAATATATCCGCAATTAAAATGGTTTGATGCCAAATCCTTAACTAGACAAGAAACACTTGATTTACCATTTGTCCCAGTCACACCAATCATTTTAATCGCCTTGCTTGGGTAGTCATAGAAAATAGAAGCAACAGCACTCAATGATGCTTTTGTGTCTTGTACACGTATATAAATAGCTTGATCGTTATATTTTTTTATTTCATCACTATGTACAATAACAATCGCCCCATTTTTTATAGCTTTAGAAATAAATTTATGACCATCATTCACATAACCTTTTATACAAAAGAAAATAGAATTTTTTAATTTAGCACGACTATCAATCATCAAATTTTCGATTTCTAAATCAGGTGCGTTTTTAAACATTTTAGATAAAATCATACAATTACTCATCCTCCTTTGCAACTAAACTATCATCTTGAATTTCATATCCAACTACATTTATAATTTGTCCAACTTGTGCCTGTATATTAGTATTGACAAATATATATTCACTATTATACCCCATACTTTGATTGTTTTCGCATTTTTCCACTAAAATTTGCATAGGTTCATTAATAAACTTTTCACTAAATCGCTTGAGGCTTAACTTTGATAATGCCAATAAATCATTCACTCTTTTTTTCTTAACATCATTACTTACATGGCCTTTTAACGAAGCAGCTACTGTATTGTCTTTTGATGAAAACGGGAATACATGAATAAACGAAAATTCAATTTCTTGAATAAAATCCTTGGTCTGTTTATATTCTTCCTCACTTTCCATAGGAAACCCTACTATGCAGTCAGTACTTATAGAAATATTTTTAACTTCTTTTCTGATTTTTTTAATCAATTGTTTGAATTGTTCTAAAGTATACGGCCTATTCATTCTTTTAAGTGTAGCATCACACCCAGATTGCAAAGGTATATGCAAATGTTTAGCAACCCTATTTTCAGTTTTTATCAAATGAATGAGTTCATCTGTAACTTCATTCATTTCAATAGAAGAAATACGCAATCTTGAAATTGTCGTCTCTTTTAATATTTCTCTAATTAAATCGGTTAATACTTTTTCACCACTCTCATATCTACCAGTATGAATCCCTGTAAGAACAATTTCTTGATGATTCATTGATAATAATTTCGCCTGATGAACTGCTTCATTAAAATCAAGAGATCTCTCTTTACCTCGAGCATAAGGAATGATGCAATAGCTACAGTATTGATTACACCCATCTTGTATTTTTAAATAGGCGCGTGTGTGTTTAAAAAAACCATCAACTTTTAGTGGTTCAAATTCAACATCAGCCAAATTTTCAACACTAATAATTCGTTTTTTATCTTTCAAACAACGTTCAATGTATTCAGGAACCTTCATTTTATTACTACTTCCAACTAAAATATCAATATGCTCATCTTTCATGATTTCATCTAGACTAACTTGAACATAACATCCTATTACACAAATTATTGCTTCTTTATTTTGACGTGCTGCTTGATGTATTTTTTTTCTTGATTTGCTAGATGCTACATTTGTAACCGCACAAGTAAAAATACAATAAACATCAGCCTCATCTTTAAAATCAACTTCACTATAACCTTTTTCTACTAATGCATTACGAACACTTTCTGCCTCATAGGTGTTTACTTTACATCCAAGACAACTAATCGCAAAACGAATCATCTCTTTTCCTCTTTCAATTTCTTTAACAACTTAATACAATTTTTCTTAACTTTTTCATTTATTTGCCCACTATCGATACACCATTGTACAAATGATAAATCATCTTTACTTAGCACGGCATTGACTAGTGAAGCGCATCGGAATGGTTCAATCTCATCAACTCGATTACTAAGTGAAAGTGGTAGTCGAGTCACATTTTCTTCATTATCGATTACATAAATACTGTGATTTGTGTTTACATAAAAACCAAAGCCCAATTCGTTTGCGTGAATAAACTGCACATCTAAAAAATTAAATTGATATGGTAATTCTCTATATGTCTTGACTTCGATCATTTTGTCATCAAAGTTCTTAATCATTTTTAAAAATTGAGGTAACTCCAAAATAGCTGTCTCTTTACAATAAAAAGCATTCAACAATTCATCAAAAAAAGGAATAAAAATTTCTTTTTCATTGAACACAAAGCTTGGATGATTTTGTTTAATTAAAACAAGTGTGTTTTGAATAAATTCATTTTTCTTTTTAAATTCAATGATTGGCCATATTTCTTCCATTTCTCTGCTCACATCCGTATATGTTTGTTCAAACATAAGCTTATTTTGAACACCTTTTTCTATGATGCAAAGCTTAAAATAATCAAGGTCGCTCTTGCATGTACAATCAATTTTAAATGGCATTAACTGACTTTTGATTTGTGTTATTCTATTCTTAATTGACTTTTCCTTTAATAACTCTGATTTGTTTGCCTTAGCACAAATTTTTATACACTCTTTCATAACACTCTCTCTATTCTATTAGTGCATCAATTGAACTTAATGCATATATAACTGCAGTTTCTGCACGTAAAATACGCTTTCCTAATGAAATACACTTAAATCCATACTCATTTAACATCTTGATTTCCAAAACATCAAATCCGCCTTCTGGACCAATAACAACCGTAACTGATGAATTTTCTAAACAGTCTTTTAGCTTAACTCCTGTAATATTATCATTTTCATAAGCCACGAAATTTTGTTTATTGCAAAATTTATTGGCATCCTTCAACGAAATCACTGGATGGATATTGGGAATAGAATCACGTTTACATTGATTAGCAGCTTCTAAAACAATTTTATTCCATCTTTCGATTTTCTTATCAGCTTTTTCATCTTTGCTTTTCACAATTGTACGCATCGATTCAAAAGGAACAATGTTAGTCACTCCAAGTTCAGTACTTTTTTGAAGTATAAAATCCCATTTTTCTTTTTTTAATAATCCTACTAATAAAGTAACATCATACTTTCTATCAGTACAATGCATTATTTCTTCAAAACATATAAACTTGAAATCATCTGTTATTTTAGCGGAGTACTTTCTTTTATCGATATCAACAACACGAAGCACTTCATTTTCCTTCATTCGTAATACGTTTTTTAAATGATGAAATTGATCGTTTTGAAGTGAAAACTCTTCATTGCATTTCACCTTAAAATCCACAAATATTTGTTGCATAAGATCACCCCAACTATCATACCATACCCATGACTTTAAAAACTACTCTATCACATTTTCTAATAAATACTTACATTTATAAAAATCTTTCTTACTTAATTGTTCAATTGCTTCTTCATATCCTTGATTACTTGAACGACTCATCCACTTTAATGCTTGAATTTTATCCATTTGAATGCCTTTTCCTTCGTTATAAAAAATTCCAAGTTTATATTGTGCGTAAGCATTTTCCTTTTTAGCTAATTCAATATAATACGAAAAACTTTTTTCATAATTCGCTTCACAACCTATACCCATTTCATAATAGGCGGCAATTTTAAGCATTGCTCTTTGATGTTGAAGTTTTGCAGCAGCTTCAAAATACTTAAATGCTTCATTGATATTTCTATTAGTTACACTTCCTTCCTCAAAAAGTATTCCAAGTCGAAATAGTGCCTCTACATTGTTAAGTTTTGCAGCATTTAGTAGCCATTCCATCGCTTTTTTATGATCATTTAAATCTTCATGAATATTAGCTAAAAAGAGCATTGCTTGATCATTCTGACACGTTGCTGCAATTTGACAAGTTTGTTTTGCAGATTCATAATCAGGCTCATCTAACATAATAAAGTGTTGTGCCAATTTCATTGCCGCCAAAGCATGATTTTGATTTGAAGATAACTCATACCATTTTAATGCTTCCGCTTTATCCTTTTGTACACCCACTCCATCATCATAACATTTAGCAACTTTGTACTGTGCATTAGCATTATTGTGTTTAGCAGCAAACATGTACCATCGAAAAGCCATGAATTCATCTTTTTGTACTACCGTCCCATTTGCATACCAATCGCCTAATTTTATTTGTGATTCAACATGGCCTTTATTCGCAATTATTCCATGCCATTTTAATGCTTTTTGTTCGTCTTTTGATACTCCAACTCCATGTTCATACATTGACGCTAATTTCACCTGTGATTCAAGCACATTGTTTTCAGCCAACTTAATTGTCCAATACGCGACAACTTCATCACTTTTTACTCCTGTGTATCCTTGTTCATAAAATTCTACAATCTTCAATTGAGCCACAGTATTTCCAAGATTCGCTGCCATAATGTACCATTTCAAAGATTCCTCGTAATTTTGAATTATACAATGAGACGTTTCGTATATTTGTGCAAGCTTTAATTGTGAACTTTCATCTTCTTGTAAGGCAGCCATGCTTAACCACTTAATTGCTTCCTCAATCTCATCAGAATTGAAGTAATAATTACCTAAGTATACCTGAGATTGGCAATAGCCTTTTAATGCAGAAGAAGTATACCATTTTAAAGCCTCTATAAAGTTCATTGAAACTCCATTTGCCTTTTCGTAGCAAACTGCCAAATTATACTGTGCAGCCACAAAACCTAACATAGCAGCTTTATAGTAACAATGAAATGCTTCTTTTTTGTTTTCTTCAACACCTAATCCTTCATCATAAAGATATCCTAAACTATTTATAGCAGGTAAAAATTCATTGTCTGCTGCTTCCTTAAATAGTCTGAATGCTTCTTCATAATTAATATTTTTCCCATTCATTCCTTTAAAATATTCAAATGCACTTTTATATGTATTTTCACTACTAAAATTCATAAAACCTCCATAGTTATAACAAATTCAGTATAACATAAATTAACAAAATATTAAAAACTGAATCATTTGATTCAGTCTTTGATTTGCATATGTCTTTTAATAATTAAATTAATAATATCTGCTGCTAAAATAGGATCATCGTTGCACACCACATATTTATATTCTTTAATCATTTCCATTTCGCGCTGTGCTTTACTTAAACGTTGTTGAATAATCTCTTCAGCCTCTGTTCCTCTTTTTCTAATGCGGTTTTCTAATTCTTCCATACTAGGTGGAGTGATAAAAATAGTAAGCGCATCTGGACTTTTTTCTGCCACTTGTAAACAGCCTTGAACTTCAATTTCAAGAAGAACATTTTTACCCTGTTTTCGAAGTTCATCCACCCTTTTTAAAGGTGTACCATAATAGTTACCAACAAATTCAGCATATTCCAATAATTCACCATTTGCAATAGCTTGTTCAAACTCCTTACGAGAAACAAAGTCATAATTAACTTTATTCACTTCATTTTCACGAATACTTCTAGTTGTCATAGAAATTGAATAGGCTAGATTAAGATTCTCATCTTTCATTAATTCATTTAAAACTGTTCCTTTACCTACACCACTTGGTCCACTTAACACAATTAATAGTCCCTTTTTCAACTTTTATTCCTCCTCTAAATTGCTATTCACTTGACATCTTTTATAACATCCTAATACTTTACTATCTACGCAATGCTCTTTTACTTCATTAATCGCACCTATAGTCCATTCATCATAAAGATTTCCATCAAAATCAATATAGAAACAATATTCAAACAAGCGGCCTTGTATAGGTCTTGACTCTAATTTTAACATATTTATTCCTTTTTTCGCAAAAATTTCAATTATTTTAAAAAGTGCTCCAGCTTCATGATTGACTACAAAATACATACTAATTTTATCAGCGTCAGCAACAAACTGTTGTTTTTTAGTTATACAAAAAAATCGTGTCATATTATTTTTATTATCTTGTACTTTTTTCATTAAAATAGGTAAATTAAAATGCTTTGCAGCTAAACTACTTCCTAATGCAGCCACAGCTATGTTGTTGGTCTGTTTAACATGTTTAACTGCTTCAGAAGTATCTTGAGTAGGAACTGCCTTAATCCATGGATGTTGAGCAAAAAACAGTGAACATTGACTAATTGGCTCTGGATGTGTATATACTTCTTTTATTTCTTCGATTTTCACATTTGGAAGTGTAATAAGATTTTGATTAATATGCACATTTTGTTCTCCGACCACAAAAATATTACTATCTTTTAATAAGTCATAAGTTCTATAAATTATGCCTGTTGTCGTATTTTCTATCGGAAGTAATGCATAATCAATTTTTTCATTTTCAACATCATGAATAATACTAGTAAAATCTTTATAATTACAAGATTCATATTGCTCACTACTAAAAAACTGTTTAACTGCCATTTCACTAAATGTACCATATGAACCTAAAAATCCAACTTTTATCATCAAATCACTCCATTTATATTTATATATTATAGCTATTTGTTATAATAGGTTCAAGTACAAAGGAGTTTCAAATGAAAATTTTTTATAAATCCTATTTAATCATCTTATTCCTTTTTCATATTTTTCTTTTATTCAAACTACCATTAAATAATAATATGACAGGATTAGTACATGAATATCCTCTGTTAATAAGTTGCTGGGCACTGTTAAGTAGTGGATATATACTGTATCTACTATATCCTTTTTCTTTAACTGTTTTTACAAAATCACATACGATTACATATGCTTCATTTATTATGCTAAACTGCTTTTTAACTTTGATATTGCCTTATGATTTAGTACAATATCCTCTATTGAGTTCATTGCATCTTGCTTTTGCATTTAGTTTTTTCTTTTTTATAAGTGTTTACTTTTTAGCTCTATTATTTCATTTTTACTTTATTAAACCAAGCTACTTTAAAATCATTTTCAATATATATCTATTTTTAGGAACATTAAGTATCATTATTTTTTTCAATGCACTAAGCATTACAACCTTATTTGAAATCAACTATACTTTAAACCTTATTTTATGTAGTACTTTACTTCATTATTACTTCGAAAAAAAAAATTAAGTTGACTAACACTAAAAAAAGCCAGTAATGGCTTTTTTATAATTCCTTAACAATTTCAATAATTTCACGTTCAATTTTATCACGATCATAATCCAGTGTAAATTGTGGCTTTGCAATGTAATATCCCTGAAGACAATCCACACCTGCATGAATTAAATAACGCATTTGACTATATGTCTCTACACCTTCTGCTAAAATAATGATATCCTGTTCGCGTGCATATTGTATTAGTTTTGTTAACATTGATTGGCGATTTTTGTCATTTTCGATATCTGTAATTAAGCCTCGATCAATTTTAACAATGCTTGGTTTAAGACTCAATAAAGAAATATCGCTGTTGTATCCAGATCCATAATCATCTAATGCAAACTGTGCACCCCAATTATGTGCTTCTTCTTTCTTCTGTTGTAATATATCATAATTTAATTGTTCTATTTCTGTGATTTCCACAACTACATTAGATAATATTGAAGTATAGTTTTCATATATAATTTTAAAATCACCCTCCGATAAGAACTCATTCGGTATTGAGTTGATAAATAGTTTCGCCCCATTAAATTCATTGACGTTTTCTTTATAATAAGCTAAATTCTTTAAGAACGTTAATTGTTCAACACGTTGAAGTCTAGATTGAGCAGTAGCTAGCTTTATTAATTTAATTGGAGAATTTAATAATTTACTTTGTGGTCTCATCAGTGTTTCATAGCCGAAACATTGACCTGTTCGTGCATCTACAATCGGTTGAAACGCAAACTTCACTAGTTCAAAATCAAGAACCCTATTTAACTCTTCCGTACCGTGAAGCATATACGATTCATGAGCATACTGGTCATAATCAAAATGATTAATTTTACCCTTTGCCACTTGTTTTCCTTGGTAAATTGCAAAATCTGCATATTGAATTAAATCATATAAATTATCAGCATCGCTGCCATACCAAGCCAAACCACCTGACATTCGATACTTATACTCCGAACTATCTGGAAGCATCATGTTCTCTTTTTCAAAGCATTCATAAACATGCTCAAGATCATCTAATAAAGCTTCTCTTGTTTCATAAGAATGCAAGAAAACATAAAATTCATCGCCAGATAGTCTTGCCAAAACACAATTATCCTTTAACGTATCAGCCATAATTCGCGCTACATTTTGGATATACTGGTCCCCATAGTCATGACCATAGGTATCATTAACGTATTTCAAGTTATCCAAATCGAACGTCACAAATGCTGCAATTCCTTCAATTCCTTCTTCAAAACATGCAGCAACTTTTTTCTTAAATGCTGTTCTGTTTAACAAATGAGTCAACTCATCATGATCACGCTCAAACGTAATCTTTTTCTTCTCAATAACATTATCACTTACATCCATACAGATACCAATAATTTTACCATCATTTTGAGTTGAAATAATTTCTACCCAACGTTCACCATCTAGTTTCACATGATAAACACTATCATATCCATCTTCTTTTCTCGTTTTTATATCATCTATAGCATTTTCAAAATTAATTCTTGAGATTTTCCCATCGTTTATTAATGAATCATCTAAATCAAGAATACTAATTAAATTTTTTGAGCATTCTACTTCTTCTGCATATACCTCATATTCAAAAGTTCCTAAAGGAAGTTTAACCATTTCTAATATTTTATCAGTTTTAAAACTTGCTTCACGTTCTTTCCTACTAAATCTTTCAATAGCCCTTGCTAAAGAATCTGTTTCACTAAATCCAGTTTTACTTAAGCTCAAAGATTGTATAATATTAATATCGTTACTTTTTACTTTATTAGCGAGACGAACAACTGGTGCACTGAAAATTTTTGATACAAAATAGACAATTAATATACTAAAAAGCAATACAGCTAAAATTGAAAATGAATAAACTTTAATAAAATTATTCCGTTGATTATCTAATGTAGACTTATCAGCTAAACTAACAAATGCCCATCTTTCCTCTTCAAAGTCAATGCTATCATATAATTCAAGAGTATCAAACTCTATCACTATTTCAGAGTTTTCATGAAGCTCATTAGTTAAATACATATCGTATTTTTCTAACTCCTCCCCAAGCTGTATAATTTCATTTACAGGAAGTAACGCTTCAGCTTCTTCACCATGAACTAATAAAGGGATTATTTCATCTGTTCCTTTTAAACTATGCACCAGTGCATAGCCCAATGCATTATCATCAATTATGTATGAAGGGAAAATTTGATAAAAATATTCCTCAGTAATACTTATCCCAAACACACCTAATTCATCACCTTCATCAGTAACTAATGGAAGTGAATACGTGAGTGTTGATGTGTTATTCTGGGTGATGCTCTTACTTACTTGCCAATAGCCAAGAGTACGCAAATCCGTATTATCTTGACTATCTCTACTGTACTTTAATGGGGTCTGCAAAACATCAATATTATCTTCATTTAAGATGAACTCGTTACTCCAGTTAACATGTTTTTGATAATTATCTTTTAGTAGTTCAGCAACTTGTTCACTTGAGTTATAAATAGTTAAATCATCATTGCTTCTTCGAACCCTTAAAGGATCATGGTCATATAAATACAAAATATCGTATTTACCTACTCCATCATTAGTATTAAGTACAACAAAAGCACCTGTGGTATAAGATGCATTTAACATGTCTTCCAAATACGGAGCAGACTTTGACAACAGCAAATCGATATTTTCACTATCAAGTCCTTGATTTATATTCATTTCTTCATCTTCATAAATTTCAACAATATCCGATGCAAACGTAAAAATATTGCTTATATCTGCTGTCATTCGCTTTTCAACAAATGCTTTGTGTGTTTTTGAGCTGTCTGAAAAAGAAAGGTATGAGGCAGCCTCTAAACTTTCTAATACACCACTCATTAAAACACTATACGTAACTATAGCTAAAGTAGAAAGTACAATACCTAAAACAATGACAGTCAATTTTACAACAATAGAATCAAAATTAATTTTTTTCATCTCACTTTTCCTTTAATAAATCATTCACTTTGCTAATTCTTTATATATTTTTGGTTGAATACATCTATAGGAAGCGGTTTATCAAAAAGGTAACCTTGTCCTTTTTGACAGTTCATTTCTTTTAATATTTTAAATTGCTCTTCAGTTTCGACTCCCTCAGCCACTGAAATTAAGTTATCAATTTCATCACACAAAGAAAGTGCAGCTTTGGTTAAAGTAACTGACTTCGAATCAGTGCTTAACTCTCTAATTAATTCCATATCAAGCTTTATTTCA
>CAYJAJ010000003.1:75899-109620 GCA_964368495.1 uncultured Holdemania sp. | reverse complement strand
GAATTCACTTCTTTCATAGAAAATCCCATTACTTTTTTAAACATTTTAGATCTTATAGTAAATGAAAATTTTGCTGCTATATCTGCCGCTATAACCGCAACTCCTATTGATAAAAGCAAACTACCAATAGCACATAGAACCATACTAAACCCTGCATCATAAATGTCAGCCATTGCACTACCTTCGGTTTGTACAAGCATGGTTATTTGTGACATATAATCAGGTAATGTAAGGTCTAAAAAAACTTGAAAACAGGTCAATATTAATACGATACCTACTAAAAGATATTCTCTTACAGTTAAGCTTTTAAGTAATTTAATCATTTTCATCCTCCATCACAGTCGGCGCATTTGCTTTTAATATCGTCTTTAGCTTATTTAAGTTATCAAATAACTCTTTTAAAGCTTCAATCCCAAACTCATCTACCACTTTTTCCGCAGATTTATACATTTGATCATGCATGCGTTTAACAGTTTCTTTACCCTTATCACTTAGCATAATTATTTTTGATCGTGAATCATTTGTTGAATTTACCTTAACTACAAGATTTTTAGCCTCTAATTTTCGTATTAAAACCACCATTCTTGCAGAACTAATTTTTAGATGTTTACATATTTCAGCAGAGTTCACTTCTCTGCCCACCTCATGAATATACTTTATTACTGCAAAAGATCCCATATCATTGTTTTTCATTTCATCAAAGACATGTTGTGGTCTACTTTTGTGAAATAATTCAAGTGCATAAAGGATATCTTCTTTTTCAGCCATTATTTGAGCCACCTTTCTTGGTTTTTTAATTTAGGTTAAGTCAACTTCGCTAACCTAGTTAGCATTCTAACATAGCTAACTAGGTTAGTCAATGAAGTTTAGAATATTTCTATCTCCTTTTTTTATTTAGTTTATGTAAAAAAATATCTAGTTATTAATTTTCAAGTGAAAACCAAAGTAGTTTACATGCGTGATGAATAGTGTTAGTTTATTATTTGTATGTGAACTGATACTCATTTTAGCTCATATGTTTTACAAATTCTATCTCACATCCCTTACTTAAAAATAACCTTCTGAAAGCTATCAGAAGGTTATTTTTTTATTCAGCTTATATAATAAGAATGTTTCTTTACTATTAGGCTTATCTCATTATTTTTTATATTAATCCAACATGATTTGTATATTTTAAAGCTAGCTTCATACAACGATTTGCTTCTTCATCATTGAGTTCTTGATCACCACAAAATATTAAACCAGATTCGTTTACACCATATGGGCGATACTTTATAATTTTATAAAATGAACGATTGTTTAATATTTTCGCTACTTCAGTAACTGTATGTTCATTTTGCTCAGGAAATTTAGGCAGTAAGACAGTTCTAACTTCTTGTAATTTGTTTTCATTAAGTAACCAATTCAAATTTTTTAAAACTGTTTCATTTGATTTTTGTACAAGTGTTTCATGAAATTTTTTATCCACTGCTTTCACATCTAGCATTACTCCATCGCAAACAGACATCAATTTCAAATGAGAACTAAAATCATAATAGCCATTTGAATCAATCAAGCATGTTAATCCAAGCTCTTTTACTTTAGAAAATAATTCAAACATGAACTCTGCATGCGTCATGCATTCACCCCCGCTACAAGTGATACCACTTATAAACATCGAAACATTTTTAACTTCTTCTAAGCATTGATCAACACTCCAATATAAAATGCGCGGACTGGAATTGTGAACACAAACTTTTAAACACTCATCGCATTCAACACATTTTGATTTATCCCATACTACCTTTTTATTAACTATTGATAACGCATTAGGTAGACAATGTTTTACACATTCCCCACAGTGAATACAGTCGTTAATTGTTTCTGGATTATGGCAATACTGACAATGAAATGGACACCCTTGAAAAAAGAAGACTAATCTATTCCCAGGTCCATCAACATTTGAAAACGGGAGTATTCTATTTATTTTTGCAATCATTTTTCAGTAATACGGCGATCAAGTGCATTTGAACAATCTCTTGCCCCTTGACCAAATATAGATACATTATTTAAAGATTGTTTTTTCTCATCAAGTCTTTTTAATTCGCTTTTCTTAACAAGATATCCAGTCACACGAACGACATCATTGTTTTCCAAATATCCACTAAAATATCTCAATCCACTATTAATCGACCCTTTTATAATGTCGACTACAGCAGATGGAGTTTTTATCCATGTCTCTTCAAATTTAAAAATATCACCGATTCCTGTTTCAAAATATTTATGAAATATTGTACTGTGTTTAATTTGAGTTGGCATTATTGGCTCAGATCCCACCGGTATTCTTGCGCCTGGTGAATTTTCACGACCATCGCTATCAATTCCTACCTGCGCATGAAGACGATATTTATGATTGAAGTTATCACAATATGGTGCATCATGAGCTTCAACTAACTCACTTAATTTTTTAACTATAATTTCTCCAATTTCATTTGCTTTATCATTGTTTCCAAAACCATTTTTAGGATCATCAATCCCTAATAAATGATTAACTCCTTCTGCCAGTCCAACCATGCCAAACATCCCTGTGAAATTTTCAAGTTTAACGAAGCCTTCAGTCACCAAAAAATTTGATTTAAAGAAACTTGATTTTTCTACTAAATAACGTACACGTTCATCCATGAACTCGGCCATTACTTTAACATAATACGGAAGAACTCGCTCCAATAAATCATTTAAATCTTTTGATTTCAGTGAACATTCATACATACGAAGTCGTGGAAGTGTTAAACCCCCACCACCAATTGCTAAACCATTATAGCAACTTGCAATCGCATAATCTTCACCCCAATCTTTTACAAACATTTTGTGATTTGCAAAAGACGGTTTTGCAGTTTTAAGCATACAAATTGAACACAATTCTGCAAATTCATCACTTATTATCGTTGGATCATATTTAAGTGTAATGTTAGGAATTGCAAGTTGCATTTCTTGTGTTAATTCTAAAATTATTCTTCCTGTTACTGTATCTTTCGGACCAATATTTGCATGAACGAAGCTATCAGTTAACGTTCTATCAATATGCAACAAAAATAGACGTAAACATTTTTTTGCTTCCTCTCTAGGAACTTTAACCACAAATTCTTCTAGTAATTCATCTAAATTCCCTAAATATACTGGGAATGCAGTAATTGACGGAACATGAGAATACATAATCATTAAATTGTTGCATGCTTCCCAAATATCCTCTGGTGGAGTCAATTGTAAGAATTCACTACCCTTTTTCATTAGTAATCGATAATCCGGAATAATATATCGTGGACGAAATGGTGCAACTCCTTCATTTAAATCACAGATAACCCCATCTTTTAGTGCTTCCAATAATTCTTCACTACGCTTTAAAGAATCATCAGTGCTTTCTGCCAATCTAGCTAATGCTAAAATTTGTTGATGATAAGTTAGTGTTGTGTCAAATATAATATCAGTTACTTTGCTCATAAATCTTCCTCCTGTGATTTCTTTATGTAAACTTCTCGCGGTTTTGAACCTTGAACAGGTCCAATTATCCCTCTTTCTTCTAAAAGGTCGATTAATCTTGCTGCACGATTGTAGCCAATACTAAATCTTCTTTGAAGCAACGATGTTGATGCTTTTTGTGCTTGAATAACATATTCTTTTACTGAGTCATACATCGGGTCTTCTGAAGCACTTACAAACGAAGTTGCATCATTGCCATTTACACCCTCAAGTTTAATAAATTGGTCTTCATAAAACGGCTGATATTGATTTGAAGCAAATTTAGAAATTCGTCCAACTTCATCATCGCTCACATAGACACCTTGTACACGATGTAAAGCAGTTTCTCCCATTGGATGATATAGCATGTCTCCGTAACCCAATAATCGCTCAGCACCTACACTTCCCAATATTGTCCTTGAATCAATGCTACTTGATACCGCAAAGGATATTCTTGACGGAATATTTGCTTTAATAATACCCGTAATTACATCTGTACTTGGACGCTGCGTTGCTACAATCAAGTGAATTCCAGCAGCTCTAGCAAGCTGTGTAATTCGTTGAATGCTTCCTTCAACTTCTTTGTTTGAAACAGCCATTAAATCAGCTAATTCATCGATAATAACAACAATATAAGGCATTTTATTTAATTTTGGATCACTTGCAATTTTTTCATTAAAACCAGTTATATTGCGCACACCAATTTGCGAAAATGCAGTAAAACGATTTTCCATCATTTCAACTATTATTTTAAGTGCTCTTGATGCTTCAGCTGCATCCGAAATAATGGGTGCCATTAAATGTGGTATTCCAGCAAACTGAGAAAACTCAACTTTTTTCGGATCAATCAACATTAACTTTAGTTCATCTGGTCTAGTTCTTAAAATGAATGATGTTATAATCGTGTTCATACACACTGATTTACCTGAGCCAGTTGCACCTGCCACTAATAAATGTTGATGCTTAGTTAAGTCACCATACACTGGTTTCCCCATTAAATCTTTACCAAGAAAAAACAACAATTTCTGATTTCTTTTTTCAACCGGAATACTTTTAACTAATTCCATCATTTTAACCATTGTGTTTTCTGCATTTGGAATTTCAATTCCAACCGCATTTTTTCCTGGAATTGGCGCTTCAATACGAATATCTTTTGCAGCAAGTTCCATTTTAATATTATCTGAAATGCTTAATATACGATTTATTTTAATACTTGAATCAGGACGCACCTCAAATTTCGTTACAGATGGACCTATATGTGTATCCACTAGTTCTGCACTAATTTGAAATTTATTTAATATTTCAATTAATCGTTTACCTTTAGTTTCAGCAGCAATTTCATTGTTTTTTGATTTGCTTTGTACATCAATCTTTTCTAACAAAGAAAATGGTGGCAAACGATAAGTTGCACCAAACTGAAAGACAGGAATCGTTTTTTCTTTATCCTCTTCTTGCATTGAATCAATTGTTGTTTCAGAATTTTCTACCATAATTTCAGGTTCATCAATTTTAATCGTTGAAACTTTCTCTAACACAGGAAGTGGTTTTGAAGCCATTTCTTCTGCTTCGTCAAAATCTGAAAATAAATATTCAGTTTCAAATTCTTCATTCGAGACATATTCATCTAGTTTAGCCTTATGCTTTCTTTTTGGATTACTCTCAGGTTTTGAGCTAATAACTTTCCCTACGTTGTCACTTACTTGTTTCAAATTTTTAAACATTGATCTATTCACTAACATAATTAACGCTAACACAATAAGTGCAATAATAAATACCCATGCACCACTTTTATCAACTAAACTCGAAGTAATGGAATATAACAATGCACCAATAAGTCCTCCTTGTGCTAATGCAGTATTGTCTGCACTAAAGAAAGAAAATGTGTTTGATAAATAATCAAAGAACACTTCAAAACCAACTAATTCATTATCTGCTGGAATTGCTGACCAAAGAAGAAGGGCAAACACTAATAGTGAAATCCCTATTAGTGTTTTGGCAGGTATAGGAACTCTAGTTTGTTTAAACATCATAAACATTGCATAGATAAAAAACACACCATAAACTACTCCATAGTAAGTACCAAAAAAATAACGACAAATGTTTGCTAACATTACCCCTACAAATCCCATTTGTAAGGCTCCAATGATTGTGAGCATAATCAATATAATTGCATATACATAAATCATTGTTTGATTATCTAACAACGATTTAGGCTCATTATTTTTTCTTTGTTTCTTTTTAACTGCCAAAATATATCTCCCCTTTATACATTAATTTCAACAATAGCCGGTAATATCATCGGACGTTTTCCGGTTTCTTTTAAAACATATTTAATGATTTTTTCTTTAATTTCTTGACGCATCGCAATATTTTCATAGCGATTTTCACTTACTGCCGTATTGATTAAATTTTCAATAATTGAAGTAATCTCTTTTACAATATAATCTGCATCTTTCAAATAGATTACCCCACGACTTTGTACATCTGGTCCCCCAATGATTTCTTTTGTCTTAAAATCAACAACGACACCACAAATAATAGCTCCATCAGTAGAAAGTGTTTCACGATCTTTTAATACCATTCCACTTACATCTAAGCTATCATTACCATCAACCAACACTTGTTCTAATGGAATCATTTCATCTGTTGATTTACACTCACCATCTTCAAATTTTGCAATCTGTCCATTGTCTAAAAGCAATATTTTATTAGCATGAATACCCATATCAAAAGCAATATTAGCATTCGCAATTAGATGACGGTATTCTCCTTTAATCGGAATATAATACTTAGGTTTAAATAAATAAACCATCATTTTAAGTTCTTCACTTGAAGCATGCATACTAAATACAGTACGATGATCTAACGATTTAACTTTTACCGTTTCTTTATAAATTTCATTTTCCATATTTGCAGCTTCGCGTTCAGTACCAGGTACAATTGGTGATGCAATAATTACTGTATCTTCAGATGATAGCTCTACAATCGAATCTTCTTTTAAAGCTATCTTATTCATTCTTTTAAATACTTCAGCACCACTTCCCGAAACTATTACAACTACATTTCTCATAGTTGAATTGAATTGTTTACGCCCAATTTCTAAGTTGATTGGTAAACGATAGTAACCTAATTTTTCAACCATTTTTAAAATATTTCTTAGGTTTTCATCATAGAAAAACACTTTTTTCTTGTATTTATTCGCTAATTCAACAATTTCAATCACACGATAAATATTTTGTGCATAAGTCGTAATAATAACTCTTTCATTTTTTGCTTCTTCAAAATAAGGCTCAATTTCATTAGTTATTCGATGATTTGGTGCTGTATGTCCATTTCTTGTAGCTCCTACTGATTCTGTCAACAAAGCAAATACGCCTTTTTTCCCAATCTCAGCAAGTTTTGTGATATCACAGCTAAATGCATCATTTCTTATATCGTAATCCACAATAAACTCGCTTGTATAAACGATATATCCTTCTTTACTTTCAATTGCAAGACCAAACGCATCAGCGATAGACTGTGTCATACCAAAAACACGAATATTCACATTATCAATTTTAAATTGCGAATTTCTCTTAATTCGATGTATATTTACTTTCTTTATATTTGCTTCTTTGCACACTGCTTCAACAATCATTGCAGTAAGTGGTGTAGTATAAATTGGAATATCAATTTGTTTCAATAAACTTGGTACTGCAGCCATAACATCATCATGACCGTGAGTTATAAACAACCCTTTAATACGATTTTTATTTTCTATTAAATATCTAAAATCTGGAATGATCATGTTTACTCCATGTTGATCAACTTCCGGATATTTTAATCCCGCCTCAATTACAAAAATGGAATCTTCAATTTCAACAACATACATGTTTTTTCCATCTTCATCTAAACCTCCAAGTGCGAAAATACGAACTTGACTCATAGTAATCCTCCTTCTATATCTATATTTATTATACAATAAAGACCCTTTCTTTACAATGAACTCTATTTGAAATGAATACTTTTACCGTTGAGAAGCATATGTTAGTATAGGTGATATGTATGTTTAATCAAATATGGGCTTTACTACAACAATTCTTACCCTTTTTAGTCGGTTTTATTCAATCTGCAGCCTACCCTCAACCACTAAGTAAGAAACAAGAGCTTGATTACTTAATACAAATGGACAATGGCAACAAAGAAGCTAGAGATAAACTAATTGAACATAACTTGAGGTTAGTTGTCCACATTGTAAAAAAATTTGATATCAAGAATGAATCATTTGAAGATTTAATTAGCATTGGAACAATCGGATTAATTAAAGCAATTGATTCTTTTGACTACAAAAAAGGCCTTCGCTTAACGACTTATGCATCTAAGTGCATAGAAAATGAAATTCTAATGTCATTAAGAAATTCAAAAAAACAGTACAATACCTGTTCATTAAATGACCCTATTGGCTATGACAAAGATGGTGATTTTATTCAACTCATTGATGTTGTTAAAGATGAACGAACACCAAATATCATTGAAAAACTACAACTTGAAGAAAACAAAGAAAAATTATATAAATACCTCAATGCTTTAAATCCAAAAGAAAAAAGAATAATCATTCAACGTTATGGGTTATTTAATCAAAAGGAAAAGACTCAAAAAGAGATTGCTATTGAAGAAAACATTTCCCGCTCTTATGTCTCTCGCATTGAAAAACGTGCTTTTGTGAAACTACTTAGGCAGTTTAAAAAAGAATAAATTAAGCAATTTTGCTTAATTACATAGTTAATCTTCTATTATTTTGCATTTTATTCAGTGTTTTCTTTACTTAAGAATGCATTTTTTTTATAATTATCACAAAGATTAGGAGAAATTTATGAATATAAAGTGTGTTATTTTTGACTGTGACGGTTTAATGTTTGATACAGAAAGAATTGCCAAAATTTCTTGGGCAAAAGTTTTAGATAAATATGGAGTTTCAATACCAAACGACTTGTTCGATAGAATTACGGGTTCTGGATCAAAAGAAATCATGGCAGTCTTAGATGAATACCCAGAAGTAAAGACACATATTTTAGAAATATATGATCAACGAAAAAGTGATATTTATAATATTGCACTCAAAGAAAACATCAAGAAACATGGTTTGCTAGAATTATTAGAATATTTAAAACTAAAAGACTTAAAAGTATGTGTTGCATCAAGCAGTGATTTAAATTATATTAACCATCTACTGGACTCCCAGAAAATCGATTTCAAATTCGACTTCATTATTGGTGGAGACAAAGTAAAGAAGTCGAAACCAGATCCTGAAATCTTCACAAAAGTCTCCGAAACATTAAGTATAAACCCAGACCATTGTTTAGTCATAGAAGATTCAAAAAATGGTCATTTGGCAGCAAAAGCCGCCAACATGCATCGTGTTTTTATTCAGGATTTAGTTAAACCAGACAAGCAAATGCAAGAAGAATTAATTGAATATTCATTCAACACTTTGGATGAAATTAAAAAAATATTATGAAAAAAATGTAACAAAAAATAATATTACAATTTTCTTTCAAAACTCATTGACATTTAATTTACTTTAAGTTAAACTTGCTTTAACGACAACGATAAGAAAAGTAATTTATATAAAATTTCTAGAGAGAACTTGTTTGGTGAAAAAGTTTAAGGATATATAAGTGAAGATGGTCTTGGAGTCTTGTAGGTGATAGGTAATCTACAACGTATGCACACGTTATAGTGATAGAGTATGTTAGTACTCGATGAGGTTGTTTCTTGTGAAAGAACAATAAATAAAGGTGGTAACACGGGTCAATTACGCTCGTCCTTATGATAGGACGAGTTTTTTTATTTATATGAAAGGGATGAAAAGATGATTCGATTTGAACACGTATCAAAAACATTTAAAAATCAAAGTGGATCACTCATTGCCGTCAATGATGTATCACTTCAAATTGAAAAAGGAGAAGTTTTTGGAATCATCGGCTATAGTGGTGCAGGCAAATCTACCATGCTTCGGATGATTAATCAACTTGAAAAACAAGATGGTGGCAAAATATACATTGATAACACTGACATTACTTCACTACCAAAAAAGGAATTATTGCAGTTAAGAATGAAAATTGGAATGATATTTCAACATTTTAATTTACTATGGAGCAGAACAGTTTTTGAAAACATCGCTCTACCACTTGAAATTGCAGGATTACCGAAGGAAGAAATAAAGCCAAAGGTAAATGATTTAATTGAGTTAGTAGAGCTTCAAGGTAAAGAAAACAGTTATCCAAGCACTTTATCTGGTGGTCAAAAACAACGTGTTGCGATTGCAAGAGCCTTAGCAAATAATCCAAACATATTGCTTTGCGATGAAGCAACCTCTGCACTAGACCCTAAAACGACTAATTCGATTATTGAATTATTAAAGAAAATAAACAGAAAATTAGGTATTACCATTGTGATGATCACACATCAAATGGAAGTCGCTGAAAAGATTTGTCATCGCATTGCTGTAATGGTTGATGGAAAGATAGTCGAGTGTAACAAAACAATTGATATATTTGAAAACCCTATTCATGATGCAACAAAAAACTTTGTACAGGCAAGGCCCCAAATGATTGAAGAGTTACAACTTCATAAATCACTCAAAGAGGTCTACCCTTTAGGAAAATTGCTTCGTCTAACATTTAGTGATAATACCGCTAAACAACCAATCTTATCTAAAATAATGAAAAAAGCTAAGCTCAACCTAAGCATCGTACATGCCAATATATCAAACACCATTACTTCATCATTTGGAACGATGATTATTCATATATCAAAAGAAGATGAAAGTGATTTAGATGAATTCATTCAATTATTAAACGATGACAAAATCAAAGTGGAGGTGATATGATGTTTAATGAAATAAATTTTTCGAGCTTATTTGAAGCGCTTCAAGAAACAATATATATGACTTCAGCATCTTTACTTACTGCCGTTATTCTTGGGTTACTATTGGGAATACTTGTTTATTGCACACAGAAAGATGGTCTATTTGAAAATATCTTTTTGTCTAAAATATTAGACTTTATTATTAATGTTCTTAGAGCTGTCCCTTATATCATTTTATTATTCTTATTAAATGATTTTACCAAATTCATTGTAGGCACAACACTTGGAGCTACCGCTGCTTTACCTTCATTAATCATATCAAGTGCCCCATTTTATGCACGAATGTGTGTAATTGCACTTAATGAGGTAGATAAAGGAGTGATTGAAGCAAGTAAAGCAATGGGGGCAACTAACTGGCAAATTATCACAAAAATATTATTACCTGAGTCAAAACCGGCGTTAATTTCAAGCGTTACAGTAATGGGAATATCTTTGATAGGATACACAGCAATGGCTGGTGCAATTGGCGCAGGAGGACTTGGGCACTTCGCATACTTGTACGGTGTTGCAAGAAATAGCAACATCACGCTTTACTTAACAACCTTATTAATTGTCATACTCGTATTTGTAATACAAGGTCTTGGCGATAAAATAGTTAAAAAAATCGATAAACGATAGAAAGAGGATAACATGAAAAAATTAACTAAAATTTTAGTAGCACTTCTAGCATTAACACTAATAGGTGGATGTTCCACAAATGAATCTGATTCAAACACTTTAAAAGTTTCCGCAACACTTGACCCTCATTCAAGATTACTGGAAGAAGCAAAACCTATCCTACTTGAAGATTACGGCATTGAGCTTGAAATTGAAGTAATGGATGCTTATGAAATTTTTAATAAAGCATTAGACAACAAAGATGTTGATGCGAATTTCTTCCAACACATACCATTCTTTAATGATAGTGTCGAAACACATGGATACGATATTGTCAATGCAGGTGGTATCCACGTTGAACCATTTGGAATCTACTCGAAGAAATACTCATCAGTAAGCGAAATTGAAGATGGAGCACAAATTATTATTTCTAATTCAATCGCTGATAATGGACGTATCTTAAGCATCTTAGCAAGTGAAGGCTTAATAACTTTACCAGAAGATGCTGATGTCTTAAGCATAACTATCGCTGACATTGATAATGAAGTTAATAACCCTCGCGGATTTGTATTTGTTGAAATTAAGCCAGAATTACTTGTACAAACTTTCGACAATGAAGAAGGCGATTTAGTAGCAATCAACGGAAACTATGCTATTCAAGGCGGATTAAATCCTACAACAGATTCAATCATCTTAGAGCCTGCTACACAAGACAACCCTTATGTTAATATTGTTGCAACAAGAACAGAGCTTAAAGACGATGAACGAATTAAAGCACTTGTTGAAGTTCTTCAATCAGATGAAATCGTTGCATTCATCAATGAGACTTACAGCAATGGTTCAGTAATTCCTGCAATTAAATAAAAAAATCTACAGTCAAAATTGGTTGATACACAAGTGAGTTCAACCTAAATTCAGCAAAAAAATATATGAATCAAAAATTAAAAAGAGAGTTCTTATAAAAAGAAACTCTCTTTTTTTCCATTAGTTAAAATAAAACTAATTGTTTTTATTTTGCCAGCAAATATTAGCTAACTATTATTTGCTACCTTTTCTTGGAATCACTCTCGATGTCATTCTTGACTCTTTACTAACAATTTTATTATCATACATTTTTTGATCTACTTCCTTGAAAATCTCATTATATTGTTGCAGATTAGAACCTGTAAATTTATCATATCCAATCGCTAATGAATATTTGTAAACAGCGTTTTTATTTACTCCATTTATTTGTGTTATGATATCATTTATCATTAGGTTAAGTTCATCTTTTGTGCATCCAACTAAAAGAGAAACAAATTCATCTCCACCAATTCTAAATGTTTTTCCATATTTTCCAAATACACTATTAAGTGCATAATAAGAATTTCTAATTGCATTATCTCCATATACATGACCCAAATTATCATTAATAAGTTTTAGATTATTCATATCAGAAATAATGCACCAAATTTCTTTTTGAGTATTTTCATCGTAGAAAATTTCATTTAGTTCTTCATAGTATGCTTTTGCGTTGTATCCACCAGTTAATGCGTCATTAAATGAATATTCAAGTAGCATAGTTTTCATATCATTCGCAACATTCGCAATTCTACCTACTTCATCATTTGTGTAAAGTTCATTTGGAATTTCTATTTTCATATTTCCAGTTTCTGCTATTTGAGATAAGGACTTTTCTAATTTTATAAGGCTAGTACTCATAGTTTTCGAAAAGAACCTCATAAAGTAAATAACGCCTATTATAATTGCAACACCGATAATTGCACCAGAAATCAAAATTGTCATTACAAGGGCATCGTTGTATTTAAGCGCCTCTTGTAAAACAGCTTCCTCTTCATAAGAGAAATCATCAATACTGCCAAAAAAGTCATTTGCAATAGGAGTAACAGCTTGTAAAGCATAAAGTGCCTCATCATAGTCTCCTCCACCTATCCAAATATCTGCAGAAAGTATCATGCTATCTTTATAAGTATTCTTTTCTTCAATAATGCTTTCAAAATATGCAAGTCTATCACCAGATAAATACTTAGAATACTCATTCATTTTATAATCAAGCTCATCAAATGCAGTTATATATTCATCATAATACTCATTCTTTTTTTCATCATCTTCTGCAAATAAAATATCTCTTCCTAAAACGCGGCATTCATACATATTTCTAATAATAGCACTTAGTTCTTCTTTATGTCTTACGTTAGTTTCGATAATGTTTTGTGAAGAGTTGTTTATCACTAAGATTGAGAAGAATGAAAAAAATGAAATAACAACAACATTAATTATTACAAAAAATTGTAGTGGAAGAAATTTTTTAATTATAGTTGCATTTTTAAACCATTCAGTAAGTTTTTTCATATTCAATCTCCTTTATTTAAAAAATCTTTGTACTTTTCTTCAAAATCCTTAACAGAAATTGGTTTTGAATAAAAGTAACCTTGCACTGCATCACATCCTATTTTTTTAAGTAACATAATTTGTTCTTCTTTTTCAATTCCCTCAGCAACTACTTTCATTTCAAGATTGTGAGACAGTTTAATGAACCCATCTACAACAAATTCAGATCGGATAACTTCCTCATCATTATTAAAGAAACTTCTATCTAACTTTAAAGTATCTGCTTTTAAGCTCTTTAAGAGTCCAAGTGAGGAATAACCTGCTCCAAAGTCATCGATAGAAATTTTAAACCCTGAACTTCTAAGATCTGAAAACAGTTTTGTTATCAAAATCTTGTTTTCAATCGTTGTCGATTCTGTGAGTTCTATTTCTAAATATTCGTGAGGTACACCTAAATCATCAGCAGTTTTACTAATTTCTTCAACTAAGTTTGATCTAGTAAGATTTTGTCTTGAGCAATTTACCGAAATAGTAATTGGATTCTTATCTTCATCCATCCACCTTTTAATTATCTCACATGTCTTTCTTAATACATATTTATCAAGCTCGATAATAAAACCATTTTTTTCAAACAATGGAATAAAATCATTAGGAAAAATCATATTTCCATTTGATTGACGCCATCGCACAAGTGCCTCTGCACCAATGAGCACATCTTTTTCTAAACCAAATTTTGGTTGAAGATAAACCTCAAATTCGTTATTTTCAAGAGCAGAAGTCATTTTACTCGCAATTTCTGCATCCTTTAACAGCTTAATCGTATAGCTCTCATCATAATCATAAATAATTAGCCCTTTGTTTTCTTTTGAAATTTTGTGCGCCAAATTAACTTTATTGATAATGTCATCAACATCAACATTTCCAATAGGAATTTTATATCTACCGTATTTAAATGAAATTTTATAGTTTCCAATCTCCGGAATAAATTCATTGCAATAAGATTCATAAATTGATGTACGAATTTCTAAATCATCTAAAAATCTATTACCCGAAAATAAAATAAATTCATCTATCCCTATTCTTGCAATTTTAAGTGTTGGTTCTAATGCGAGATCTTTAATAGATTTAAATGTTTGTAAAACACGATCACCTACTTCAAATCCAAACATTTCATTGATTGCTTTAAAGTTATCGATATCAATTTTCACAACTGCATATGGTTTATCCTTATTTTTAGATAAAATTTCTCTCATATCTTTTTTTAATTTTAGCAAATTAGGTAAATCAGTAAGATTATCATAATAAGCTATTTTTTCAAATGAACGTGCAGTATAAATCCTATATACCCAAAGAAACATAATGAAAAACAAAGTTATGAGTAAGGTCAAATAGCTAATAGCCGTAATCTGTGTTAATGAGGTTTCTAAATCCACATTTATTGCATTTTCTTCAATTGCAACAGCTAAAACCCATTCTGTCATCGCAATTGGAACATAAGTAAGTATTTTTTGTGTTTTCCCAGTTCCATAATCTGCAACATATGTAAAACTTCCATGATTACCTATTTTTGCAGCATCAACACCGTTTTGAACATTCTCAATACCTAAAGTTTCTATGTCACGTGGTGGTATAGAATTATAACTTTCGTGTCCTAAGCTTGATGTAAATAAAATATTGAGTTCGTGATCAACTATAAATATCCAACCAGACTTGGCAGTATCATCCATTATTTCATACAAATCATGAACCGATACCTCACTTAGTAACACCCCAGTAACTACTTCATTTTCTGTTACTGGCACTGCTACATCAAATACAAGTTCCCCAGTTATTGGTGAAATATGTGGTTCCAAAATCTTACTTTCATTGTTTTTAGCTTGAAGAAATGACTTATTTTCAGAAAAGTCAAAACTCTCTTCCTCTAATGAACTCCCTCTTCCATCTAAAGTAATATAATATAAGGTCTCAAATTCTTCAACTTGTGACTGTGAGCTTAAAAAATCTATAGCATTAGTAGCATTGATATCAGCGTTGGATGCATATTTGGATAATAAAGATAAATCCTCTTCACTTTCTTCTATGCAACGTTGTATCTCTAGTCCCATTTCAAAACTAATATCTTCAATTTTTACTCGTGTTGCTTCAAGCACCTCATCATTAACACTAATTGCATGCCAAATTGTAAACCCTGCGATAGCTAAGAAGAGTGATGATATCATAATTATAGACATCTTGCTGAAATAGTTTTTACTTGCCATAAGTGCAAACCAGCCTTTCTAAGCATATAAATTTAAGAAAAACTGCACACATTCAATAAAACATAAAGTTTTTATATACCTTGTGCCTAGTCTATAAATGTTATCGCTTTCATTCAATATTAAATACAAATCTCCAATGTAATCATATCAATATATATTAAATAAAGTCAAGCAAATTTAACCGATAAATACACAGCTTTTTTAACTGCGACCTTCTTCATGGCGTTGATTGAAATAAAATATTTTAATTTCATAAATTCTTATTTTAAGTATTACATTACAGGCATTTAACTAGTACACATTTCAAAACAATAAAACTTTACATTTTTTTATACTTTTTTTGGTTTTGGTTTCAGAATGTATTCTTCAATTAAATTCTCATTGAAGTTTAAAATTAAGTGCTTCGGGAAGTTCAATTCTTCTAAAAGTTGAAATGAGTAATCAACTACTCCAACACTAAAACAAATATGGGCATCAGAGTCACAAATTACAGGAACTTCATATTTTGCACATAACCCCAACATTTCCACATAGTTATCTTTAGCACCAATTCGATACGAAGTAGGAAGGAGTGAACTGTTATTTACCTCAAGTACCATATGATTTTCTTTAGCGCATTTTACTACCTTTTCATAGTCAAGTGGATATCTTGCATCATCTGGATGACCAATAATTTTAATATATGGGTTCTCCATCACTTTACATATCGCTTGTGTGTTTCCCTCTATATCGTTTGTTAAAAAGCAAGGTGTATGCATGGAAGCAATTCCATAATCCAAGACTTTTAAGTCCCGTTCAATTAAATCAATGTTCCCATTCTTATCCATAATGTTAATCTCTGCACCTCTTAGTATCCTAACACCATCAATAACTTCTGGAATAATCCACAAATTACTGAAGTAATAATCGTAAGCACCATCAGGCATTTTTGGTCCATGATCACTAACTCCATAATATTTCAATTGCTTATTTTTAGCTTCTGCGATATTTTCACGAAGTGTGCTGTATGCATGTCCGCTACTTAATGTGTGTGTATGTAAATCAAGTAAGTTTTTCATATGGTCCTCCACTATTTCACTTTAAATCCGTTATCTTCAATTTGTAAGATATTACATATTGCTTTCACAACATTTTTCGCTTCGCTAATTGCATGAACAACTGTTTTACTACCACTTGCTACATCGCCAGCTCCAAACACCTTATCTTTTGTTGTGCTACCATCATCGTATGTTTTAAGTAATCCCATTTTATTTAACTTTAAATCATCAGCAGTAGATACCAAATTTCGTCTAGGTGCTTGGCTTACAGCAATTATGACATTGTCACATGCAACAAAATGTTCACTCCCTGGTATTTCTTTTGTAATGACTTTTTGATTTTCATCAACAGTATTCTCACAATTCACAAAAACAACACCATCACTTCGAATTTCTATAGGAGTTTGAAACAATTCAAATTGCACATTGTCATTTTTAACATCTTCTATCTCTTGTAATGATGCACTCATATCATCAAACCCTTTACGATAATATATCGTTACATCTTTACCATAACTCTTCGCAGTTCTTGCCGCATCCATTGCCACATTTCCTGCACCAATGACAATTACTTTTTCCTTTAGAAAAAATGAATTAGGGCTCTTCAAATAATCAATCGCATAATGCACATGCCCCATCGTTTCTCCTTTAATATTAAGTTTACGAGGATTCCAAACACCAGTTCCAATAAATATTGCATCATATCCATCTTCAAGCAAATTATCTAATGTAATAACTGGTCCAATCAAGATATTTGGGCGTATATGTATTCCTGATTCGACGCATATTTTTTCCATTTGATCAAGTAATGAACGTGGTAATCTTACCTCAGGTATCCCATAACGTAGAACACCACATATTCTTTCATGACCATCAAAGATAGTTACCGAGCATCCTTTTTGCCTTAACAACAGAGCAACAGTTATTCCTGCAGGACCACCCCCAATAACTGCGACCTTTTTATTGTTATTAGGAAGAAGATCAAGTTTTACTTTTTTAAGATATTGAGTTGATAATTCTTTTTCAACTTCATAAAAAGGAAATGGTTCATTTTTGAAATTCAGTATACAATTTCCATAACATTGTACTTGATGATTACAAATATATGCACAAACTGCTGAAAATGGATTATTTTCAAACAGTATTTTTTGCGCTTTTTCTATTTCATTACTTTCTACAAGTTTCATTATTTCAGCAATCGGAGTACTAATTGGACATGCGCTTGTACACCGAGCATTATTGCATTTAAGACATTTTTTATCATTTATTATTTTCATTTTTAGCTCCTTGTTTCTAAATTACAAAAAAATAGAAGGTGGAAATTTTTCCACCTTTAATTACGATTTTTAAAAAAATCTGGAACAAATACATCTTCATCTTCGAAAACTTCAGTTACAGTTTCTTCTTTCTTTTTACGAATAACTGAATTTTGAGGCACAACTACCTCTTCTTCTTCAAATCCAGTAGCTATAATTGTAATAATTATTGTATTTGATAAATTCTCATTAATCATAACCCCTAAAATTACATCAAGCTCATCACCTGAATACTCTTGTATGTATGAAATTGCATTTTGTGCATCTGTCAAAGTTAAATCACGACCACCTGTTACATTTACAATCGCTTTTTGAGCACCAATTAATTGTGTCTCTAACAATGGCGATTCAACTGCTTGTTTTGCAGCATCAATTGCTGCATTTTCACCAGTTCCTTCTCCAATACCAATTAAAGCTTTCCCTTTATTCTCCATAACATTTTTGACATCCGCGAAGTCTAAGTTGATAAGCGAAGGTACTGCAATTAAGTCAGTAACGATACGTACACCTTGAGTTAAAACTAAATCTGCTTCTTTAAAAGAATCAACTAAATCAATATCTCCCGTCATTTCCATTAATCGATTATTTGAAACAATAATTAATGAATCTACTACTTTTGAAAGCTCAGCAAGTCCTTCAGCAGCCTGTCTTTCACGACGACGACCTTCTAGTTTAAAAGGAGTTGTAACTATCCCTACAGTTAACGCTCCTAAATCTTTTGCAATTTTCGCAAAAACTGGAGCCGCTCCTGTACCAGTACCACCACCTAAACCAGCAGTAATATAAACCATATCAGCGCCTTCCATTGCAGCTCTGATTTCAGACTCATGCTCTAATGCAGAATTTCTGCCAATCGCAGGATCAGAACCTGCACCTAAATTTCCTAATCTAATTTTATTTGTTACTGGTGATGCATTTAAATCTTGTAAATCTGTATTCGCTACAAAAAGCTCAACTCCTTGCAGATTTTCTTCATGCATGTGGTTAACTGCATTGTTGCCTCCCCCACCAATACCAAACACTTTAATATTCGCTATTTGATCGTATTCAATATGATTCATATTAATCTTCCTTTCCTTTCTTAGCAGTAAAGTCAAACCAGATATTTTTAATTTTTCCAGTTAGACCAGTAGATGTTCCCTCTGTTTCTTGATTTTGATTTTCTTCTTCAGGTATAATTCCAATTGATTTTTTAAATTGAGCCATGTTAATCGAATTTTCATTTCTTGCAAAATACTTTTCTTGATCACTATATGCATAAAACATACCTAAACAGCTAATCAAAGCTGGTGTTCTAGCCCCCAGTGTATCTGGAATGTATTTTTTAATATCCAAATCAAATTTGTTTTGCAATACTGAATCAATCCCGTCAATTGAAGCCCCTTCACCTGTTAAAATCACTTTATTTTTACTATCTTTTGACTGCATACAAACATCTGCAATCATTTCACACCATTCATTAAAACCATCATTCAACAATTCAGAAAGCTGTTTTTCTGACAATGCATGCTTGACATTGTTTTCTGACCACAAGTAGACAATATTTTCTGAAATGCAGTTATTTTCAAAATTTGCATTATTCAAAATAATTGAAGCCACTACATTTTTAGGAATGTGTTGCTTTATTGAAAACTCCAATCCCCATTTTAAGAATCCATTGTCTATAATTTTACTTGAAATCAAACGATTATCACTAAAATAGGCAATAGTTGTTGTTTCCTGTTCAAGTTTTACAACAACTACATTTTGCTCCATGTTTTGTTCAAATAAACTCAACTCTTTTGCAATCGCATACACATCCAATGATATATCTAGAACCTTGCATTCAGCATCCTCAACACATGAAACCAAGTCATATGTTAATTTGCGATTCGCCATATACAGGTCAATCAACACAGAATATTCATCACATTTCTTATTAAACGGCACTCTTCTTGAAGTCGTTTTGTTATCAGTAAATTTTGAGCAAACAGCATTTGTAAATGCATAATTATCGTCGTTTCTTGACTGCATTGCCTTTTTCAGTGTTCTTCCTATTTCATAATGAGTAATAAGTTTATCATAATTTTGATTTTCTTCAGTTAAACTAAGTGGTTCTCGTTTTATGTCAAAACTAGGTATACATAGTAATACATTTTCAATTTGTGAACCCAAATTATTCGAGGCATTTTCAATGACCTTTTTTATTGTTTTTGTAACTTCTTTTTTATCTTTAATCTTGATTATCAAGCCATTAGAATTAGCTTTTTTTTCAAAACACTCACATTCAGCACGTTCAGTTTTTAATACATTAAATCTAGTGTTAAAGAACTCTCCCAAAATTAATCTGACTTCATGGTCAGCAATTTCAAGAGCAGCATAAATCTGTTTTTCCATAACTATGCTAGACCTCCTTTAATCATACATCTATAATATCATATAGAAAGTCAATATAATAGTTTATTTTCAACGAATTGTTGATTTTTTTCACAAATGTTTATGATATTTCGATAAATTTTGGTAATTTTATTCTTGCTTTTTAAATATAACCATGTTATTATTTTAAAGCAATTATGAAAGGGGGGTTTACGGTATGTCAAAAGTTTGTGCCGTTACCGGTAAAGGTCCATTATCAGGAAATAGACGTTCTCACTCATTACACGCAACTCGTCGTAAGTGGAATGTTAACCTACAAAAAGTTAAAGTTGTTATCGACGGAAAACCACAAAGTGTCCGTATGTCTGCCCGTGCTTTAAAGACATTAAAAAAAGCTCAACAAGCAAACTAAAGAACGTAAGTTCTTTTTTTGTTAAAAAGGAGAAATATGGAACATCAAACATTAATAAAAAACTTCCTTGACAAGGAAGGAAAAATCAAAATTTATCCCTCAAAAAGAAAAAACATGATCTTATGTTTATTTTATTTAATTGAAAAATTTGAGCACAACAAAGAATACACTGAAATTGAAGTAAATGATATCATCAAAAAACATCATACATTTGAAGATCATTGTTTATTAAGAAGAAGTTTAATTGATTTTAAGTTTTTAATAAGGGATAGCAAAAGCATTTATATGCTAAATACTACATTACCAACGTATCAAGATTTTATCGAACTAAAAGATTTAGTTTAAAATTTAAGAAACTGATTTAATAAAAAAGAAACCTAACAAAAGGTTTTTTTCTTTATCAAAATGCAAATAGTTTATGAATTATCCTCATTACCTTCATTTTTTTCTGAATAAACTTGATATTCCTCGTTAAAATACTTCATTATTCTATCCAATGAATCAATTAAAACAACATTATCGTTGATATGCAAATCTTGAATTGTTTTATCAATCATTTTTTCATGAAAATCATCATGAATCGCTAGCACTGGATAAGCTTTTTCAGTAAGCCTTAACCTTACTACCCTTTTATCTTTTAAATCTTTGTATCTTTCAACATAACCTTTATTAATTAATCGTTTTGCATTAGAAGTCAGTGTTCCTTGTGTAATTCGGATGCGATTAGCAATATAAGTCATCGAATTATCTGAAACTTTATTAATTGCCTCCAACAAATGAATTTCACTCATACCTAAAGTAACTCCATTATTTTTTAAATTACGTTCTTCAATATACAGAATAGTATTAAATAATTCTACCAGCAATTCATTTAAAGTGTGTTTAGCCTTTTCCATCTTATTCCTCCAATTTTAATCATGCGACTTTATACAAAGCACAGGCATTGTATTTTCAACTTCAGCATATTCATCAAGTATCTCATTGCTTAAACAAAGTGAATCAAGTTCATCTAATTCATAATTATCAATTTCATATTTAAAATTTCTAAGGCTTATTTTTCCTTTAGCAAGTGAGAAAAATGATACATATTTGTATTTATCTTTTTTTATATTTGTTTTTCCTATTGGTAAAATAGACAAACAATTACATTCATCAATCCAAGTAAGATTTGAGTATTTTCTCAATAACTGCACATTAGCCCATGTGTGATCAAATCTCTTTGACAATCCACCAACTACAGTGATATCCGTATATCCCATTTTATAAAGAAAATCAATGGCTTCTTGAGTATCACTTTTATCTTTCATAGCATTAAGTTCAATATAATGAGTACAGTTTTCTTTTATTAACTCTTTTTCTGTTTCACTAACTGAATCAAAATCACCAATAGCACCTGTTAAAACATGATTACTTTTAATAATTTGCAATGCACCTTGATCTGCTCCAAAAAAATCACCTTCTAAGCACTCATCAATTTCTGCATTTTTTAATACGAGATTTGCTTTTTTTAGCATAGTGAATCAACAGCCTCGACAATATCATTTTTAAATACGTAACTTCCTGCAACCAAAACATCAACACCTGCATCTTTACAAATTTTTGATGTTTCAAGATTGATTCCACCGTCAACCTCAACTAAGCATTCAAAGTTGTTGTCATCAATGATTTTACGTAAACTTTTTATTTTTTCAACTGCACGCCAATCAAAACTTTGCCCACCAAAACCAGGTTCAACTGCCATAATTAATATTACATCAAAATATTGAATTAAACTAGTTAACACAGAAATATCTGTGTTAGGTTTAATCGATATCCCTGCTTTACATCCTTTTGCTTGGATTTTTTTTGCAAGTTCAATAATGGATTCTTCATCTTTCATGACTTCATAATGAAAAGTATACACTTGTGCACCATTATCCACAAATGTATCCATGTATTTTTCTGGTTCTTTTATCATGACATGAACATCCATTAATAAATCACAACTTTTTTTCATGGCTTTTAAAATATCAACACCAAAAGTTAAATTGGGTACAAAATGACCATCCATTACATCAAAATGCAACCATGTCGCTTTCGATTTTTTTAATTCGTTAATTTGCGATTTCGTATCCGTAAAATCCATCGATAATATTGAAGGGGCAATGATTGTCATAGGTATCTCTCCTTTTTGTTTTTAATTACTTGTATAATTTCTAAATAATGTTGATAACGGACTTTTGAAAGCATGCCATTTTCAACTGCTTTTTTTACTGCACAATGTGGCTCATTAATATGCATACAATCCCGAAATCGACATTCCTCATTCATGTCTTGAAACTCTTTTACACTGTCTCTTAGTTCTTTTATATTCATATGTGTGAAATCAAGCGATGAAAAACCCGGTGTATCAGCAACCCACCCTGTTAACACAGGATGGAGTTGTGTATGTCTTGTCGTATGTTTCCCTCTACCTAATGCCTTAGAAATTGCTTGTGTTTGTATTTTAAATTCAGGATTTAATTTATTTAATAATGTCGACTTCCCAACACCACTTTGTCCTGTTAAAACCGTTATTTTATCAGACAAATACTCACCTATTTGATTATTTGCACTGATGTTATCGACACAAATAACTTCATATCCACTCTTTTTATAATCTTCAATTTCATCCCATACTTTTGAATTTTCATCAATTAAATCAATCTTTGTAACAACTAACACCGGTGTAATTTTAGCATGTTGCACTAAAAACAACAAGCGATCGACAAGTTGCGTTGAAAAATCAGGTTCCTTTGCAGACATAACGATAAAAACTTGGTCTACATTAGCAATGGCAGGTCGAATTAATTCATTGTTTCGTGGATACACTTTTTGAATACCTATTTTTCCTTCTAAATATTCAATTTCTACAAAATCGCCAACCACTGGTTGTGTTTGCAGGCGTACTTTACCCATCGCTACACATTCACTAAGCTTTTTATCTTCTTGTAAAACTGTATATTGATTTGAAACAATCTTAATTATTCTTCCTCGCATGATTTCTCCTTAATAATAGTAAATTGTAATATAATTACTTTCCTCTTGTGTGTACCATGTCCCAATTGAAGGGCTCGTTTTAACTACAACACCTTCTTCAACATCTTCATCAGTGGGTATTTCAAGATTTTCAAACATAACTTTTGCCCCCATTGATTCTAAGTTCTCCTTCGCATCATTGATATCCATTTTTGAAATGTTATTTGGAATCAAAAAATTAGGATATGCTGCAATAATTAAGTTTAAATCAACTTGTGATTTTGGTGAAAATTTTTCATCGGGTGCTATCAACTCTTGTCTTAGCACAATTCCAGGTGTAGATCCAAGACTCTCTTCTTCAATTAAACGCACTCTTACATTACTGTATTCATTTTTAATATCATTTTCTGCTTCTTTGCCATTTTGACCAACATAGTTCTTCATTACTTGCCACTGTCCACTGCTGATAACTAAACGCATGGATGTTCCAATCTGTACTTCACCATCTGCTGCTGGAATTGTAGAAATAATAATCCCTTCTGCAATATCGTCAGTTATTTCAAATTGAGTAGCTGATGTATCTAAAATTATTGTACTATCTAACAAAAGATTTTCACATTGTTCAATTGTTTTTCCACTGCAATTTGGGACAATTACTGTATCATTGCCTTTAAATGGACTTACAAAAAATAAAACCAGCGCAACCCCAAAAATACCTAATGTACATAATATCGCCCACAAAGAATAAACAAATACACTGTTTTTCTCATTTCTTTTTTTCGGCTTTTTAGATTGCTCAATTTTTATAGGTGATTTATTTGATTTTTTAACAGGCACAACTTGTTTAGTCTTATCATCATCCGTTTGAACATAATCAAATGTAATTTTCTTTTCATTTATTCGTTCTATAGTTAATGCAGTTGTAAAATCTTTTAACATTTGTGCCGCACTTGTATACCTAAAATCTTTTCTTTTAACTGTCGCCTTCAATATAATATTCTCTAAGGATTGAGGCAAATTTGGTAAGTATGTTTTTATTGATGGAATTTCATCTCGCATATGTTTTAGCGCAATTTGCACCGGAGTTTCTCCTTTAAACGGAACTTCCCCACTCAGCAATTCATAAAATACAAGTCCAAGCGAATAAATATCACTTTGAAACGACGCATTTTCTCCACGTGCAAGTTCAGGAGCTAAATAATGCACAGAACCTAGCACTGAATCAGTTTGTGTTAGTTGAAGTGCATCATGAGCAAGTGCAATTCCGAAATCAAGCATTTTAATTGTACCATCTGTTTTCACTATGACATTTTGCGGCTTAATATCACGATGGATGATGCCTTTTTTATGAGCTTCACATGTAGCACTAACTAGCTGTTTCATTACATCAACTGCTTCTTCTTTAAGCAAAGCTCCACGTTTTATAATAAGCTCTTTTAATGTTTGCCCTTTGACATGTTCCATCACGATAAAGTGTTGCCCTTCATCCTCTCCAACATCATATATTTCAACAATGTTAGGATGTATTAGTGCACAAGATGCTTGAGCCTCTCGTTTAAAACGCAACAATGAAATTGGATCACTACAAAGTTCTCCTCTTAATATTTTTATTGCAACTTCGCGGTTCAACAAAGTATCTAACGCCAAATAGACATCCGCCATCCCACCATGCCCAATGTCTTTTAAAATCATATAACGTTTCGCCAATACCTTACTCACAAGTCTCACCACCAAGTTCTACTAATACGACAGTTACATTATCATAACCGCCCACTTTAAGTGATAAATCAATCAATGTATCATTTTTTTCTTTTAATGAACTATTTTTTTCTTTGATAATCATCGAAAAAATTGCTTCATCAATGTAACCATGCAACCCATCAGAGCACAACAAATAAGTTTTCACATTCTCTGATACTTTAAATATTTCCACCTCAACAGTCTCTATAATTCCTACTGCTCGTGTTAAATAATTTCTTTGTGTATTCGATGCTGCTTCTTTTTCATCAACATGATTAAAACGTATTAAATCATTGTATACGTTATGATCAGTTGTAATGCATTTAAAATGATCTTTTTCATCATGGATATAACAACGGCTATCTCCAATATTGACTACATATTGTCCAAACTTGCAAATAATTAAGGCAACTAATGTTGTCCCCATTCCTTGACAGTTTGAATCTATTTTTGAACGAATGTAGATTTGTTTATTTACTATGTTGATTGAGTCAACTAGCCACTTAAAAAGCTCTTCTTCATTTTTAAATGACCCTTTTGTTTTAAACATTGATGATAAAGTATCAACACACATCTTTGAGGCAACATCACCAGACATTGCACCACCAATTCCATCACAAACCATTGCTAAAAGTTCATTTTCATCATTGAATATTACACTATAACTATCTTGGTTGGATAGCCTTGTTAATCCGATGTTTGTGTTTGCATAAGTTCTCATGATGTTCCTCTTTCATTTTTAGCTCGCAATTGGCCACACGCTGCATCAATATCATCTCCATGTTTTGTTCTTAACGTGCACTTAATTTTGTTCTTCATTAATGTATCATAAAAGCGAAGTGTAATGAAATCTTCTGATGTTTGATATCCATGTTCATCAACTGGGTTATATGGAATTAAATTAACATAAGCGTTGTACCCTCTTAATAAATTCGCCAATTCTTTGGCATGCATTTCGCTATCATTAACCCCTTTCAATAATATATATTCAAATGTTAACCGACGATTATTTTTAATTGTATAATAGCGTAATGCACTTAAAAGCTCTTTAATTGGGTATGCTTGATTCACTGGCATTAACTCATTTCTTAGTGAATCATTAGGTGCATGAAGTGATACAGCAAGATTGTATTGTACTTTTTCATCTGCAAACTGACGAATTTTAGGAACTATTCCACAAGTACTAATCGTGATATGTCTTGCACCAATAGCAAGTCCTTTATCATGATTGATTGTTCTACAAAAACGCATGACTTCATCATAATTATCAAAAGGTTCACCTGTGCCCATTATAACAACGTGACTTAACCTTTCTTCAGTTTCATCTAACATTTGTTGAACCGCCATAATTTGAGCGACCATTTCTCCACTTGTACAGTCTCTTTGTTTTTTTAGTAAACCAGACGCACAAAACTTACAGCCCATATTACATCCAATTTGACTACTAACACAAAGACTATTTCCATAATCAAAATACATCAACACCGCTTCAACAAGTGTTTTGTCATGCAACTCAAATAAAAATTTGGTAGTTTTATCTACACTTACTTGTTTTGTCACTAATCGTATTGGATTAATACAATAACTTTCTTTAAGCATCGCAATTGTCTCTTTTGAAATATCACTCATTTCATCAAATTCATTTACTCTTTTTCTATACAGCCACGAGAAAACTTGGGATGCCCTAAATTTTTTCATCCCCAACGAAAGAAACATTTCTTCTAATCCGTTATAATCAAAATCATAAATCGTCTTCATACTTACTCCTTATTTCTTAATTAGTTTTGCAATATAAAATCCATCTTGTTGTCTATCAAATGGAAAATAGCTTTTTTCTTCACATAGTTCATATTCACTGTTTTCTTTAATGAAATTTTCTACTTGTTTTTCGTTTTCTTTACGATTTAATGTACAAGTGCTATACACAAGTATTCCACCTTTTTTAAGCAATCCTGCACAAGAGTTCAATATTTTCTTTTGAACTAAAACCAGTGAATCAATATCTTCAGGTTGTATCCTGAATTTTAAATCAGGTTTTCTTCTAATTACACCTAATCCACTACATGGTACGTCCAATAATATTTTATCAAAACTCTCTTCTTTAAAAACTTCATGCGCAAAACACATATCCTGTTTTTTTAATGTAACATTATTTACGCCCCATAAATTTAAGCCCTTATTCATCAATTGTAAGCGATGTTCATGTAAATCACAAGCTACGATTTCACCAGTGTTTTTCATCATCGCTGCTATCATTGCGGTTTTACTTCCTGGCGCACTACAGGCATCCAAAACTCGCTCATTTAATTGGGGATGTAGTACTTTCGCAACTTGTTGCGAAGAATAATCTTGAACAATAATTTTTCCTTCTTTAAAAAATGCACTTTCTAGTATATTTCCATCATAAATTAATGCCCAATCATCAATAAATGATATTTTTTCATCTTTTATACATTCTTCTTTTGATGTCATTAATGTGTTGATTCTTCCAATAACTTGATGTTGACCACTACAAAGCGCTTTTGCAATCTTAATTGATTCATCTACACCATAATGAGCTTTCCACATGTTTAAAACCCATATCGGAATGGAAGTTTCAATATGTGCTTTCATAGTTTCATCTTCACATTTAACTTCTTTCAATCCTTCTTCAATACATTGAAGTAAGATCGCTTGGATAAATTTTTGAAGTTGTGGTTTCACTAATTTACTTGCTTCATCAACCACTGCATAGTGAGGAACACGATCTAAAAAAAACAATTGAAAACAGCTCATATTAAGTAATATTTCAATATCTTTTTTTACTTTTTTATCGACTTTATTTTTCCATTGATAAGATAATAATTCATAGTTTTGTAAAGTACCATAAACCATTTGAGTTATTAAAGACACATCTTTTTGATTTAAATTATTTGGTAAATCTTTGAGAACTAAATTACTATATCCATTTTCTAAAATAATTCTTTTTAAACATTCATATGCAAGTTTTCTACTCATAAGTCACACCCTATTCTAACATTGTTGGAGTTGTATCCACTTTAATTTTACTCTTAAACTTGTTTTCTTTTATCAAATTCATAACTTGATGGATATTTTCAATCATCTTATCTAAATTCTTTCCTTTTAGCACCAAACGATATCGATATGAATCCTGTAATTTAACTAATGATGATGGTCCTAATAATTTTCCTTCTTTAACCCTATCAAGCCAAGCTTTAATATGACTGATTTCTTTAAGTGCTAATTTTTGATCAACATTTGATAATTGCAAACAAATCAAATATGAATATGGTGGATTATTAGTCAAATGACGATAATTCATTTCTTTATAAAAGAAAGCTTTATAATCCTGTTTAGCGCCTAAAGCTATCGCATAATGATTTGGCTCAAATGCTTGAATTATCACTTCTCCAGTCTTTTTTGAACGACCACTTCTTCCAGAAGCCTGCACAATTAACTGAAAAGTATTCTCTACGCTGTAAAAATCTGGACGATTTAACCCAGCATCACCATTAATAATCCCCACAAGTGTAACATCCGGATAATCCATTCCCTTGGAAATAATTTGAGTTCCTACTAAAATATCAATCTCGTGATTTTCAATACTCTCAAATATCTTTTGATGAGAATTTTTTCTTGCAGTTGTATCTGCATCCATTCTTTCAATTTTAGCATCCACAAAAATATTTTGAAGCTCCTCGCATAACCTTTGTGTTCCAACACCAATAAATTGGAAGGTATCATTAAAACATACCGGACACTCTTTAGTAAGATGAGTTGTATAATTACAAATGTGACACTTCAACGTGTTATCTTGTCTATGATAAGATAGCGCAACATCACAGTGTGGACACTGCAATGATTCATGACACTGTTTACAGCGTACAGTTGGACTATAGCCACGTCGGTTTAATAAAAGTAATACTTGTTCATTCTTATTTAAACGATCTTGAATCTTATCCACTAAAATACGAGATAAAATATAATTTCCACCACTTTTTATTTCTTTTAATACATCAACAAGAATTACATCAGGCATTTGTTTATTAATCCTTATCGGCATTTCAACCAATTGATAAACTCCCTTAAGTGCTCGAGCATAACTATCTAAACTCGGTGTTGCAGAGCCTAAAATGAGCTTACAATCATGATAATTCGCTCTCCAAAGCGCAATATCTTTGCAATGATAAAGTGGTGTTGAATCTTGTTTATAACTACTATCATGTTCTTCATCACATATAATTAAACCTAAAGCATGAAAAGGCATAAATACTGCACTACGTGTCCCTACAACAACATCCACTTCACACTTCTTAACTCGTTTAAACTGTTCGTATTTTTCTTGATTATTTAATGCAGAATGGTATATTGCTACACGACTACCAAAGCGTGATCTAACCCGCTTAACCATTTGAGGTGTAAGAGAAATTTCAGGCACCAAAATAAGAACTTGTTTTTTTGATGCTACAACATCTTGTGCAAGTTGTAAATAAACTTCAGTCTTCCCACTACCAGTAACACCATGCAAAAGCACTGCAGTTTGCTTAGCACTGACTATCTCTAATTTCGCTTTTTCTTGAAGAGGTGTTAAAGGTAAATTTTCAGTTAATAGGTAGTCTTCATTTTCTACATACTCAACTTCTTTGGTGTACTTTATCACATACCCTAGTGTTTCTAAAGTTTTCCCTACTGTTTTAGTACTGCTTCGCCATAGTGATAATTTATAGTCTTTTTCGTTTAAAAGAGCTAAACACTGTCTCTGTTTACAAGTTAAATTAAGATCTTTTACATCAGCTTTCTTCACCCATACTTCTGTCTTAATTCGCTGATTGTTTGTTTGAGGTTTTAATTTTGCTGGAAGCATTGCTTGAAAGCAACTCATCCTTGAAGAGATTGTTCTTTTAGACATATAGTCAGACAAAGCAAATAGTTCCTCATCAATTAAACTTTCTTCATCGATGATTTGTAAAACAAAAGATAGTTTGTATCCTAATTTTAAAGTGATTTCCTCTGGCGTTTCATCACATCTTTCAACGCTTTCAACAAACCCTATAACATCACGATGATTAAATCGTACAACAACTCTCTTGCCACGTTTTATTTTATCATCGTAACATAGATAACTAAAAGGACGATCTAACGACAAAGTTGCATATTCTATCCATACTTTGACAAGAAACATTCTTCCACCACCTTCTTATTATTTTACCATATTTTCACGAGTTGTTTTTAAAAACAATCAAATAACATTCTTAAATTACCTTTATAAAGCTTTTAAGCTAGCTACAAAGTAAGAAGTTCTGATAAAGTTGTTAATTAAAAAATGATGTGCTTTATCATGACTTTTATCACTATTAGCGTTTTAAAAAATCAAAAAAAAACATAGGTTGTAGTTTATCTTCAAACTATGTTTTTTATATCTCAATATATTTATTTGCTGTTTTTTATTTCCCGGTATTAGGCGTTTTGTGTTTCTTTCACAGATTTTCCAAAGAAAATAAATCCAATAACAAATAAAACCGCTAAAATTGAAATACCTGCATTTTGGTTACCAGTAATTTGTGCTCCGAAACTTACTAGTGTTGTCCCCATAAAGGCAGCCCCTTTACCAAATATATCGTATAACCCAAAATATTCACCTGAATTTTCAGGCGGAATAATTTGTGCAAAATAAGAACGCGATAAAGCTTGAACTCCTCCTTGAAACAAACCAACACCTACAGCAAGTAACCAAAATTCCCATTGTTGATCAAGTTGTATTGCAAACAATGCAATACAAGTATACGCTATAATACAGACTTTAATTAAATCAGTTGATTTAACTTTTTTAGATAAATTAACCATAAATAGGGCACTTGGAAACGCAACTAGTTGTGTTACTAGTAATGCAAGCAATAAACCTGTTGAATCTAACCCTAAAGAGCTACCAAATGCAGTAGCCATATCAATTACTGTATAAACACCATCGATATAAAAGAAGAAGGCGATTAAAAAATACATGATTTTCTTATTATTTCTTACTGACATCAATGTTTTCTTCAAACGTTTAAAGCTATTTGAAACAATATTTTCCTGTCTTTCAGTAGTATAATGAACTTGTTTATAATTTTTAATTATCGGTATTGAACATAGCAGCCACCATACAGCATTAATTATGAATGCGATAGCCATTGCAACTTGTATTGAGATACCGATACTTTCGTACATTAATACAAAAACCATACTCAAAATAAATGGAATGCAACTTCCAACATATCCCCACGCATAACCATTTGATGAAACCTTATCCATTCGCTCTGGCGTAGTGATATCTGTAAGCATCGAATCATTGAATATCAAACTTGCAGAATAGCCAACTCTAGCAACAATAAATATTGCTAAAAATATTCTCCAATCCGATGGTATCCATAAAACTGATAATCCTACTACACCGATCATTAATGCAGTCATAAACATCTTTTTCTTATACCCTTTGTTATCAGCAATTGTACCAATAACCGGTCCAATTAGTGCAACTATAAGTGTTGCAAAAGAAGCAGAATAGCCCCAATATGCTAAATAATCTACCTCTGATAATCCGGCATTTGTTGTAAGTGAATTAAAGTAAATTGGCATAATTGTCGCCAACAGTAGTGTAAATGCTGAATTTCCAACATCATACAATATCCATGATTTCTCTAATTTCGTTAACTTGTCTTTCATAATTAGCTCCCCTCATAATCATGATCATAGCGCTTTGATAATGGTTGAGCGCTGTAACACAATTCAATATATTCATGAATTAATTCAATTGAATCATTCACCGCAAACATCATTTTATCTTGCAATGTTGAAATAATATCTACACAACTTTTGTTTTCTTCATAATTAAATATTAAACCATGATACTTCTTATAAACCCCGACACATTTCATCCCAGCATATAAAGCACTTCTTTTTAATTTGCTAGGTGCTACAAAAACATTAAGTAAAAATACCATTGAATTAATCGATATTTCAATTTCTTTTTTTGAAACTTCAAATATTTCAGCAAGAATTTGTGGATCAATTTCGTCAATATGTATATGCTCCATCGTTTTAGTTGTCACATGATTAAGGCCTTGTTCTCGCATAATGCGTGCATCAAATTCTGATTCCAGTTCACTATGACTAATAGGTAAATCTCGAACTTTTTGATTAATTAAGCCATGACATTCACTATCTAAGACAAAATGATTAATAAATCCAAGCACATAAGCTAATGCAGCATCTGGATTGCTACTATTTCTAATCTTTTCTCTTGTATTTTCAAAAAAATCTCTAGCTAATTCGTAGTGCATTGCATATCCTTTTTTAAGTACCTTGTTGTTTATTAAATATACTTTATGAAAAAATAATATATCTGGCCCATGAATACCGATATCATAATAAGCACGATAAGGGCGTATTTTATCTTGAATGCTTTGATCCAATGCATTAAAAACTAAATCTCCATAAACATAATGTGTATAACCAGCTGGCATCTATTTCCACCTCAATTCAACTACCATTCTATCACGAATAAGGACTTATGCGAAAAATAATGCATTTTTTTAAAAAATGATTATGTAATTTTATCTTTCAAATCACATTCGTATATTGGTATCTGTGGTTTTACAAAATAAAAAACAAGCATTATGCTTGTTCCGTAATCACAAAATCACATGGGATATCATGTTCCATAATTAATATTCGCTTTACTTTTGTGCACTTGTAAGCTAATCCCACTTTCAAACACTCGAAGTGTTTAAGTACTGAATCATAATAACCTTTTCCATAACCCAATCGGTTATTAAAGTCATCAAAGCCTACCATAGGTACAATAAGTAATTCAATTAGACTTAAATCAACTTGTCTAGTAAGTGGTTCAAGCAATCCAAACTTTCCAATTGCACATTCTTCAAATCCATTTATTCGATGAAATGTAAGTGTGTTTCCAACGCATTTAGGTACATATACATTCACATTTTTCAAAAGTAAATCCTGTATAATTTTTCTTGTATCCACTTCATCATTAATGCTTATATAAATACCTACATTTTTATAGTTTTCACATAGCTTCATCACTTGATTACCAATTGAAATATCTTTTAAAGCTTTATCTAATGAACTGATTGATTTTCTTTTTTCAAGACAGTTTATTCTTTGAGAATTCTTATCCAACTGAACCTTCCATATCAAGCTTTAATAGTTGATTTAACTCTACTGCATACTCCATTGGAAGCTCACTAGTAAATGGCTCTAAAAATCCCATTA
>CAYJAJ010000003.1:0-75889 GCA_964368495.1 uncultured Holdemania sp. | reverse complement strand
CATTACAATCATATCAGTTGCTTGTGCACTTGTTAAACCACGCGACATTAAATAAAACAATTGTTCTTCAGATATTTTAGATACCGTTGCCTCATGTTCAATTGTACTTAGTTTGTTGTCAGAAATATTGACCGGAATTGTATCACTTGTTGAAGTATTATCTAAAATTAAAGTATCACATTCTACATGGCTTTTCGCATACTCTGCCTTTTTAGAATGCTGCACAATTCCTCGATAATTCACTTTACCACCTTTTTTAGACACCGATTTCGAAATAATACTGCTTGTCGTATATGGTGCTAAATGAATCATCTTTGCACCTGCATCCTGAACTTGATTTTTACCTGCTACTGCAATAGAAATAGTCATCCCTTTAGCGTATTCTCCAGCTAAAATACAAGCAGGATATTTCATTGTAATCCCTGACCCGATGTTTCCATCAATCCATTCCATAACTCCATTTTTAGCGACTTTTGCGCGCTTCGTAACTAAATTCAAAATATTACTAGACCAGTTTTGCACTGTAGAATAACGACATTTTGCACCCTCTTCTACAAATATTTCTACAACTGCTGCATGCAAACTATTGTTGGTATGAATTGGCGCTGTACAACCTTCTACATAATGCAAATCAGCCCCTTCATCAACAACAATCAATGTTCTTTCAAATTGCCCCATTCTTTCTGAATTAATCCTAAAATAAGATTGAAGTGGCTTTTCTAGTTTCACACCTTTTGGAACATAAATAAAAGATCCACCTGACCACACAGCACTATTTAATGCCGCAAACTTGTTATCACTTGCAGGAACTAACTTTGAAAAATATTTAAAAAATAATTCAGGGCACTTTTTAAGTGCAGTATCTGTATCATAAAACAACACACCCTTTTCTTCAACTTCTTGAAGCATGTTATGATATACAACTTCAGATTCGTATTGTGTAGAAACTCCAGCTAAAAACTTTTGTTCAGCCTCTGGAATACCTAGACGATCAAAAGTATCTTTGATTGTTTCAGGAACTTCTTCCCAATCATTTCCCTTTTTATCACTTGGTTTAATGTAATAAGTATACTCATCAAAATTAATATCTGAAACATCAGGTCCCCAAGTCTGCATATCCATTTTTTTAAAAAGCTTTAAGGATTGAAGTCTAAAATCCAACATTTCTTTTGGTTCATCCTTTATTTTTGAAATTGTTCTAATTGTTTCCTCATTAAGCCCTTTGCCTGTATTAAAAACACTTATATCTTTATCATGGAACCCATATTGATATTCTTCTTGAGAATTTAGCACATCATTTTTATTGCTCATGTGTTTTCTCCTTATCAATTAACTGCGCTAGCGCATTCCAACCAATTGTTGCACACTTAATTCGGTTTGCTTGTTTTGAAACATTTTTAAACGCAATTGCCTCTTCTAGTATTTCTTCATCATATGACTTTTCTTCTATCATTGCCATGTAGTTATCAATTATTTCTTTTGCTTCTTCAATTGTTTTCCCCTTAACAAGTTCACTCATTATTGATGTTGAAGCAGTAGTAATTGTGCATGCAGTCCCATCAAAACAAACATCCTCTATAAGATTATCTTTAATTTTAACTTGCACTGTTATATCATCAACGCAGCTTTCAGAAGCCATATGTACTTTTTCATATCCATCTTCATCTTTTAACATACGATTGCGAGGATATTCGTAATGATCCATAATGATTTGTCTTAAAATATTTAAATCGTTAGTAAAACTCATAAGTACCTCCTATAAATATATATTTATGCAACTTTCCAAATTAATTTCACTCACAGCCTTTACAAAACGGTCAACATCCTCATACGTATTATAGAAATAAAAACTCGCTCTAATTGTTTGTGTTGTGTGCACCACTTCTGGTAATATTTTTGCACAATGATTTCCTGAACGTACTGCAATATTTTTATAATTAAGATACGATGCAGCATCCTGTGCAAACACATCTTTGATATTAAATGCAACAATTCCAGAATCAGCATCAGGATTATACAAAATTACTTGCTCGAGTTTTTTCAGTTGTTCAACACAATAAGTTTTTAGCTCTTTTTCATACGTTTCAATGTTTTCCATACCAATTTCTGATAAGTAATCCAACGCTGCACCAAATCCTAGTGTTGCTTCTATGGCTGGAGTCCCTGCTTCAAACTTGTATGGTGCTTGTTTTAAAAGAATGTTTCCTTCTTTATCAAAGCGCGAATTACTTCCTCCACCTAAAATCTGAGGAGTCATCATTTCAAGCAATTCTTTTTTACCATACAAAACACCAATTCCTGTTGGAGCACAACATTTATGCGCACTAAATGCCAAAAAATCTACTCCCCATTTTACTACATCACATTTTAAATGAGGGACAGCTTGTGCCCCATCACACACAACTATTGCATTAATTTCATGAGCTAGCTCACAGATTTCTTCAATAGGTACTGCATAGCCAAGCACATTTGTGATATGTGCTAATGCAACCACCTTCACTTTATCATTTAATACTTTTTTAAAGTTATCGATTGTTAATCTTCCATCATTGTTTAATGGTATATAGACAATTTGTGCATTCTTTCTTTCAGCGACTTTAAACCATGGTAAAACACTTGAAGCATGTTCAGCAAGTGTAGTTAAAATAATATCGCCTTCGTTAATTTTTTCTTCATAGGCTTGTGCTATTAAGTTAAGTGAAGCCGTCGCCCCAGATGTGAATACTATTTCATTCTCACTTTGTGCATTGATAAATTTAGCTACTTTTTTACGTGTACTTTCATATTCATTAGATACATTCACAGATATAGTATAGTCACCTCGATGAATATTTGTTGTATTTTTAATGTAGTAACTATTCACTGCATCAATAACACATTGTGGTTTTAATGTAGTTGCACTGTTATCAAGAAAAAGTAAATCCGGATTATTTTTAAGCATCGGAAAATCATTTCTTATCTTTTTTATATCGAGCATATTTGACTCACCTTCTTCTGTATTTCTTCTTTACACAAATTTTTTAAATTTTCATCGTTTATTTCCTCAACAATTGGAAGTAAGTATCCATAGGCAATAAGCCTAGTTACTTCACTCTTTGTTAACCCGCGACTTTGTAAATAATAAAGTTGGTTTTCATCGATTTGCCCTAAAGTCATCGCATGCGATGCTTCTACATCATTTTCATCAATCAACAATTGTGGTGTGATTTTTGCTCTATGTTGCTGATCGAACGTTAAACAACGAGAAATTTGATGACTTTTTGATGTACTTGCACCTTGATCAATTTCTCCTATAGCATCCATGCTACAGCTTCCATTCTCAAGTAAAACAATAAAATTCTTCATGCTAGAAAGTGTTTGTTTTGCATGATGATGAACACTCACATCAAATATTTTCTCATCTTTTGATAATGTTGCAGTATGTAATTTAGTTGCTGCACCCACCCCATTAAGATGTACATCAACATTTCTAAAAACATCATGCAGTGTGCATTCTGCATAAGATAAATTACAAATAGCCGCTTCACCTATATTAATAGTATCACTTAGATTTACAGTATTTTCACAATGATTCCATATAACAATGTTGCTTTGGCTATACTCATCACAAATGAGATTTAGTGTAGATTTTTTACAATTGTCATAATTAATGAATAAGCTACAAACAACATTTTTATTAACTGTTATTGTAAAATCAATAATTTCAGTATTTAAATCTATTCGATACGATCCACTTTCTTTAATTTGAATATCTTTAGCAAATTCAATTTTTTCCATATTATTGACCTTTTTTACTTACAGCACAAGTTCCTAAACTAACTACTGCCTTTTTCTTTTCTTTAACAGCTTTAATGTTATGCTTTTGATAAATCCAATCATAACCTTCTTGATCAATTTTGTTAATTAAGTCAACCGTTCCACTTTCAACCAACACTCCATCAACTAACACATGAGCATGTGTAGGTTTAATCATATGCAAAAAACGTTCATAGTGACTAACCACAAGTAGCCCTAATGAAGTTTCTTTTTGAAGTTTTAATATTGCATTTGAAACTATTTTAAGCGCATCTACATCAAGACCACTATCAATTTCATCGAGCATCGCTAAAGAAGGCTTGAGCATATTCATCTGCACAATTTCATTACGCTTTTTTTCCCCACCACTAAAACCCTCATTTAAAAAACGATGAGCTAAATCAGGTTTCAATTGTAATTCTTGAATTGAACTTTCCATACCTTTTATAAACTTAAACAATGAAACAGGTTTTTCAAGGCGAGCATTTACTGCAGCACGCAAAAAATCAGAATTGGTTACGCCACTAATTTCTTGTGGATACTGCATCGCCAAAAACAGTCCTTTTTTACTTCTTTCATCAACACTCATGCTAAGTACATCTTCATTGTTATAAGTAATTGTCCCTTTTGTTACAGTATATTTTGGATGCCCCATAATTGCAGCTAACAGCGTGCTTTTACCATTACCATTAGGTCCCATTAACGCATGAATTTCATTATCTTCAATTACTAAACTCACACCTTTTAATATTTCTTTTCCTTCTACTTCTACATGTAAATCATTTATATTTAATTGATTCAAAACAATCATCCTTTCAAACTTATATTTTATTATTCCATATAACAGTACGATTATATCATAAAGTAGCATAAATTGTTGAATTATTATCCCTTCATATTGCTTGCTAAAATGCATTTATCACAACATACTAAAACACATCTTCACATAAAGTTCAGGTAGAAATGTTTGAAAATTCAAGTTAAATCCAATATAATAGAAAAGGTTTATCAAATTTAGGAGGACAAACATGAAAGAAATGTTTAAAAAGTTCTGGTTTATTATTTTGGCTGGAGTTGTTATGGTAGTTGGAATTTGCTACTTTGCATACGATCAAACACAAGGAATATTACCTGGAAAACAAATGGATGGCAAAGATGTTGTCTATTCAGTTAAAGACACAAATGTCACCGCTGATGAATTTTACGATCAATTATTTGAAGGAATTGGACCTGCAAGTGTATTTCAATTTGTACAACGTACTGTTTTAGAAGAATCATTTGAAACTACTGATGAAATGATTGCAACCGCACAAACAAATGTAGATACAATTACTGCACAGTTTCAAAGTAGTTATGGAGCAGAGTATGAATCAGCACTATTAGAAGCAATTAAACAAGTTGGTTATGATGAAGTTGCTGACTTAGATGATTATTTCTTAGAAGTTGCAAAATACGAAATGTTCACACAAAGTGTATTTGATGACGGTTTTGATTCATATAGTGATACATTAAAACCTCGCATTTTATCTCATATTTTAGTTATGATGGATGATTCTTCAAATCCAACAGAAGAAGAACTTGCAAAAGTTGAAGCTGTTGAAGCAGCACTTGAATCAGGATCTTCATTCCAAGATGTTGCCATAGCACATTCAGAAGATGGATCTGCAGAGCAAGGTGGATTTTTAGGTTATGCTGATGTAAATACTTCGTTTGTACCTGAATTCTTAGAAGCATCACTTGCATTAGGTGATGGTGAAGTTACACAATGGGTACAAACTGATTACGGTTACCATTTAATATTATGTCATGCAAGTACTTTAGAAGCACTTCAAGCTTACCCTGAATTCTATGAAGGAATTGCAACTGCTAATCCTCAAATGATTGCTCAAGGTCTATGGGATAAAGCACAAGAATTAGGAATTACTTTCACTGACCCTGAAGTTGAAAGTGCAGTATTAACTTATTTAGGGTTAGAACAAGGAGCAGAATAATGAAGAAAATATTACTATTATTAGCATCACTTCTTTTCTTAACTGGATGTGAAAATGCGTCCGCAAGCATCACAAATAAAGATGAGGCTGTTGTAACAATGGGTGATCAAACTTTATCACGCCAGGATGTATATCAATTTATGGTTTCTAACAATGGTGGATATGCTGCTATAACAAATGCTCAAGAACTTATTTTACAAGCTGAAGCACCTGTTACTGATGAGATGGTAGCAAATGCTCAACTCAACCTTGAATCTTATCAACAAATGTTAGGAGAAGGACTTGAATCATATTTAATTTCTATGGGTATACCAAGTGTTGAAGCATTTTCTGAACAATTGATTCTTGATGAACAAACAACTGTTTTAAACAGCAAATATGTTGAAGAGAACTATGATTCAATAGCTTCTCGTTTTGCTCCAAAACAATATCAAATCATGCAATTTGATAATGTAGAAATCGCAGATGTTGCACTTACTGCTGTAAACAATGGTGAAGATTTCACTGATGTTGCTACTTCAAACAATTCTGCCGTTAATTCAGCACCTCAATTAGCTACAAGTCAAAGTCAACTTGATACAAATGTTTTATATGAACTTGAATCACTTGAATTAGGAAGCACAAGCAGTGTAATCACAAATACAGACAATACATTGTTTTATATTGTAAAATTGCTTGAAAATGATCCTACAGTATTAAAAGAAGCATTAATTGAAGAAATTAATTATACTGGAGCAACAGTTCAAGAAGCCTTAGTTCATTATTTTGGTGAATATCAATTCACAGTTTATGATATTGACGTTTTCAACCAAATTGAAACAAATTATTCAAGCTACTTAAATCAATAAAATTTACCCTGAATTTATTCAGGGTTTTTTATACATCAAGACACATTATAACTTGATAATTTATTTGTTTCTTTTACTTAAACTAATGTATAATTAAAGAGTATAATTTTAAAAGGAGATTTTTTATGGAATGTGTATTCTGTGATATTATTGATTCAAAAATTAATGCAAAAAGAATTTACGAAGATGAAAATGTTGTAGCTATTTTAGATTTGTCTCAAGTTACTTTTGGACACTCCATAGTTATACCTAAAAAACATGTTCGTCATTTTTTAGATGCAGATGAAGATATTGTTTCAGAAGTTATGAAAGCAGCACATCACTGTGCTAAATTGATTATTAAAAAATGTCATGCAAGTGGTTGCAATATATTGATGAACTGCGAGGCAGTTGCTGGACAAACGGTTGAGCACATGCATGTGCATATCATACCGCGATACGATGCAAGTGATGAAATCACTATTAAATTCCATAACAACCAACCGGTTGATTTAATGGAAGTATATGAAACAATAACACGATAATTTTTAAGGATTGTTGCTATAGCATAATTAAGATTTTTCTAATTTCTTATTATGCTATAGCTTTTTTATTTTGAGTGATATCACTCAAAATAAAAAGCCATTTTCCTTAACAACTCATACAATATTTTTGCATAATTTGATAAAAATAATCGCTTTCTTAACTAGATGATTTAACTTAATCAATCATTCTTTTTTGGCTTATAAAATGCTCTATTTTCCATTGGAAATAAACGAGACGTAAACTGTCCCTCCTCAGTTGCATTCAAAGCTGTCGTTAATGTATCTAATCTCGCATCTAAATTATCGATAAAATAAAGCACTTCAGCTTCCATGACTTGAGGTAAAACCGGTGATCCATATTCTAATTTACCATGATGAGCTAAAATCATATGTCTTAATAAAGTTACTTCCTCTTTATGCTCTAACTCAAGCTCTTTTGCTAAATCAAATACTTTCGCATGTATAATTGAAATATGACCTAATAATTTCCCCTCCAGAGTATATTCTGTAGCAACTGCTCCAGACAACTCAGTAATTTTTCCTAAATCATGAACTAGAATTCCACTAATAAGTAAATCTCTATTTAAAAATGGATAAAGTTCACAAAGTGAGTTAGCAACTTTAAGCATTCCGATTACATGCGTTGCTAATCCACCAATAAAACTGTGGTGATTTTTAGAAGCTGCAGGATAATCGAAAAATTCTAATTTGTACTCTGTAAATAGAGCAACCATAATAGAACGATAAATTGGATTATTCAATGAATTCAAAGCATCACGAATTATTTTTTGCATTTCTTCAACTGAAGCAGGTGCACTACTTACAAACTCGCGTATGTTGTATTCTTCACTTGATTTTTTTATTTCGTTAACTCTAAGCTGTAAAGAATTACGATATTTTAATACATCAAACTTGAAATCATAAACTTGTCCACTTTCAACCAGCTTAACTACATCTTCTTTTGCATCCCACATTTTTGATTCAATTTGCCCTGAATCATCTTGTAATGTTAACGAAAGATAAGTAGAACCATTTCCTGTAACACCTTTGGTCACTTGATTTACTAATAACGGGCAAATATAACTTTCTCCATCTTTAAATTCTACAATTTTTTTATTCATTCTCCCACTCCATTTCACTTAATATGACATAAATATCTTCAATTTCAAAACCCTGTGCTGAACAATATCGAAAAATCATGTTACGTAGTTCAACTCCACTTTTTTGTTTAGAATACCTTTTCTTTGCTTTATTTGCAATTTTTCTTAACGTGTCTAATTCACTTTCTTCTTCATAAAAGTAGTTCAAATGACTTAACACCTGTTCAATCATATCATTATTAAAACCTTGATTGAATAATTTTTGCACAATTTTTTGTTTTTTCTTCCTTAATGAAACTTCATTAATTGAACTTTGAAATTTTTCAGCTGCTTTTATGGCATTTTGAAGCTCAGACTCCTCGTCTTTTAGCTGTTCACTCACTTCTTCAATCATAGAAACAGAGATGCCTCTTTTTTTCAAAGTTCTAAATATCTTATATTCACCTTGAAGCAAATTGCGTAATTTAATTATTGCTTCATTTGTAAATCTAAAATCATTAATGTAATTTCTTTCTTCTAATATCGAAATAACATCATTAATATCTCCAATATTCAGCTCTGTTTTTTGTGTTAAATAATCATACATTTCTTTTCTAGTATAATCTTTTAACGCTAGTTTTTTTATACATGATAAATATCCTTTTACAACTGCTTCCTTTTCTTGCAAAAATTCAATTGTATCTACACTTAATTTAGATCCAAGACGAATATTTTCACTAATATTGATTTTAGTATCAACCAATAATTTTATTACTTCATCTTTATTTTCTACAATAATTTCACTATAATCATTTTTCCCTTTAACTGAAACTACTTCGTAGTATTCATTGTAAGTGAGGACAACCCTTTCATACAATGCAATTACCCTTTGATAAAATATTTCACTATCATATTTTTCTACTTGGCTTAAACATTGTTTTTTGATAAGATTTTTTTCTTCATCAGTGTAGTTAATGTATTCAATTACACGATTAGCAAATTCTTCTTCATTTTTAAAGAAAAAACCTGTTTCCGTATCAATTACTAAATTTTCTAAAATATCATCATATCTTGCAAAAACCGGCAATTCACTAGCAAGAGCCTCAATATATGTCAAGCCTTGAGTTTCCGTTAAAGAAGCAGACACAAATGCATCACTGGAATGATAATAAAGCGGTACATCTGTTGCAGGTTTCTTGCCTAAAAAGACTATCTCTTCTTGACAATCAACCTGATTTGCAAGTTCCTTTAGTTCCTCTAATTGTGGACCACTGCCTACAATTAAAAATTTTATCTTTATGTTTTTCTTTTTAAGAATGCTCATAGCCCTTATTGGCATATCAACACTTTTTTCAGGAGCTAATCGACCGACAAAGACAAGTAGAAATTCATCCTTATTGAGACCGACTTCATCTTTAACTGATTGAATCTGTTCTGCTGTAAAATTATTTTTATTAAATTTACTAAGATCAATTCCAGTTGGAATTACCTCAATTGGGGTTTTTAATCCATACCCTACCAACATTTCTTTTGTTTTTAAGCTTGGAGAAATCATCTCCACACATGTTGTCCCATATAAACGACTTAAGTTAGCAACAATTTTCTTTGCAACATGATCCACTGATTTCAAATTAATTGGGTTAACATAGTGCGTGTAGTCTTCGTAAGTTGTATGATAAGTTGATACAAGTGGAATATTGTATCTATAGGCAATGATGCGAGCAAAAATACCTACTCCAAATTCAGTATGCACGTGAATAATATCTAGGTTTAGTTGCTGAATTTTCGCTGACATAGAAAAATGTATAGGACTTGTTAATACATATCCGTACATTTTTTTGATTTCTATTCCTGGTAGCCGTATTACATTTCCAACATGCTCAACTTCAAATAAGCTATTATTTGTCGTAATCACAAAAACTTCATGTCCATGTTTTTCTAATTCTTTTTGAAGTAAAACTACAGAAGTAACTACACCGTTTATTTCTGGTGTATATGTATCTGTAAATAATCCAATTTTCATGTTTTCTCCTTAACTAATCAGCGATTCTTTTCTAGCGCTAATAAATTTAAATACTACAAAAACAATTCCACCAATAAGTAGGATTAAATAATAAGAAACAAATCGCCATAAAATCATGCAACTTGTTGCATTCACTACCCCAAAAAGCCCAGAAAACATCATAATAAATGTCGCCTCTGTTCCACCACTTGCTCCAGGAATAGGAATAAAAGCATTAATCATCGAAACAAATGAAGATAGCGCAATAATATCAATTAGCATTGATGTTGGTATTTCTAACCCAATCGCCAACGCACAAAAATATGGAATGCTGTAATATAACACTAAACGAAAAATATTAAGGAAAACTACATAAGCAATCGATATTTTATTGGATTTTAAATGCTCTGTTTCTTTTGAAAACTTTTCTAGCTGATAATCAATGTTGTGAATTGTTTTTTCTTTATCTTTAATTATACGTAGTTTTGCTCCAATCACAACCCCTGTAGTTGTAATGAATCGATAACATCTTGGAAATTTTGCCAACAGCCATAATCCTACAATAACTAAGCTATTCACCGCAAAGCCAATAAGAACTAAGAAAAACATTTGAGAATAATTATCATAAAAATACGTAAATCGTAAAATCAACAAGATAAGCACCAATCCTACCATCGATGATTGATAAATTATAAAATCCATCCATAGAACACTAACACTATCAGTTGTCCCTATTCCCTGCTTTTTAAAAACATAAAGCTGTGCAATTTGACCGCCTGATGCACTTGGTGTAACCCCATGAAAAAATGAGGCAATAAATGAATTCACTATTCCTTGCCTAAACTTGTATTGTTTATTAGACAGTTTTGTTAACACCATAATAATATATCCTATAATTATTTGTTTAAGCATAGCTACCCCAAGAACAACTAAAACCCAAGTTAAACTAACTTGGCTAATTACTCCCATTACTTCATTAAAATTGTTTCTCAGTGCTAACCACAATACTAAAACTGTAAAAAATACAATAAGAAAAATATTGATGAGCGCCGTATTTTTTTTCTTTTTCATACAATTTCCCTATTTTAAAATTTCTTCGTATATTTTTTTTAATTGCTTACCAACCTCAGCAATACTTCGTTTTTGTGCAACCTCTCTTGCTTCTTTTGATACATCTGGAAGTGTTTTTTCAACTACCCCTTTTACAAGTTCTACGAACTCGTCAACTGTATTACCTTTATAGCAATCAACCTTATCATGCAACCACGGTTCAAATACTCCAATATCTCTTAATACACAATTTTGATATGATGCTAATGCCTCAAGCACGACAATTCCCTCTGTTTCCTCGTGTGATGGAAAGAAAAAACAATCTGCACTTAAGTATGCTCCTTCAATAATCGGACCTTTTACATATCCTGGAAAAATAACATTTTTTGGATGTGATTCAATTACATCTCTTATGTTTTGAGGAACACTAATTAATGGTGTAAAACCAAACCATATAAATGTATATTCAGGAAGTCTTTTAGCAACTTCAATGAAATCTAAAATTCCTTTTCTTTCAAAATATAGTCCCACAGATAAAACAACTTTTTGATCTTCTCTCAGATTAAAATATTTTTTATAAGCAATCTCTTTTTCTATTTCATAATTGAATCGATCCAAATCAATTCCATTCGAAATTGCTACAATTGGCACATCTATGCCATAGCCTTCCAATAATGATTTACTATATGGTGTAGGCGTTAAAATAGTGTCTGCCATTGAATACAAATTAACTAAATGCTTTTTAAAAAATGGCGCAATTTGATTAGATAAAACAAAAGAATTACGGAAATCTTCTTCAGTAGAATGAGCGTGATATATTATTGGTTTTCCCAATTTTCTAGCTTTTGTAATTATTGATGAACTAGTTATTCCAACAGTATTAATATGAAGAATATCATAGTCATCGCTCGGATCACAAGTCCACTCTACAGAGACATAATCTAAAGCTGCTTGTTGATGCTTAAGCGCTCGACCTATTCCAGATGTCTGTATCATTTTCTCCGCTTCAAAGTAGAGTAATACTTTCAAAACCGTCACCAACTTTCTTATATTAGTATAATCAAAATATAGAAACTAAACAAGTTAATTAATATTAATTTTTCTTTATTATTTATTTATATTCATTATATTTGCGATATATAACTTTACTTAAATAATATGGCAAGGAGGATTTTTATCAAAAATAAGAAGTGGCTACCGAACAGCCACTCCTTATTTTAAAAATCTAACAACAACCAAAAAATTATTAATGCTTAACAGTTTTTACATGAACACTTACAACAAGAATTTTCCTTACCCTCTTTTAACACTTTTTGAAATTCAAGAAATTTTTCTTTACGATCATTGATTAAATCTTGTCGATTGTAAACAATTTTCATTCCATTTTTAGGCTTTAAAGTACAGGCAAATTCCTTTTTACCATCTACTTCTAATCCACATGCAGAGCAACAGCCACCTGCTCTTTTACTTCGAAAGCAAGGTGCCACTATCTCAATACCTTGTTCATCTAAAAATTCTACTAGATTTGTTGCATTTTCATTTCCTGTTACTTCTTTTCCGTCAAATATTATTTTCATAAACCTCCTATTAGTCAACAATTTCTATGTTTTATCACCATCTAGCCTTTACATAATAAATGGTGATATAAAATTAAATATATAACCAATAATTATAATTAGTATGCTCAAAGAAGCCGCCAACTTTACAAGAGTTTTCTTTTTTAGTGCTGCGCCTAGCATAATAAACGATGGAATAGATACAACAGCTGACGACATAACAAAGGCTAATGCAGTTCCAAGCCCTGCGCCTGCATCTACTAATGTTTTAGCTATTGGAATAAGGGCAACATCATCAGCATAAATAGGTATACCCACTAAGGTTGCAAGAACCGGTGCAATCGTATTTGAAGTTCCAAGCAGATTCTGTATTAACTCCTCAGGAACCAATCCATAAATGAAAGATCCTACTGCAATGCCAATTACAATAAACTTAAATGTACGTTTCATAATTGCAACCGCTTCATTCATAGAATATTTGAGCGGATTTCTTTTAGGATCAATCTCTCTAGTTGAGTGACCATCATCAGATCCACAACAACTTGACACAGTTGAGCCTTCAGTATCATCACAGCAACTTGTAGTTTGTGTGCTTGTCTCAGTATCACCACAGCAACTTGATATAGATGGTTTTACATTATCACAGCAAAATACAGTTATTGGTTGGACTTTGCTTTGACGATTTTCTCTTTTTGCAAGTACACTTTCATTAAACAAATCACTATCTTTTGCTCTTGAGATAATCGTTCCCACAATCATACCCGCAAGAACTCCTAAGAGTACATAAACAATCGCAACAGGAATACCAAACTCTGTTAAAAGTAAAATCAGTGATGCTTCTTGCACCATAGGTGAAGTTATCAAAAAGACAAATAATGCACCTGTTGGAACACCCAATGCTGAAAAAGATACAAACACCGGAATCGTACTACAAGAACAAAAGGGAGAGATAATCCCTAAAAGTGCCATACCTAAATACACAAGCCATTTTGGCTTTTTTTGCAATTTCTCTGCAAAATCATTGCCTAAAAATCGAACTCTAATAAAGGTAAACACTGTAAGTCCTATCATTAATATTGTGCTTAAATACATAATTTCAAATAGAAAAAATGAAACTACCCTTGATACGCTATCAGAAAATCCCCAGTTGATAAATAACTCGTAAATAAAATCCATAATTGAATTCCTCCTTGTCTAATATTTTTTGCTATACAGTAATATTTACTGTTAAAGTTTAGTTGAATAAACAAGAAAAAACAAGTACGCACTTTTTTTTCACTAAGTTAATTATAGGTAACCACAAAAAAAGGTTTAAGTAGTTATTCAACCACATAAACCTTTGTTTTCATCATTCACAATCACAATTAATAGCACATAGTTCACTAATGTCATTAACAACTTCATATTTTCCATTGTTATGTCCATGACCCCAAACACACATTAAATCTAAGATTTTAACAAGTGAGGCACCTTCTTCTGTAATCGAATATTCTACTTTTGGTGGAATACTGTCATAAGATTTTCTATAGATTAAACCATCTGCCTCAAGTTCTCTAAGTTGATTTGTCAGTGTTTTTTGAGAAATTGTTGTGATGAATCGTAGTAACTCATTAAAACGTTTTTTACCGTCTTTTATTAAGATATATAGAATTAGTGGTTTGCATTTTCCACCTATCATATCCAGTGTAATCTCTATTTCTGAGTTGATTTTTATTTTATTATCCATACCCATATTCCTTTATCAATACTATTAGTTATTCTATATCATTTTCCTAAATAATTCAAAATTTATCAAAGTTTCAACAGAAATAACCACTAGATTAATGAAAGTGTTATTTAGAAATAGTTAGAAATTTATACACAAATCATTTGTTTAAAATTCTTAATAGACAAACTTAGTGATTATTCTACTATATCAGTAGTTATTATTAAAATTTAGTCTTTTGATAATTTAACTAACTTAGACCAACGTTTTTTAGCATCTTTCAATGTATTTTCTAACATTTCATAAGCTGATTCACCTTTAATAACAGGTAATTGGCTATAGCGAGTTTCTGACATTACAAAGTCTAAGAAAGTATCCCAGTTAGGTTCTTTACTATCAATTGATAGTGGTTGTTCTTTACGTGGATCAAAACGATATAAAGACAAGTATCCAGCCTCAACAGCTTTCGCTTGAGTTCTTTGGTGATTTGCAAGTCCACCTTTTATACCATGTTCAACACATGGTGAATAAGCGATAATTAGTGAAGGTCCATTATAACTTTCAGCTTCTTTAATTGCATTTAATGTTTGTTGTTTGTTAGCTCCCATAGCAATTTGAGCAACATAAACATGTCCATAAGCCATAGCAATTTGTCCTAAATCTTTTTTAGCAGTTGCTTTACCACCTGCAGTGAACTTAGCAATTGATGCAGCTTGAGATGATTTTGATGATTGTCCTCCAGTGTTAGAGTAAACTTCAGTATCAAGAACTAAAATATTTACATTCAAGTTATTTGCAATAACATGATCAAGACCACCATAACCAATATCATAGGCCCATCCATCTCCACCGATAATCCACATTGACTTACTAACTAAATCGCGCTCAAATCTTAATAATTCCTTCACATCTTTATTTGAACTAGCTTTAACTGCTGATAACAATTCGTCTTTAACAGCGCGTTGTAAATCCCTATTACCATTTGCAGCTAAATATTTTTCAAACACTTCTTTACAGTCTGAATCCAAATTATTTTCAATCAATTCATAAACACGAGCTTGTTTGTAATTTTGAGCTAATGCCATACCAAACCCATACTCAGCATTATCTTCAAATAAACTATTAGCCCATGCAACTCCATTACCATCTTTATCATTCACAAATGGAGTTGATGGAGTTGAACCTGAATAGATACTTGAACATCCAGTTGCATTTGCCACCATCATATCTTTACCAAATAGTTGTGATACTAATTTGTAGTATGGAGTTTCTCCACATCCAGGGCATGCTCCTGATACTTCAAAGTAAGGCATAGCAAATTGTGAACCTTTAACTGTTGTTACAGGGAAATATTCTGTTTTATATTCAGTGTGCTTATATAGATAATCTGCAAGAGGTTCTTGGTCAATTTCTGCATTAACATCTACCATTTCAAGTGCTTTATTCCCTGCTTTTCCAGGACATTCAACCACACATAAACCACAACCAACACAGTTAGCAGGAGATACTTGAATGCGATAATTTAAATCTTCTACACCTTTCCCCATTGCTTTAATTGTTTTAAAATCAATCGGAGCATTTTTAACTTCTTCATCTGTTAATAAGAATGGTCGGATTGTTGCATGAGGGCACACAAATGAACAGAATCCACATTGAATACAGTTATCTGACTTCCATGTTGGCACTTGAGTTGCAATTGTACGTTTTTCATAGAATGAAACATTGTTGTTCATAGACCCATCTAAAATACCATATTTAGTAAAGTTAGACACTGGTAAATCATAACCCTCAAGTCCATTAATTACCGCAACATGATTATCAAAATAATCATCACCTAATAATTTACGTCCACTATCATAAGGTAAGCTAGCCCATTCAGATTTAACAGGAATCGCAACTAACCCTTCTTTTCCATTATCGATGGCTTTATAGTTTAATTCAACAATTTCCTCACCTTTACTAGAATATGATTTTTTAGCAGCCGATTTCATATATTCGACAGCCTCTGAATATGGCATAATTTGTTCATTTAACGCAAAGAATGCCGATTGTAAAATTGTATTCGTACGACGACCCATACCGATTTTTTGTGCAATTTCAGTTGCATCAATGATATAAAACTTCGCATCTTTTTTAGCAAGACCTGCTAGTAATCGATTAGGAAGATGACTTTCGATTTCCTCAGCAGTAAATGTAGTATTCAATAAGAATGTCCCGCCTTTTTTTAAGTTACGAACTAGATCATATTTAAATGCATAAGCATCCAGTGAACATGATACAAAATCAGCATCTTCAACATAATATGTAGAACGAATTGGAGAAGGACCAAAACGTAAATGAGAACGAGTTACCCCACCAGCTTTTTTAGAATCATATTGGAAATATGCTTGTGAATATTTATCAGTATTATCCCCAATGATTTTAATCGCATTTTTGTTTGCAGATACTGTTCCATCAGAACCTAAACCAAAAAATAGACAAGATGCATAATCTCTTTTAACTGTGAATTCAGGATTTTCAGTTAAACTTAAATTAGTTACATCATCATTAATCCCAATTGTAAACTCATCTTTTGGGCACTCTTTGTTTAGTTCATTGAATACTGCATTAATTTGGCTTGGCGTCGTGTTTCGAGATCCCATACCATAACGACCACCAATAACTAAAATATCTTCATTTTTAAGTACGTGAAGCACATCTAAATAAAGTGGCTCTCTTGTTCCGATTTCTTTCGTACGATCAAGTACAGCTATTTTTTTAACACTTTTTGGCAACACTGATGTTAAATATTTAGGTGAAAATGGACGATATAAATGCACTTTAATTAATCCTACTTTTTCCCCATTTGCATTCATTGTATCAATTGCTTCTTTTGCAGTTTCAGTCACTGACCCCATTGCAACGACTACACGATCAGCATCAGGTGCACCATAATATGTAAAAGGCGCATATTCGCGACCAGTATGCTCACTTACTTTTTTCATATAGTCTGCAACTACATCTGCGATATTTTCGTAATGTTTATTTTGTGCTTCACGCCCAGTGAAGAAAATATCATCATTTTCTGCACCACCACGAGTAATCGGATTTGAATGTGGATTTAGTGCACTTGCTTTGAATCGTTCTACCGCGTCCATATCACATAGACTCTTTAAAAATTCTTGATCCATAACTTCAATTTTTTGAATTTCATGAGATGTTCTAAATCCATCAAAAAAATGAACAAATGGAGATGAAGTTTTAATTGCAGCTAAATGAGCAATCCCACCCAAGTCCATGGCTTCTTGAACTGAATGAGATGCAATCATACAGACTCCCGTTTGTCTTGCTGCATAAACATCTTCATGATCTCCAAAAATATTTAATGCGCGACCTGCAATAGCCCTTGCAGCAACATGGATAACACCTGGAAGCAATTCACCAGCCATTTTATAAAGATTAGGAATCATCAACAATAAACCTTGTGATGCAGTAAATGTAGTAGCTAATGCGCCACCTTGTAAAGCACCATGAACTGCTCCAGCTGCTCCACCTTCTGCTTGAAGTTCAGCAACTTTCACAATTGTGTCGAAGATGTTTTTGCGTCCTTGTGAAGCCCATGCATCCACCATTTCAGCCATTGGTGATGATGGTGTAATCGGATAAATTGCAGCTACTTCAGTAAAAGCATAAGCCGTATGTGCAGCAGCTGAGTTTCCATCCATTGTCATAAACGTTTTTGACATAATATCCCTCCTGTGGTTTAATAAATTAATTATACCGCTTTCATGTGATTTTTTAAACATTTTATTTATAAAAAAAAACAAAAATAATCGATTGTCTACTTATCGATTATTTATAATGAATATCATTAAATTTTTTCATCATTTTTTACGTTATTAAACCAAATAAAAATACAAACTATTATACTTTGATATGTAACCATTTTGCTTGTCTAAACCGTATTGCACTTAATCCGTTTCTAGTGATTTGATCAAGCAGTAATGCAATCCATGCTCCAACAAGACCTAATTCAAAAGGATAGCATAAAAGCCATGCTAATCCAGGCCTAATTATTGAAACACTAATAAGCATCAACATCGCTACAAATTTAACATCTCCTGCTCCCCTTAAACTACCAACTACAATAACTTGCGGTATTTGAAATAACACAGTCACTGATATTAATATCATCGGAAGACTTGTTGCCGCAATAACAGCAACATCATTAGTAAATAAACTGACTAATTCAACTCTAAAAAATGTAATAAATAACGACAAGAAAACTGCAATGCTAAAACCTAATCTTTGCGATATTTTTGCGTGAATCAACGCCATATCTGGCCGTTTTGCCCCTAGGTTTTGTCCGACAAGTGAAGTATTCGCGATAGAAAGCCCATCTCCAAAGGAAAAGCTTATTGACATCATTTGCATACAAACCAGATGTGCCGCGAAATCTACTGTCCCCAGTCCGGCAACTGATTTTGAGTACATTAAAAAACCAAAACGAATAAAAAACTGTTCTATTAATGAACTAAAGGAAATGCGCTTAATATCATTTAGTGTTTGCATATCAAAACCTTTAAACTTTTTCATATCTAAATACAAAAATTTTCCTTTTCTTGTAATTGAATAAAGTGCAATCATAAAAGCAACAAGGTTCCCGATTACTGTTGCAACTGCTGCACCATTAACCCCCATCTTTGGAAAGAAAAATAAACCATTAATAAGCAATGCATTAAATACTAAATTAAATAGATTAGCTGCAATATTTGTAGTCATCGAAACACGTGTATTCCCGGCACCTCTTTGTGCAGCGGTAAATGTTAATGCAACACTATAAAAGAAATTTCCAAACATAATGATTCTAAAATAAGAAACAGCTAAATCAATATAATCATTGTTTGCCCCTGAAAACAATAAAAATGGTTTCGCAAATATCGCTCCAGTAAGTGATAAAACAAAACTAAACATAATAGACAACACTACGGCTTGTCTTAAATAATTGTTTGCACTATTCTCATCGTTTTGTCCTTTTCTTCGTGATACCAAAACTACAATTCCAGTATTTAACGCAATAATAGTTGCCAAAATAAAAAATTTAGGCTGCGTTGTAATTCCAACTGCAGAAATTGCTTCAGCACCTAAATTCCCCACCATCATCATATCTACCGCCACAATAAGGGCAATTAAAACACTCTCTACAGCACTTGGCCACGCAATATTAAAGGTACGCATATAAATCGCTTTGTTGCTTGGAATTTCACCTATGATTTTATCTGATTTGATCATCGATTGCCAACGAAACAAATTAAGTAATGATTTCATGCTTTACCCCCAAATAATAATTATTATATCACGAATACCAAAAAAAATTTTACCTTCAGAATTTTATATCCTTTAAATCAAGTATTTTATTTTTTAAATATTTACACTTCACTTGAAAAATATAAATGATTGTGACAATTTACAAAAAATCCTGTATCCATCACAATCACACTATCTTAAAAATCGTTCCTTTTAATTTGTGGTAATATATACTCCTTCAACATCATCAATTTCACTCAAAAGAACCTTGATATCTTCGCTATCTGATGTTGGAACATTCTTACCAACATAATCTGCACGTATTGGCAATTCACGGTGTCCTCTATCAACAAGAACTGCTAAATGTATTTCTTTAGCACGTCCATTGTACATGATCCCATCCATTGCCGCTCTCACTGTTCTTCCTTTATACAAAACATCATCAACTAACACAATAATTTTATCTTTTACATCGTAATTAATTTTTTCGATTGTTTCAACATTCTCTTTTGGTTTATCATCTCTCCAAAATTGTATGTCAATATCACAATACGGCACATCAACACCTTCAAAATGACTTATCATTTCACTCATTCTTTTCGCTAAAAAAGAACCTCTAGTTTTTATACCCACCAGGATTAAATTATCAACACCCTTGTTTTTCTCTACTACTTCATGTGCAATTCTAACCAAACTTCTTCTAATCGCATCTTGATCCATAATTTGCTTCATTTATTCACCTCAAATTTTACCTTATTTCAATTCCTGGTTTATTTCTTCTCGTACTTCCTTCAAGCATTTAACAACAAAATCAATATCCTCTTTTGTATGAGCAGCACTTACTTGAGTTCTAATTCGTGCTTTCCCTTTTGGGACAACAGGATAAGAAAAAGACACAACATACACACCTTTATCCATCATTTTTTTTGCAAATTTTGCAGCTAATTTTTCATCGTATAGCATAATTGGTACGATAGGATGAACCCCATCAATAATGTCAAAATCAGCTTCAGTGAGTGCATCACGATATGTTTTTGTTAAATGCTCCAAAGTGTCGCGTAGTGACTTATCATGGCTAATTAAATTAAACACTTCAATGCTAGCTCCTACAATAAACGGTGCTAAAGTATTCGAAAACAAATAGGGGCGACTTCTTTGACGAAGCAAATCAACGATTTCTTTTCTAGCCGAAGTAAACCCGCCTGAAGCTCCTCCTAACGCCTTACCTAAGGTACCAGTAATAATGTCTACACGTCCCATCACATCACAATATTCTGCAGTTCCTTTTCCAGTTTTACCTACAAAACCAACTGAATGAGAATCATCCACCATAACTAATGCATTAAATTCTTCTGCCAAATCACAGATATCTTTTAAATTAGCAATAATTCCATCCATTGAAAACACACCATCTGTCGCAATCATTTTAATTCTCGCTCCTGCTTCATCTGCAGCAACTAGTTGACTTCTTAAATCGTCCATGTTGTTGTTTTTATAGCGAAACCTTTTTGCTTTACACAGGCGTATACCATCAATAATAGAAGCATGGTTTAATTCATCGCTTATAATTGCATCTTCTGCAGTTAAAAGTGTTTCAAATAAACCTCCGTTTGCATCATAGCATGAACTATATAAAATGGTATCATCCATATTTAAAAATTCACTTATATTTTTTTCTAATTGATTATGTATATCCTGCGTACCACAAATAAAGCGTACGGAAGCTAATCCATAGCCTTTTTCATCAACTGTTTTTTTAGCTGCATCGATACATTTTTGATTATTGCCAAGTCCCAAGTAATTATTTGCACACATATTCAAAACTTCTTTGCCATTACTTAGTTTAATGTGTGCACTTTGAGATGATGAAATTGGACTTTCCCCTTTAAAAAGCCCATCATCAATAATTGATTCAACCGTATCCTTATAATACTTTAATGCCTCAGTTTTATTCATAATTCGCTCCTTTAAAATCTTTTAATTTAGTAAAATCGAGCACAACTTTACCACTTTTTCCACTTACCATTATCTCAAACCCTTTTTCATAATCAATTGCATCAAAGTGGTGAGTTATGATTGGCTCAATATTCAATCCACTTTGAATCATCATGTCCATTTTATACCATGTATCCCATATTTTTCGTCCATATATTCCACGGATTGTGAGTTGGTTAAAAATAACTTCTTCCCAATTAATTGATGTATTTGATGGAAGTAATCCAAGCACAGCAATTTTACCACCATTACTCATAGCATGAACCATATCATGAAAAGCATATTTATTTCCTGACATTTCAAGCCCAACATCAAAACCTTCTTTCATTTTGAGCTTTTTCATAGCATCTTCTATTTTTTCTTTTGCAACATTTACGGTGCATGTAGCCCCTAATTTTTTTGCAAGCTCCAAACGATACTCATTCACATCTGTAACTACAACATGTCTTGCACCAACATGTCGAGCGATGGCAGCAGCCATACAACCAATTGGTCCTGCACCAGTAATTAAGACATCCTCTCCAACTAACGGATAAGCAAGTGCAGTGTGCACAGCATTTCCAAATGGATCATAACATGAATACAATTCTTCTTTGACTTCAGGATTGACATGCCATGCATTTTTTGATGGAATAACCAAATATTCTGCGAATGCACCATCACGATTAACTCCGACTCCCGATGTATTAGGACACAAATGATAGTTCCCTGCTAAACAATTTCTACAATGTCCACATACAATATGACCTTCTCCACTTACTATATCTCCAATATTGAATCCTTCTACATTTTCGCCAATTTCAACTATTTCACCTACATATTCATGTCCAATAACTTGTCCAGGTTTAATTGTCTTTTTTGCCCAATCATTCCAAATGTAGATATGGACATCTGTACCGCATATTGATGCTGTTTTAATTTTTATTTTAATATCATTTTTTTTTACTTCAGGTACTGGTACTTGTTTTAACGTTACTCCAACATCCATCTTATCTTTAACTATAGCCCACATCATTTGTTTCATGCAATTTTCCTCCATTTTTATAACCAACCTGTTTTGCAAATAATGTTACATAAAACAAAAAGAAATGGTTTCATTTTAATCTTTATTGTTTTATCTCGTCTTTAACTTAAACTGATTTATGAATCTTGATTCTGTTTTTCACAATATCTATTATACTATAGAAATTCTACAAAGCACCACTAATTGTTAAATACTAACGATTTTTATAAATTAAAAAAATCACACTCCATTATTCAAATTAATGAAGTGTGATTACTTACTTATTTTTTGTTGTCCTAATATCTTTGATACCACGTAAAATTTCATTTCGTGCTGATTTTGCAGTTTCAATATTTACATCTTTATATCCTTGTAATGGATATTCAATATTCAACTTTTCATACTTATTTTTTCCCATAGTATGATACGGAAGCACATCAACGGCTTTCACATTTCTGTATTGACCAATAAACTGTCCTAACTTTCTTAACATTTCTTTGCTATTAAATTGTTCATCAATATAAACATGACGAATCCAAACCGGAACATTTTCTTCATCTAAAAACGCTAAAAATTCTTGAATGTTTTTATTACTGCTTCCAGTTAATTTATGATGTATCTCTTCGTCGATATGTTTGATATCCAAAAGCACTAAATCACACACAGACGCAAGTTGTTTATATTTATCAATTTGTAAGCGTGTAAAGCAAATCCCTGATGTATCAAGACAAGTATGAATACCTAGTTTTTTTGCCTCACGAAATAGTTCAATCAGGAAATCTATTTGTAAAAGCGGTTCTCCACCAGTACATGTAATTCCACCATCACGATAAAATTGTTCATTGCGCTTATATTGATTTAATATTTCAGAAATACTCATTAATGTCTCACTATGCATACTCCACGTATCTGGGTTATGGCAGTATAAACAGCGAAGTGGACAACCTTGCATAAACACAATAAAGCGTATCCCAGGTCCGTCTACTGTTCCAAAACTTTCTACAGAATGAATTTTACCCTGTAACATAATTAGATTTGTTCATGAAATGTTCTTGTGATAACTTCATCTTGTTGAGCTTTAGTTAATTTATTAAAATTAACCGCATATCCACTAACACGCACTGTTAATTGTGGATATTTCTCAGGATGTTTTTGTGCATCTAATAATGTTTCTTTTGTAAATACATTTACATTTAAATGATGACCACCTTTTTCAATATAACCATCTAGTAATTGCACTAAATTATCAATTTGATTTTTTTGTTCCATCTTATTCTTCCTCCACGATATCTAGTCCATCCATTAATGTTGGACTACAGCATGCCGTATTTCCTTGGCATTCAACACTACTAAATTTTTCTACTTCTTTTTGAAAATCTGTTTCATTTTTAGTAATTTTTTCAAGTGTCACATCATTACCCTTTACTTGTACATTTACATGACCAATTCCATTTTCAATATTTTTATCAAGTTGTGCAATAATATCATCAATCAGCTTATTTTGGCTCATTCGTTATTTTCAACCTCATCAAGATCCATATCAACATCAATTTCTGAACCCATAATTATTTCTTTTCCAAGTGCATTAGGAACGATTGAGAATGTATTTGAAATACCATCTTGTGCATCAGAGAACGGTAATTTTGAAACTGATGCTAATGATGCAACCGCACCTTTTTCATCACGACGATGCATTGGGTTTGCACCAGGTGCAAATGGTTCTCCAAACTTTCTACCATCAGGTGTTGAACCAGTGTTTTTTCCATAAACGACATTCGATGTAATTGTTAAAATTGAAGTTGTAGGAATTCCTCCACGATAAGTGTGGTTACCACGAATGTATGCCATAAACATCGATACAATTTCATTAGCGATATCATCAACACGATCATCATCATTACCATATTTCGGGAAATCTCCTTCAATTTGATAATCAACAACAATTCCATCCTCATCACGAATAACTTTTACTTTACCGTATTTAATTGCTGACAATGAATCTGCAACTACCGATAGTCCTGCTATACCTGTAGCAAACCATCTTTTTACATTTTTATCGTGCAATGACATTTGTAATTTTTCATAACAATATTTATCATGCATATAATGAATGATGTTTAATGTATTAACATAAACGCGTGCTAACCATTTCATCATGTCTTCATATTTTTCCATTACATCATCATACTCAAGGTAGTCACCTGTAACTGCTTTATAACGAGGTCCTACTTGTTTTTTTGAAATTTCATCAACACCACCATTGATGGCATATAACAAGCATTTCGCTAAATTAGCACGAGCTCCAAAAAATTGCATTTCTTTACCTAAAATCATTGATGAAACACAGCATGCAATAGCATAATCATCACCATGACTAACTCTCATTAAATCATCATTTTCATATTGAATGGATGATGATTCAATTGATGTTTTTGCACAGAAGCGTTTAAAATTCATAGGTAAGCGAGGACTCCATAAAACCGTTAAATTTGGCTCAGGAGAAGTTCCTAGATTTTTTAGTGTATGTAAATAACGGAATGAGCTTTTAGTAACTAAATGACGCCCATCAATTCCGATACCACCTAGAACCTCAGTCACCCAAGTTGGATCTCCTGAGAATAATTCATTGTATTCAGGGGTACGTGCAAATTTAATTAAGCGTAATTTCATTACAAAGTGATCAACAAATTCTTGAATCTCTTCTTCAGTATACACATTATTTTGTAAATCTCTTTCTGCATAAATATCAATAAATGTAGAAGTTCTACCAAGTGACATTGCTGCACCATTTTGTTCTTTAACAGCTGCTAGATACCCAAAATACAACCATTGAATAGCTTCTTTTGTATCTTTTGCAGGCTTTGAAATATCAAAGCCATAAATCTTTCCTAATTCTCTTAAATCTTTTAATGCACGAACTTGTTCAGATAATTCTTCACGTTCACGAATAACATTCGAATACATAATAGTTCGTGTTGAATCTTTTTGAGCTTGTTTATCTTCAATTAAACGATCGACACCATATAAAGCAACACGGCGATAATCCCCAATAATACGTCCACGACCGTAAGCGTCTGGTAATCCTGTAATAATGTGACTTGAGCGACAATCACGCATTTCTGGAGTATAGGCATCAAATACACCAGCATTATGTGTTTTGCGATGAACGCTGAAAAAATCACTGATTTCTTGTGCTACCTCATACCCATTATCACTACAAGCTTTTTCGGCCATGCGAATACCACCATATGGTTGTAATGATCTTTTAAATGGTTTCTCAGTTTGAAATCCAACAATTGTTTCCAAATCTTTATTCAAATACCCCGCAGCATGTGAAGTAATTGTAGAGATAACTTTGGTATCCATATCAAGAACCCCACCAGCTTCTCTTTCTTGCATTGTTAAATCCATTACTTGATTCCATAATTCAACAGTAGCTTTTGTAGGTTCACATAAAAATGACTCATCTCCATCATATGGAGTATAATTTTTTTGAATGAAATTACGAACATTTATTTCCTTTGACCAAACTCCATCATTAAATCCTTTATAGATTTCTTTCATTTTAATTCTCCTTATTTATCGCTATTATTTTACTTTATTTTAAGCACAAAAGAAAGTAAAATAATCACAAATAAATTTGAAATCGCTTTCAATTGTAAAAAGATTGTGAATCTAATCATTTGAACTTTTTCTTTGAATATAATATTAAAATAATTGATAAAATTGATACAACAAGCACTATAAATAAAGTGCTCATTACAGCATAAATATTAAATCCATTATTTTCAAAATATACTGTTTCGACAACATCCTCTGAATTATATTCATTAACAGAATTTCTTGTCGTAATTGTGAAAGTTGAGAATTCATTTGTCTTGAATACAAGTTTATTTTCAGTTTGAATCGTAGATAATTTTATGACATGGCCATCACTTTCTTGAAGTACTTGTATAATTTGATTGCTTGATATTCCTTCTGGAATATCAAGTGAAACTAACACATAATCATTTAACCTTAAGTCATCAAAATTGTACTTGCCATTTAGTTTAAAAGAATGTACTACTTCCAGATTGTTAGCAGAGGAAACATCTTTTACAAGCTCACTTCCCTTCGCATCCTCATAACTTATACGAATTGTATCTTTGATAAATTTGTCCTTTGTAACTTCAGTGTAGTCTGCATGTAGATAAAGTCCACTAAGTGCAAGATTTACCTCATTTTTTGATATAACAGTATGAAGATCATCTTTAAGTGCGTTGTAGAAAATTTCATCTAACGCTCTAGTTTCATTAAACGTCATGTAGGGTACCCCATAACTTAAGAAATGACTATTTAATTTTTCTAGCAAATTAAAATCTTCCTCTATGAATTCGCCTTCTTTATTTAAATTTTCAAAAACCTGACTAATTAAATCAAGGATTAGCAGACGTTCTTCCTCTAATTCCATCGAAACTTCAAGAACATAAGAGGTCTTAGCTCCACCATAACTCACAACAACATCTTGAAAACCAACTTCATTCACTATATATCCCGATACCATCGAACTATTTAATTCAATTATCTCAGTTTCTTTATTTTTATAAACAACCTCTATTGAACCACCTGTTAAATCAATTCTGTCATAGTATTCTAAAATAGTTGGTGGTAAAGTGTGCATATTTATTGATTCTATTTCTTTATAATTCGCAACATATGTATTATTATTTTCAGCATAACTAACTTCTTCATTCCAGTCATCGAAGATGGCGTTTTCTTTTAGTGGTATTTCAACACTAATTTTATCACCTTTTTTTACTTGATACGATAAAGTAGCTTCTCCATTATAGAAATAACCTCCATTTGCATCCAATGTAACAGTAATATATTCATTTTCACTAATTTTGTCTTCATTGTACAATACATCGATTTCATCCTTAAAAATATATCCAACATTTTTTTGAAAATCATAGCTTCCCTCATCATTGAAATCATCATAGATTACCGGATCAATTTGAATCTTAAACATTTCATCTGTTTCATCCAGCACCACAAAACTCATGTAAGGATTGTTTCCACTTCGATACAAAACTTCATTGTTTTCATCAAAGATTGATATATTTTTATTAGATGTTTTAATGGCAAGTGCAACACTGTTTAAGTCAGCAAAAGCGAATTGTTCATCAAGTTGATAATAGTGTTGAGCGGCTTTCTCTCCCCAGTAAGGATCTGATGCATAACTTACATTCATACCACTTGCTTTATCGCCAAAATATCCACCATGATATTGAAATTTATCTGGATTAAGATAACTTTTAGAAATATAATTTTTTGCATGACTATAAACTGAATTAAATACATTATAGTATCTTGATGCATTTTTCTCTACATCGCTATCATAAGCAGCGTGACCAAACAAATTATTTCTTGTATATGCTAAAGAACTTCTTCCAGTGGCACTTTCATTCATGGAAAGAGCCAACATCATCAATGCATTTGACCCAAATCGATTTTGATTTTGATGAAATGATGTTTCATAATTATAATACTGTGATTGTGTTAAAACATCATGAATGGAATCTTTGTTTTGATCGTTGTAATTGCTTATTGATTCACTTATTTTAAGTTCATCTCTTAGATACTCTTTTAACATATCTTCACTTACATTGCTTATTGTACGATGTGTTACATACTGATAATAATTAAAAAAAGGATCATATTCATTTATTGAAGATGTGAATGTATTACTTCTAGCATCATCACTCATTTCTCTAAATTGATCTTCATCATAAAAATAGTGCCCATCATAACTTAAATAAATTTTGTTTTCTTCTAAATACTCTGGTGCATTCCCCAAATTAATTAAAGAATTATATTTATCGCTATTTAAATCTGTTTTAACTTGATGATACAAATTTTCATCAATCACAACATAACTAGTCAATTGATTTATCTTTGAATAAGGAATGATTGTAATATCTTCTGCATCTCCCCAACCTACTGCACCGCTTATCATGAACTTTACACTTGTTTTTGAGTCATTCATCCCCAAAAATAATGCATCTTTTCCATAACATCCATTCACATAACCTGCCTGTTTTGTGATATCGTTTGTAAATTCATAATTGTATGTGCAACCTTCTGAATCAATTGGTATAGACAATATCCCATATTCAACATCTATAATTCGTTCATCTTGTAAAATTGCCAATTCTTCATATAACTGTTTGTTTTCTTCATAAACTATATTTGCTTGACTTATAGTGCTTGCAGTCGCTACAACTGTATCACTTATTAAGTCCTTCACAACATATTGGCTATCTTGTGCAAACACAGGATAACTAATAAAACTCATCAATAAAATACATATTAAGTAAATTTGTTTGCTTTTCATAACCTTCTCCTATTTAATTTAACCTTATGGTATCACAACTGTAGGCTTTTTATACAGAAAAAGAAGTTGAATTATTCAACTTCTATCATTTCTCCATCTAATGTCCATGATTTTGCATTATTAATTTTTACTTCTACTATGTCGGCAACTTTAACATTTTTACCAGTAAAATTAACTAATTTATATTCTTCTGTATAACCACTGTATACCTGATCATTTTTCTTTGAAAGTCCATCTACTAACACTTTTACTGTTTTATTAATCCATACTTGATTTCTTAAATTTGTATAATAATTAATTTTTGCATTTAAGCGTTGTAATCGTTCTTCTTTTACCTCTTTTAAAACATTATCTTCCATTTTTGCTGCAGGGGTTCCCTCACGTGGACTATATATAAATGAAAACACATTATCAAACTGACAATAATCTAATAAATCCATTGTGTCTTGAAATTGTTCCTCTGTTTCATTTGGGAAACCTACAATAATATCCGTACTAAATGTACAATTTGGAATCGTTTTTTTGAACTTATCAAAAATCGACTTAAATTTTTCTACAGTATAACGACGCCCCATAATTTTCAGTATTTCATTATTTCCAGATTGCACTGGCAAGTGCATAAATGGCATAATATTCGGATATTTTGCAATCACATCGACTAACTCTTCTTCAAAGTCATAAGGATGCGAGGTAGTAAAACGAATACGTTCGATATTCAACTGAGCTACTGCTTCTAAAAGTTCTGCCAATCCTTTATCTTTATAAATATCTTTGCCATACGCATTAACATTTTGACCAAGCAAAGTTACTTCTTTATAATTTTGTTCTTTAAGAACTTTTATTTCATCCAAAATATCCTCAAATAAGCGACTTCGTTCTTTACCGCGTGTATATGGAACGATACAATAGGTACAAAATTTATCGCAGCCATACATAATATTAACCCACGCTTTATGTTTTCCAAATCGCTCAACAGGTAAGTTTTCAATCACTTCACCTTCTTTTGAATATACTTCAACCGTTTTTTCTTTCGCAATCATTGCCTGATAGAGTAAAACTGGTAATCGATGGATGTTGTGAGTTCCGAAAATTAAATCAACATGTGTATACTTTTGAAGTATTGTACGTACTATTTCCTCTTCCTGTGACATGCATCCACAAATCCCAAATAATAAGTCTGGGTTTGTTTTTTTAAGTCGCTTTAACAGTCCTAATTCTCCAAGCACTTTATCTTCTGCATTCTTTCGAATTGCACAAGTATTAAGTAAAATTAAGTCCGCCTCTTCTTCGTTAGTACAACGACTAAACCCTAATGAATTAAGTATTCCAGTTATTGTTTCCGAATCTCTTTCATTTGCCTGACAACCATATGTACGCAAATAATATTTTTTTCCTAATCCGATGTTCTTTATATGCCCTTCAATAGCAAAAGATTCTCTTTGAATTTCCACGTTTTGTCTTGTTCTTACTTTTGCATCCTTAAATGAAGGTAATTGATAATTTTTTTTATTAGCCATTATTGTTTCTCCTTAACTAAAGCACTTTGAAGTATACCACTTTATAATAATAATTTCTATAGGTAACATCTTGAATTATTTTATAATTGATATCAATCCTAAACTTTCACAAGCTGTTGCAATTGCGTTTTCATTATTTGACTTCGTAATAAAATCAGCTACATCTTTTATCTCATTAATCGCATTACCCATAGCAACACCTATCTTGCATTTTTTGATCATTTGTAAATCATTTAAATGATCTCCAAAGGCAATTACATTTTCAAGCTTAATTGCTATTTCTTTACAAACTACCTCTATCCCTGTTACTTTGCTGATTCCTTTTTTAACAATATCATAACCATCACTTCCATAATGTATAAAGTCATAATCTGAGAATGTTTGAATATATTTCTTTGCCTGTATTTCACTCATATAGCAAGCGGCTTGTATTGCAGGTATCTTGTTGTGATAATTTTTATTTTGAGTATCATCTTTTAAAAAGTTATTGTTTTTATAAATGCTATTAAATCTTTCATGGCACTTAACGTAATTACTGTATGCACAAGCAACATCTTTAAATTCAAAAAATAAAGCAATGTTATCCTTTGACATTTCGCATGTTAACAGTTCTATTGTTTCATTTGGTATTTTTGTTTGATAAAGTACGTTTCCAAAAGCATCATAAGCAGCATTTCCATTGCAACATATTAAATAGTCAATTTGGCAAGTTTCGATAATTTCTTTACTTACACCAAAAAAGGGTCTTCCTGTAGCTAGAGCTAGTGCAATATTGTTTTCCTTAAGTTTTCTAAGTGCTTTAACTGTTGAAGCTAAAACAGTTTTATCATCACTTAATAGTGTTCCATCCATGTCAAATACGGCAAGTTTTATCATATACAATCTCCTAAACTTTTTTATACAAATATGCAAAATACAGTGAAAACAAACCACTAAGTGCAAAGATGAATAATGTTGTATCTATTCCAACCGCACCTGACAAAAATGATGCAAAAATAGGCGTAATTAACAGCGCTAATCCTACATAAATTGAGCTAGCTACTGTTTGTCCACTTGCTCGCAATTCTTTTGGTGTGTTTTCATCCACAAGAGTTTTTGAAGTAATCATTGTTAGGGGATATGACAACCCTTGAAGGCAACATGCCACAATCATCATTTCGGGTGTAGGTGCAAGCGCATAAGCAATAAATTTCACTATGAAAATCATTGTACCAAACACCATTAATTTATAATCACCAAATCTTCTAATCAACCATGCTCCTGCTAAAAATAATGGAAGTTCAGTAAAAGCCTGAATGGTCCAACGTTGACCTACTAAGGTTTCACTTGCTCCAAGCATCATCATTTTGTCAATAACAGTATATTGATCAGCAGTGGCAATGATATTAATAACCAAAAAGATGCATATGACTAATACATATTTTTTGTTTTTAAACAATATTTTTAAGTCACCCAGTTTTATTTTTTCATTGACATTACTTTCTATTTTTACTGCATCTTGCATAAGCATTGCACACACGATATTAATTATTGACATAACACAAAATGCAAGACCTAAAATATCATATCCATAATTAGATATTAAAACTGAAACTACTGTAGTTCCAGCCATCCACCCAATAGCCCCTAAAGAACGCAAAGGTCCAAAATGGGCCTTACACGTTTCATCAGTTTCCAAACACCATGTATCTTGAATAACAAACAAACTACGACAAACGCCATTAACTAGAGAAACAAAAAGCAAATGAAGATAAAACATTTCATTTGTATAACTGAATGTGATGTAAACAGTAATTGTAGCTAAAATCATAAAAATATTGAATACTTTTTTATCACTCTTAAAATAATCACATAAAAATCCTGCAACAAATTGAAATACAATTGTTGTTATTGCACTTATTGTAAAAATTAGTCCTCTTTCCATTGCATCATATCCAAGGTAATTTAAATATGTTTGCATGTACCCCATCGGCACAGAAAATGCAAAATACACAAGAAAGAAACTAATTGCTAATAAAAACTCATTTTTTGATATTTTCATAAATACCTCGATTTCCATTTTATATTTTACACTAACAGCACACTTTGCACTAGAAGTAAATTAAGAAAACGAAATAAAAATACTTTCAACAAGAGATAAAGAACTCCGCACTGGAGTTTAAAAAATCTATTTTTACTAAATAATGAATTATAAAGAAATATTAATTAAAATAAAATATTCTCAACTTGACTTTGTGCATGAAAAAACCTAATTAACTAGTCATAATTAAAAAAAGACCGTTAACGATCTTTTTATTGACTAATTGCCGATACTGGGCAAGTTCCTACACATGCTCCACAATCGATGCAAATTCCTTCATCACAAACTGCTTTTCCCTCTGCATTTAAATCAAGAGCAGTAACGGGACAGACACCCACACATGCACCACAACCGATGCAAGTTTCAACTTCTACTTTTACTGGCATTGTACTAGCCTCCTTTATGGAGTTATTATAGCATTATTCTTGTTTTTGAACAATAAGTTTGATGGCAGTTCGTAATTTCCCATCAATCTCCACATCCATAAATGCAGGAATACATACACATTCAATTCCAATGGGTGCTAAAAATCCTCGTGCAATTGCAATTGCCTTGATCGCTTGATTCAATGCTCCTGCACCTACAATGTTAATCTCAATTTTTGGTTCATCTTTGACTGCATTATATATTGCACCTGCAACACTACTTGGATTTGATTTACTCGAAACTTTCAATATTTCCATAAAAAATACCCCTTTCTTCATTAGTTTATGGTTGAAGAAAGAGGTTTATGATTAAGGTCTAATTTGAATTCTTTTTATCGATGTTGCATTTAGTGTTTCGTCATCAATTTGAATCACTACTCCACATAAGACTGCATCACCTTCCGCTACAGTATAACGAGTAGATTCTTTATGAACTACAAGCTTTATTACTTCTTCTTTATCACGTCCAAGCACACTATCATAAGCTCCACACATGCCAACATCACTTATAAATGCACAACCATCCAACAAACGTTCATCAGCGGTTTGAACATGAGTGTGTGTTCCACATACAGCTACACACTGATTTTTAAAGACATGTGCAAATGTTATTTTTTCGCTTGTTGTTTCTCCGTGAAAATCAACAAAATATTTCTCAGCATCGTGGGTCTCAACAATTTCATCCATACATTCATATGGTGTTCTTTCAACACGATCCATAAATACTTGACCGCATAGGTTAACAATTCCGATCTTTCGACCTTTGATTTCTAAAACCTTACAGCTTTTTCCTTTATTTAAAGGAAGTAAATTCATCGGCTTTATTAATCGATCGCTTTCATCAATAAAATCAAGCAATTCTCCTTTTGAAAATGTATGATTTCCCATTGTAAGCATATCAACACCCAAATCAACGAATTGTTGATAAATGCGGCGGGTAATTCCTTTACCATGCGCCGCATTTTCTGCATTGATTATTGTACAATCTATTTGATATTGTATTACTAAATCATGAAAATGTTTACTTACAATGTTTCTCCCTGATTTACCTACAACATCTCCTAAAAATAATAAATTCATTTATTTTGCTAACTCACTTGCTCTAGTTTCACGAATGACTGTAACTTTTATTTGCCCTGGGTAAGTTAATTCACTTTCAATCTTATCGCGAATGTCTCTAGCCATCTTATGACAAGTTGAATCATCTACTTGTTCAGGAACAACTAATACACGAATTTCACGACCTGCTTGAATTGCATAGGTTTTACTTACACCATCAAATTTATTTGCGATACCTTCTAATTGTTCAAGACGATTAATGTAATTTTCAAAGCTTTCAAATCGTGCCCCAGGTCTTGCCGCACTTAACGCATCAGCAGCAGCAACAAGATTCGAGATAAGATGTGTTGCTTCAACATCACCATGATGTGATTGAATTGCATTAATTACAATATCATCTTCTCCACGTTTTTTTGCAACCTTAACACCTAGTTCTACATGGCTACCATCTTGTTCAAAATCAATTGATTTACCAATGTCATGTAATAATCCGGCTCTTTTTGCCAAAGATTGATTAAGTCCTAGCTCAGCAGCCATCATTCCAGCAAGTGCTGCAACTTCCATACTGTGATCAAGACCATTTTGTCCATAACTATAACGATATTTAAGACGTCCTAATAACTTAACAAGTTCTTTATCAATTCGACCAATACCTAGTTTGAACACTGCATTTTCTCCAGCCTTAAGCATTGTTTCATTTAACTCTTTCGTCACTTTTTGTACAACTTCTTCAATTCTTCCTGGTTGTATTCTACCATCACGAATTAAAGTTTCCAGTGCCAAGCGTGCAATTTCACGACGAATCGGGTCGAAACAACTTATTGTAATTGCTTCTGGAGTATCATCAATAATTAAATCAACGCCTGTTGCCTGTTCAATCGCTTTAATATTACGACCTTCACGTCCAATAATTCGCCCCTTCATTTCTTCTGAAGGCAATCCTACAACAGAAACTGTACGTTCTTGTGTTTCCTCTTGTGCATAACGTTGAATAGCTAATGCAATAATATTTCTTGATGCATCATTTGCACGAGTTTTCGCATCTTCTTCGCGATCGCGAATATATGCGGAAACTTCCTTATCCATTTTCTTTTCAACCGCTTCCATTAGCTCTATTCTTGCTTCTGAAGCACTCATTGAAGCCACTCGTTCTAATTCATTAATTTGTATGTCTAATTTTGTTTGTAATTCTGCTTCCATTTTTTCTAATACAGCTAGTTTATCAGTAATTTTTTGATTTTTTGATTCAAGTTGTTTTTCTTTTTCCGTTAAATTTTGGTCGCGATAGTTTAAATTATCTTCACGACGTGTTAATTTAGCTTCTAAATCTTGAATTTCAATTTTTCCTTCTTTTACTTCTTTTTCTGCTTCAAGTTTAAGTTCATAAACTTGTGTTCGTCCATCTAAAATAGCTTGTCTAATTGTATTTTCTGCTTGTCTTTCAGCATCCTCTATTAGAATCTGTGCTTTTTGACTTGCTCGATTCAATCCAATTTTTGAAGCCATCATCATTAAGACAACCCCTACAAAAACTCCAACTATACCGAATAAAACGGAAGAAAGTGATAATTCATTCATTTTCAATTCCTCCATTCAAAATCATTTTGAGATTTACTCTCTAATATAATACAATTTTTTGATAATTTTCACAAGGAATATACAAAATAAGTTCGATAAATTGAAATAAATTTCACTAATATTAAAAAAATCAAGAGCTTAAGCCTCTTGATTAAATAGTTTTTCTTTAATTTTAGCAGTAATTTCCAAATCTAAATTAGGATTTGCGATTAAAAATTGTCGAACAGCATCTCTACCTTGGCCAATTTTTTCTCCATTGTATGAAAACCATGCACCACTTTTTTGGATAATATCCAAATCAACTCCTAAATTAATTACTTCTCCTATATGGCTAATTCCTTCACCATACATTATTTCAATTGGCGCAATTTTAAATGGCGGTGCAACTTTATTTTTAACTACCTTAACATTTACTTTGTTTCCGATAATATCAGTTCCAGATTTCAAAGCTTCTCCTTTTCGAACATCGAGTCGAATTGAAGAATAAAATTTTAGTGCTCTTCCACCAGGAGTTGTTTCTGGGTTTCCAAACATGATTCCAACTTTTTCTCTTAATTGATTGATAAAAATTGCAGTACATTCGCTACGATTCATAACTCCAGCCAATTTACGCATTGCTTTCGACATTAAACGTGCTTGAAGCCCTACTTGAGCATCACCCATTTCACCATCAAGTTCTGCTTGTGGAACAAGGGCTGCAACTGAATCAATTACAATTAAATCAATCGCTCCACTACGAATTAACATTTCGGTAATTTCTAGTGCTTGTTCTCCTGAATCAGGTTGAGATAAAATCAAATCATCGATATTTACACCTAGTCTTTTTGCATAAGTAGGATCAATAGCATTTTCAGCATCAATAAATGCTGCACGACCTCCTGCTTTTTGACATTCAGCTATCGCGTGAAGAGCTAAAGTAGTCTTTCCAGAAGACTCAGGGCCATATACTTCACAAATTCTGCCTTTTGGATATCCTCCAATCCCAAGTGCAAAGTCAATAGAAATAGAACCAGAGCTAATTGCGTCAATATCTACACTAGCTCGATCTCCTAGTTTCATAATTGATCCTTTTCCATATTGTTTTTCTATCGCTTTTAAAGCTTCCTCTAATAGCGCGTCTTTATTGTTTGTTTTTGTGCTCATATAAACCTCCTACATTTACTATATACACCAATTAAGCAATTTTCCTATTTACTTTCAAAAATAAATTCTTTTAGTTGATTAAAATATGATATTCCTCCAGCAACACTAACAAAAGCTGTAAACCAAAGCAAGAAATCTGTAAAAGGAATTCTCCATAATTCAAATGGTAAATTATTAGTTAAAACAAAAATTACTGTTCCCATCTGAAGAACCGTTTTTAATTTTCCAATCGCTCCTGCAGCTACAACAACTCCATTGTTTATTGCAATCATTCGACATCCATCAACAACAATATCTCTGCAAATCATAATAATTACAGGCACTACTGGAATAATACCTTGTGATGCAAATAATATAAACATTGTATTAACAAGTAATTTATCTGCTATTGGATCAGCAAATTTACCAAATGTAGTAATTAAATTATGTTTTCTAGCAATATAACCATCAACATAATCAGTAATACTTGCTATTAAAAAAATTACTAAAACAAAGATGTTAATTAAAGATATCGATACACCTGTAGCTCCACCAAATTGAAATTTAATCACATCAATATTAAATTGCGCATAGGGAAAAATATAAATCAATACAAGAATAGGAACCATGCATATTCTTGCAATAGTTAACTTATTGGGTAAGTTCATTTTATTCTCCTTTCAAAACAAAATGGATTTGTTGCCCCCTAGTAAGATCTTTAGCATTATCAGCTAAAGTAAACTCTTCATTATTAATAAAAATTGTATTTCCTTTAATCATTCCAAAATGAAGTGTAATCTTTAAATCACTAGTTGCTTTTTGTAAAACTTCCATACTCTCTCCTGGATAATAAATTTTACTTGCAGGATTATCACTAGCCACATCATTATACAAAACTTTCATCCATGTATCAGCATTGTATTCAACACGAATAGAAATTAATTCATCCTCAGTCCAACCTCTTATTTCATAATTTATTCCATCAGCTAACGCAGTTACATCAAGTGGTTTACTTAATGGATCTTCTTCAACATCCATATCCGTTTCAGTAGTGCCAGTTTCATCTGTAGGTAATGGCGTTATTATAGGAGGTGTCGTTTCTTCATTATCATTATTTGCTAAAAATTCAGGACCAAATGTAAACATAAATGCAACTAAAATTCCAGCAACAAGTACAACAACCATTATAAGAGAGATTAATGAATAATCTATTTTTTTCTTTTCTATTTTAAGCTTAGCTCTTGACTCCTTTATTCTAGCATCAATCAATGCTTGTTTTTCAGCATGTGGATTTTGTTTTTTAAGTTGTAATGTTTGGTTATATTCACCCATAATTTCACTAAACTCATCTTTGATATCTTCAAAATCTATCTCAACTACTTTGCAGTAAAATCGCAAAAAATAACGCAAATAAGCAATATCCTCTTCAAACAAAGAAATATCGCCAGATTCAAGCGCTTTTAAATAGTGGGGTTGAATTTTTGTTTTATTGCTCATCTCTTCAAGAGAAATACCTAAAGATTCTCTTTTTAATTTTAGTTTTTCACCTAAATTTTTCATTATCTCCCTCCGACCATATTGATATTATACCATTCAAGGAATAAAAGTAAAGTATTCACTTATTTTAGACTAATTTAATAAAATATGCGATAGTTTTATTAAATAAATATTGCATAAAGGTATTTTAATAATGAAAAAAAGAGAAAACATACTGTTTTCTCTTTATTCATCAACATTCTATAAGCCATGTTTTGTCCCTTTTTCAAGGTGGCAATCATTTATCTGCATACAATAAGTATGCCCCTGTATCATTTCAATTCACTTTACAGAGTTCCCCTACCAAATTTGGGTTTCTCGCTTGTGGGGTTTATCTCGTTCCACTCTACAAGTTTCCAAGTAGACTACGTCACTGTGACACTTTTAAAGATGTTCTCCATAGTTTCCCTTAGGAGTTCATTCAGCCGTCAGTTACCTGCCTAACCTTATTTTTTAAGTTAGCACAAACACTACAATCATCTCAGATTGTGCGAGCATGGACTTTCCTCTAGCAATAGCCAGCGATTACCCGAATGTTAATCAATTGTTTTTTCCTTGTAGACAGCTTCCTCTAACTTAGAAATTCTTTTAATAATATCTAATTGAGAGACAGGTTCATTTTCTGTATCTTTAAATGCTTTCGCTTTACCTTCAAGTTCAATAATCTTTGCCTTTAACGAGGCAATAACTCTCTCTTGTGCTATAAATTGTTCATTCATTGAAGCAATTTTTTCATCATAGATTTGATAATCTTCAATAACTATATCCAATAAACGATCAACTTCAACTGCAGAATATCCTTTAAAATCGATATGAAATTCAATATCTAAAATATTCTGAACATCTAAATTACACATTTTACTCATAATGAACACCTTCTATCTTTTAATATTTTCTCAAAAAGTGTGATAAATTGCAAGTAGTTCTATTATGTATTTGTGTATTTATTTACCAATACACTCCAAATAAAACAATGCCTCTTTAAACATTTTTTGATCTCTTTTAAATTTTACTAACTCTTTACATAAAAGTTTTGCATTAATTGAATTGATATGTTTGTTTTTATGTAAAACAAACTTCTCTAGTAATACAATTGCATTTTTATGCTTGTTGTTTAATACTTTCATAATATTCAATAATTTAATTAAGTCATTATCTACACGACCACTTTTCAATCCTTTTTCAATCCATTCATTGCATCTTTTGTTTTGGTTTAATTTATACAATGAATAACTATTATAGAAATAGATAAGTTTGTTGTCACTTTTATACTTAATTGCCTCTAAGCAGTATTTGTCTACATCTTCATATTTCTCCATCAACATATATCCACATGCCATGTTTTCATAACTTTCTGCAAGTACTTGGTTTAAATTAAGCATTTTCGCGCATTTAATTGATTGATTAAATATTCTTATCGCTTCATTAAATTCATTCATCACTACATAAATAAGCGCTAAAACAGAAATAGTTGATGCATATCGAATATACATGTTTGATTTTTGAAATATATCACTCGCATTTTTTATGTGATTAAAAGCTTGAATGTTTCTTCCAATACTCAAATCATTTAAACAACAGTAATAATAAATTAGACCACAAATTTTTTCATCATTTGTATAACTTAACGCCTTTTTAAAATAATATTCTTTCTCTTTATTAAGGCTACTACGTTCATACTTTCCAACCGCAACGAAGTAAAGCGCTTTCATTTCGTCGTTTAAATGGGTATATGTTTTACTCGCAACATCATAATAAACTTCAAATTCATAATCGATGTTGTTAAATTCAATACCTGCAATCAATTTAACAAATACAAAATATGAAAAACAACTGCTACTACATAATGTTCTATCTTGTTGAAGTAGGTCAAGAACTCTTTTCATGTTTTTTTGATCCCCTTCAATAAAGCTTTCAAAAAATTCATTAACCAAATTCATATTTCTTTGTAATGTAGTTTGATTTAGTTTCGGCTTTTTAATTAAAGCCATTAATAATTCTTCTTTTTTTCTATTTTCTATAAAAGTTGCTTCTGTGTTATTTTCTAATTTTGTAAGATACTGTGTTTTGATATTGCATTGTTCACAAATAGTTTTTTTAGTAATTCCATTAAAGATTCTAACTGTTTTTAAATAAAATCCCAGATCATTATTTAGCATATTTTATCTACTTCTTCTTCACTAATCATATATTACCAAAACTTTTGTGTTGTTTGTGAATTTCATTTGACTTGATTGATTTATAATTATCCCCATATTTCCTCCTTAAAAATGAACACATATTAAGTATTGTATCTAAATCATATTAAATGTCATATGCCATTTTTCAGCAAAATATTGTGCATTTAAATAATTTCTAGATAATGTTTAATTTGAATATTTATAAAACACAACAGTGTAATCAATATGATATACACAAAATAAATTGCATTTTTACACATTACTTTCAATATTTAGTTTTTTTAGTACATACTACAAATTTAAAAGAAGTTTTAAAAAATCGCTTTTTTTATTAAAAAATTAAAAAAGAAGAACTTAATCTTCTTTTACAGTATACTTTTTAAACGTTTAATTGCATTATCCAATGTATCGCAATCAACCGCCAAATTTAAACGAATGAAACCTAAAGTTTCATCTCCAAAAGTTTCCCCAAAATTCGGCAAGATTTTTGCCTCGTAAATCAATTTCTCTTTGAGTTTCTCCGGCTCAACAATTCTAGTAAAATCCATCCAAGCCAAATATGTTCCTTCAAGTGGGCTAATCACAACTTTTGTATTTTCAAAAGCTGCAATCAATTTCTTTTCATTAATCATTATTGTATCCTTAAAGCCTTCTAACCATTCCTCACAACCGCTGTATCCTGCTTCACTTGCTGCAAAGTTCATAATTGGAGTTGGAGCTTGAACTACTTTTGAAACAATCAAATCAAACTTTTCTCTTAGTTCATCATCTTCAATTATAGCCTGTGCAATCGAACAACCTGCAATGCTGTATGTTTTACTGTTTGAGGAAACCGTAATTGTACGCTTACTATATCTTTTATCAAGCGCGATTGCAGTAGGAATAAATTTTTCAAATGATAAATCTTGATGAATTTCGTCTGCAATAATCTTAATGTTGTATTTTTCCATTAAAGCAACCAATTGATTTTGTTCCTGCATTGTCCAAACACGTCCTACTGGATTATGCGGATTACAATGAATGAATGCTTTAATGTTGTTTTGTTTTAAATAATTTTCAAGAGCGTCAAAATCAATCGTGTAATATCCATTATTATTCGTTAAACAAAAGCACTTAATCGTTCCACCTGCAGCTTCTATGCAATTTCTAAATGGAGGATAAATAGGTGTTAACAACAAAACTTCCTCCTGTGGTTTTATTAATGCTTTCAGTGCCCAAATGACTAAATTTAAAACCCCTGTAGAACATCGTACCCATTCACTATTGACTTCATAATTATATTTCTTTTCCCAATTAATAAAAGATTCAATATAATTTATTGGATTACTAATGTATCCAAACACACCAAAGTCTGCTACATTCTTCATTGCATTCAATATTTCTGGAGCTGTTTTAAATTCTGCATCAGCAATCCATATCGGCAATAAATCATCAACATTGTAATTTTTAATCGCTTCCCATTTTATGCAATTAGTATTTTTTCTCACCACTTTGTATTTATTTATAAACTCTTCACTTCTCATAGTTAACTCCTTTTTCTTGTAATTGTAACACTTTTTTAAAATGATAAAAAGACTAAATATACTATAAATAAACAATTAGCGCACAAAAAAAGCAGGTATTTAAACTGCTTTCGTTAATTACTTTTCATTAATTATTTACTATAAGCCACTTTTTTTTGAAAAATAACGTGATATCCACATCAACAACCCCAATAATGCAATCGAAACAACAAAATATATTGGATTCTCAAATGCCATCATAAAACTGTTACCAAATAGGGTTAAAAAGAAAATCATAAACATTTTTGCGCTGGCTATAGTGATAATGTAAGTCTTCTTATCAAAGTCTGATAATCCAAAGCACACATTCAAAATCGAACTAGGCGTAAACGGAAATATAGCTACTAAGAATAATATGCTTTGATTTGCTTTTGCTACAAATTGTAGTCCTTTATCAATAGGTGGATATTTTATTAACCAGTTCAAGACTAACTTTTTAATAACGAATCTAAAAAATAAAAACACAAGTATCGAACCCAAAACATTTCCTATCCATGAAAACACAAAGCCCCAAAACGCCCCATATGCCCCAATGTTGAATGTAACAATCATCATTAATGGCAATGCCGGCACAATGCTTTCAATTAGCGCTAATAGAATAGGTGCAATTGGCCCTAGCCCCCTAAATGCTGAAAATATTTCTACCCAAAATGTCACAGAACTAACTTGATTTAATAATTCACTAAGCCACTCTAGCATAGTTTTCTCAATTTCATTTCCCCTATAAATTTCTTGCACCAATTCGCTCCACGCTCACACGCTAAAACTACAAATTTATCATATTGCATTTCATTACCCTCTTTAGTTGCTACATCGCTTAATGAGCGCACTACAACAAAAGGTTTATTATAATGCCTACATACTTGTGCAATACCTGCAGCTTCCATCTCGGCACATATTGACTCTGGGTATTCATTTAAGATTTTTTCCACTTGTGCCTTTGTATGCACGAAGCAATCTCCCGAGGCAACAGGTCCAATAAACACTCGATCATTTTCTTTAATTACACTACTTACTATATCAATAAGTGTTTTATCTGCATCATATACAAATCGATTATGTTCATAGCCTTTAGGAAAAAATGGACCCTCAATATCATGATGAGCAACTTGCGTTGAAACTACAACATCAAGTACTTCTTGTTGTATTAACAATCCACCAGCCACACCAGTATTGATTACATATTCCACTTCATAATTTTCAAATAAAACTGCTGTACCTAACGCCGCAGCTACTTTACCTATTCCACACTGCAAAACAACAATATCAGCACCACTTAACTTTCCTTTATTGAACTTGAAATTGCTAATCACTTCTTCTTTAGCATCGTCCATCAAACTTACAACTGCATCTACTTCTTCACTCATTGCCGCAATAATTGCAATCATGTTTTTTTCCTCCCAACAATAAAATATTTTTCACCATCATGAATTCCCAATTTATCAAAATCAGTAAACACTTCAACATCAAATCCTATTTCGTTCATACAATCTTTTACTTCTAAATAACTAAATATTTTTTGTTCATGCATTTCTTGATGAAAACTACCATCATCAAACCAGAAACTAAAGTGATGATGAATACTACTATCTTGTGCAATTAATGTCCATTGATACTGACAATTTGTACACTTACCTTCTTCAATATACATTTCCTTAAACTCTTCTAAGCGATAAGGTGTATGCATATCGAAAAGGAAATAACCTCCATTATTTAAATGATGATATGCACATTGACACATGCTTCTAAAATCATCCATAGACGCGCAATAATTTACACTGTCACAAAAGCAACAAACTCCATCAAATCTTTTTTCCAAATTAAAATTACACATATCTAAATTCATTGTTTCGATTCGATTTTTTTGTTTATTTTCTAATTGTTTTAACATCATAGTTGAGCTATCACTTGCTAAAATTGAATATCCTTCATTCGCAAGTGCAATGGCCATTTCACCTGACCCACACGCAAGTTCAAGAATCTTACTTTCGCTTTTCAATCTATCTTTTACAAATTTTACCCAACGTTTTGTGGCTTTATCATCTTTAAATAAATCGTCATAAACAACTGCTAAACGATCATAAATCATAATTCAACTTTTATTGTTGGACGATCAGCCCATAATTTATCTAAACCATACATTGCACGATCTTCACTTGAAAACAAATGAATCACAACTTCAAAGCAGTCAATTAAAATCCATGTACTTTGGCGATCTCCCTCTATTTTTCTTACAGAATATCCTTGTTCTTCTAATGCTTCTTGAACATAATCCACTAATGCCCATGCAAGTCTGACATTAGAGACAGTTCCAATCACAAAATAATCATAATCTGGTGATACACCTTTAAAATCAAGTACCTTTAAATCAGTAGCATGATGTTGTTCCATTTCTTTTACAACTAATGATAATAATTCAGACATGTGTTTACTTTCCTCTCTTCAGTATTTTTATTTGATCTTCTTTAACTAATTTTGCACCTTCGTTTAAATCATTGAGACTAACGTGCATGTACCTTGATACATCATATGGACGTAAAGGCTCTATTTTGTCTGCAATGTATACTATTTTACACAATTTTGAATTTCCTTCACCTGTTGAATGTTGCCCAATTGCGTTGAGTATTTTTTTATCCACTAACCCTAATTTATTCTTAATTACAATTTTTGCAGTCCATTGGTGCCATATTTTGTTACTTTTGCTTAAATAATCTTTGAAATATGCACTCATAATTTTAGTTGACTCTTCTATGTCCAATTCTTTTGTATAATCATGGAGTAATCCACACAAATAAGCAGTTTTCACATCCACACCATGTGCTTTTGCTAATTTTGCACATGTTTTCGCAGTAGAAATACTGTGACAATATCTTTTATCAGACATTTTTGATTTCACAATTTCATCAATGTAAAGTTGTTTATCAAGAATATATTTTTTTACACTTTTACACACTTGATTAAAACTCCCAAAACGAACCGCAGTTGAACTTTCAATTTGATTTACATGATTTAAGAAAATAACACGATTATCTTCATTTATTACTTTATCATGACGCTTCACACAAACAATCTGTACATCTTTTTTTAATTCATCACTGTTTTTCCAAGAGTTAAATTGACTATATTGATCATCCCCAATTATCCAATAAAATTTCACTTTAGGATTAATTTGCTTTAACTTTCTTACAGTATGTATCGTGTAATTGGGAACAGATAGTGTTTTTTCAAGTGTACACAGCTTAAATTTGCGATAAGGCTTTATCGCAAGTTTTATCATTTCACATCGATCTTTAAACGGTGTAAGAGTTCTATCCTTCAATGGAGTTAAAAGTGCTGGCATAAACCAGACTTCATCAATACAAAGTGCCTTACGTACTTTTTTTGCAATTTCAATATGCCCATTATGAATAGGATCAAAACTGCCACCTAATATGGCAACTTTTTTCATGGTAATATTATTTTACTATCCTTACTTTTGCGATATAAAATAAATGTTCTTCCAATAATTTGTACAATGTTACTGTTTGTTGCAGAAGAAATATCAAATGCAATTTCTCTTACATCAGCATCACAACTTTTTAAACATGAAATTTTAACTAATTCATGTGCTTCTAATGCATTATCTACTGTTTTAATTAAATTAGGTGTACACCCATCTTTTCCAACTTGAAACAATGCTCTAAGCTTGTTTGCCATTGATTTCAAATGGCTTTTTTGTTTGTTATTTAATATCATATCATTGCCTTTCTTAGTGTCATATTAACACTTTTTGGTACATAAATTTCTATTTTTTTTATTTCATCAGTGAAAGATAACCACCCTAAACCAAACACATTAATATCTTGTTTTCCTTTAAATCCATTAAAAGTATACTTTCTGAATGTTTTAAATTCATCGATAGTTGTTGGCACAAGTAGTTCCCCTTGATGATTATACCACAATTCATCTGCAGTGATTTGCTTTCCACGATGTATTGTTAATCGATTACTCACATAAAACACAATTGATGTTGATTTATCAGTAAAACAATCAATCCGACATAACCCACCAATTGCGAAACTTTGATTTTCCCATAATTGATAAATTTGTGGTTTCATTCTTGAATCTGGCAGCATCGCTTTTAAGCTTTCATCCTTCACTGCAATCAACATGCTTTCATGATTTGTTAAACCAGGAGTATCAATCCAAGTTTCACCATTCACTTGTATTTCATTGAAATCTAAGGTTGTTCCAGGATAACGAGTGACTGTTAAATCACGACGATTTAACAGAGCATTTAAAAGCGTGCTTTTTCCTGCATTTGCCTTCCCCATAAACAGAACCTGCTTACTTTTATTACAACTTTCAATCATCTGTTTTAAGTTATCTATATCACTATCATTATTTTGATGAACTAAACTAATCCCTTTAAAATTTAGATTCAACTCCTTAAATCTATGAATCATGAATGAGTATAGTTTTTCATCACTCATTGTTTTTGGAAGCAAATCACATTTAGTAAGCACAAAAATAATATCTCTTCCCATAAAATGGCGATTCATTCCTTTTAATATTCCAGATTCAAAATCAACACAGTCGACAACCCATACGATTAATCCATCTGTTTTAAAGGCTTTTTGCAGCACATCTGCTTCTTCAATACCTTCCTTCATAGACACAATATTGTCATCATAATGAGTTAGTCTAAAACATCTTTTACAATACTCAGCTTCTTTTTTAGGACTATATCCTAACTTTTTAGGGTCATCATATTGCAAATTGATTCCGCAGCCTTTACATTTTATAGCCATAATACTCTCCCTTAACCATTTTTTTTCTAAATTTTAAATATGACAACAATCTTCTTTCAATAAACCTGCTATATTTAGTATAACCACTATCTACATTTACAAATGGATCAAGAAATACAGTATGTATTTTAAAACGATTTCCACCTAAAATATCAGTGCAAAGCTGGTCTCCAACGCAAACTATCTCATCAATTTGGACATTGTATTTCTTTAAAATATTTTTATAATTTTTCTTTAATGGTTTACAAAAAAATGAAACAAAATCCAAAGATGCGCTATTAGCAAATACAGATACACGCTCATGAGTATTATTGGAACACAGCACAACTTTAAGTCCTACAGTTTTACATCTTTTGAAAAACTGCAAAGCTTGTGGTGTCGCTTCTTTAACATCATAAGCTACAAGTGTATTGTCAATATCACAAAGAAGCAATTTATAACCATCTATCGCTAGCTTTTCAACATCAAGTTGATATACATTTTTTATATAACTATTAGGCTTAAAAAATCTTACAATCATGTTTTACTCCTAGTTTAATCTTTTCATTTACAGGCTCAACATAAACCTCTATTGTACTATTCTACAAGTTTTTAACAATTCTTTCAAGAATTATTCTGCTGACAAAAAAATAAGGAAACCAAATTCTTTAAAAAATAAAAAGATAATGCGAAAAGCACTATCTATATTTACTTCTTATTTATGTTTCCAAGCATAATATTCATCATCTTTTTCAAGATTGACTTCCTCTTTTTTGATTATTTCATGAATGACAAAACTTTCATCTTGATACAAATTTTTAAATTCATCAATAGATATACGATATGTGAAACTATTGCTTTTAACAAAAATTTTATCTCCTTTTTTTGCAAAAAAAGAATTTCCTTTGTTATTAATACACATCAGTATTTCCATTTCATTAAGCAAATCTAACGCTTCTTTACTAGTGTATTTCTTCATAATCCAATAAATATGCAACAATTAATTGACACGTGTTGTCTACACCTTGAATATGTGTTCTTTCCATACCATGACTTGCTGCAACACCTGGACCAATTAATCCACCTTTGATGTTGTTTCCAGCCCGAAGCGCAGCACTTGTATCTGAACCATAATAAGGATAAATGTCCACCGCATAATTTATGTTCATTTTTTTAGATAGCTCAATGAATTTTGAAACTAATGCATAATCATACGGTCCACTTGAATCTTTAGCACAGATAGAAACATCAAATTCACTACCGTTTAAATCTTTTCCAACACATCCCATATCTACTGAAACTAGCTCAGTAATATCACTTGGTATATAGCTACTACCATGCCCTACTTCTTCATACGTAGAAATCATGAAATATGTGGTATAAGGAAGTTTTTGTTTATCTTCTGAAATGCTTTTAAGCACTCCAAGTAAAATTGCTACTGCTATTTTATCATCTAAAAAACGACTTTTAATAAACCCACTATCTGTAATTGTTGTTTTTGGATCTATGCAAATAATATCCCCTGAATTAATACCTAGTTTAAGCACATCTTCTTTATTTTTAACTATTTCATCAAGTCTAACTTCCATCATTTCTTCATCTCTTGAAAGTGTATTCGCATCCTTATACACATGAACAGCGCTACTTTTTGACAAGATAGTTCCTGTATAAATTTTATTATCTCGCGTAATTATACGACAATATTCACCATCCAAAGTATTAAGTATTGGACCTCCTAACATAGTAAATGCTAATGTCCCATTGTTTTTAATTGAGCGCACCATCAAACCCAAAGTGTCAACATGCGCACTCAGTCCAATCACTTTTTCTTTCCTTTGTCCTACAACCTTAATAATGCAAGATCCCTTATTGCTCATTTCAACAGAAAAACCTAAACCTTCCACAACATTTTTAATATAATTGATAATATTAGATGTATACCCTGTAGGACTATCAATCGCTAAACATTCTTCTGCATAATTCTTTATATCTTGTAAATTTACTTTCATATCTCTTCCTCGCTTCTTCGTATTTATTGCCTTTATCATTTGAATGCATCAAATTTTATTCTTACCCTTTATTTATTATTCGCTTCTTGAGAAAGTATAATCTTTTTATAAAAGTCTACTCCATCAGGTAAACAATCAATATTAATGTTTTCATTTAATGCATGAATACTCGAAAACTGTTGTTTATTAATGCGTAGCGGCGCAAACCTTAAACAGTGATCACAAACTTCATTAAAGAAGCGAGCATCGGTTCCCCCTGTCATCACGTAAGGACTAACAATCACTCCCGGAAACATTTCAGCAATTGTTTTTTCAACTAATTTAAAGGGTTTTCCATTAATGTCCACTTCTTTAGTAGGGTATCCTCGATACAATACTTCTGTTTCAATATCATATTTCGCAGCAATTTCTGTTAACAGTTTAATTGATTCATCTGTTGATTGATGAGGAATAAATCGTAAATTAGCTGTCACATAAGCTTCTTGTGGAATAACATTATACCCATCGCTTCCTTTTTGCGTAGTAAAAGCAATGGTCGTTCTAAGCATTGCTGCACCAAGTGTATTAATGCTTGGCATGTATTTTGTTAAAATTGGTTCAAAAAACCACAAATTTTTAAATATTTGCTTCATAGGAAATGACATTGTAGGAGCCATTCTTTTAAATGTTTCTTTTACTGTGTTAGGAAATTTACATACAAATGGATTATGCTTTTCAATATGACAAATAAAGTTTGCCAACCTTTCAATAGGTGTATTTTTAGGTGGAGCACTTGCATGACCACCAATTCCTTTAGCAATAAACTTGATATCTCCATATCCTTTTTCAAGCACACCAATCATCGCAAATGTTCCTTTAGCTCCAGCCATTGGTTCAGGCATAATCATACCACCCTCATCCATAAGCATCGATAAAAATACTCCCTGTTCTTTTAAATAGTTCGCAATCAGCGGACCACCTTCTCCACCAATTTCTTCCGTACAACTGCTAGCCAAATAAACATCACAATTTGGGACGAATCCTTCTTCAATAAGTTCTTCAGCTGCTTGCATAAAACATGACAAACTTGCCTTCGTATCTACTGTTCCTCTACCCCATATGACTCTATTTCCTTCATACTGCAAAATTTCTCCACTAAATGGTTCATGATCCCACTTCCCTGTTGCTTCTACAATATCATGATGACTTAAAAATAATATTGGATTTTGAGAGCATTTACCTTTCCACTTAAATAACAAATTTCCATTGAGTTCAATTTTTTCACAATGAGCATGAACTTGCGGATAGGCTTTTTCCAATAATTGATGAAATTCTAAAAATTTTGTTTTATCTTGCTCTCCCTTTACTGAGATTGTTTCCTTTTGAATAAGTATAGAAAGTTTCTGAGCATAAAATTCTGCTCTATTTGTTATTTGTTTATCCATTATTTAACCTACTTCCTTTCCTTTTTATAAAGAAACCAAGCAATTCCAATCGCTAGACCCCCACTAGGTATAATTAAAAAACCTACTGAAGAGATCGCACTTGGCACAAAAACACAAAGTGCTGATAAAAGGATTAGTGGAATTGCTGCGATTTTCATATTCCCTTTAAAATATTTGTAGCCTAATGCTCCAAACAATGCAGGCACAACATTGTTAAACGCTGGTGTCAACACTGGATTTTGAAGAAGAGGTTGAAGTGGAGCCATCATGATTACACCTAGTGCAACAATTACAGTGGTGACAAGTGCCGATGTAGCGATAGAGATGGTTGACACAATCTCATTTTCTGGAGTATTTACTTTTGTACCGACTATATCACGAGCGTTAATAGCACAAGGTATTTTTAAATTAGTTAAGTTCCCAGTCACAAATGCTAAATAGCTACCTCCAGCACCAAGGAGCGGTGCAAATATTAAGAATTCAACAACACTTGAAATAAGATATACTGGTAGCACTTGAACTATCCCTTTTAAAAATGCCGGAATATTTGGCATTGCACCAACTACCATACCCATAGCGAAAGGCGCCGTTACAAACAATATTAATAAAACACCCATTCCAACTCGACCAATAAAATGAATTTGATCGTTAAACTTTGAAAAAGTTTCTTCTTTTTGTCTATCATTCATTTCATCATCCTCCTAAACTACAATTCCTACAACAACTACAAGAGTCATTGCAATTAACATACTTGCTGCAAGAGAAAAATTTTCTAGCCACTGAACATTAAACTTCTTTTGAATACTTTCAAATATACCCATGGCTATTGCCGCAAACATACCAGTTAAAAGTGGATAAATATCCCCCATCGATGTGAATGTTCCAACATAACTACCTAAATAGGCACTAATTAATCCAATAAACATCGCAGCCATCATTACATCGCCAAGACCTCTGCCTTTTTTACCTTCTTTATTGGTATCGTTATTTTTGTTTTTCTTACTCACAATTGATAAATATTTTTTTAAGAAAAATATCGATCCGACCATACCCCAAATAATTCCAACAGACATAACCAATGCAATTGTCGAAAAAGCTTCTGGTGTCATTTCTGCAACATTTAAACCACTCATTCCCATGCTTCTTGCAGCAATGTCCGCAACACTTGTTTCATAATGTAGCGCACCAATCACAGACAACCTAAGCCATGGAAGTGGCATTCCTAAACTACCTGATAATGCAATAACACCAAGTAAAATACTAACACTCGGTAAGACTGTGAAAGTAGCACTCGCAGTGATTGATCTTAAAAGCCTTTTCTTATCCATGCCAATTGCTATACCTGCACGATATGATTTCACAAATAAAATCAATGAAAAAACAATTACTGTACATATAATAATCCCTGATATCAAATACAGCAGTGGGTTATTAAGCAATTCTAAAATATTATTCATAAAGCTTTCCCCTTCTCTAATTACATAAATTATACCATATCAAAATATTTATAAATCATTCAGTTTTAAATAATTACTTCTATTAGATTATCAATTTTAATTATCCTTTTATCTACCAAGTGTAGCACTTGGTTAACTTCATCAAATCTTTTTATTTTTCCTTTAATTTCAATATATTCTCCACCTGACTTTTTAATATCTTCTTTAAATACTACAAATGTAGCAACGCTGTCTTGATATTCATCACTTAGAAGCAAATTTAAACTTCTATTAATCTCTTCTTTTGCTTGTTCATCCAAATCAAGTTTCATATTTGTTAATCTTGCCACCTCATTAACAGATTCACTATGACCTACTACTGCAGCAAAAGGTGCAAATTGTGCTGCTCTGTTTTTTAAAGACATTTCTTTATGCTTTTTTGATATAGGCTTATTTAAGTAAATTATATCTTCATATTTATGCTTTGTGTCCTCCAATTTGTTCATTCCTTTCTTTTTGTGTTGCTTCGTCCAATAAACTGGATGCCTTCAATATTTTATTTTTTCCGTATCTTTTTTTTATATCATTCACTGTTTTCATAACTTGGTATTCTTCTTTTAATTCAAGAATTTCCTTTTTTCTTTTATTTTCATCATCTAGAGTATCATGAAACAAATCAAGTTGTACTACCTTATCAAACACATCAAATGTTTCTTCTTGTAGTTTATTTGCACTAATCGATATCCTTCTTATAAGCAGAATCGGGTTAACTATTTCATTGAATTTCTTAATCATTGCTTCAACCATCAATTTTTCCGAAGAAGTTACTATTTTTAAATTAACTACCCCTGAACTATGTTTCGGTACTTTCCTACCATAGGAATCAACTTTAATTTCACCTTGATACAATTTACTTATGCTGGCATCTGTACAATTTTCAACATCATATCCAACATAGAGCGTTAGTTGTTTAGTCATTAAACGTTTTTGTGTCAAACTTAGTGCCATTGTTTCTACCATTTCTTTTAACACAATTTTTGCCGCTTCTGCAGTATAGGCACAATGCAACACTTGTCCACTTCCTAGTGAGTTAAACTCGGGTTTGTATTCCTTGATGTGTTTCATCGTACATGATTCCTCTCCCCAAGCATGATCAATCAACAATTCTGCATTAATTCCAAAAAGCTTATAAAGTAATTCTTCATCTTCTATCGAACATCGTGCAATGTCTCCCATCGTCATTAAATTATATTGCTCTAATTTCTTTTCATAACCTCTTCCTACTCTCCAAAAGTCTGTAAGTGGCCGATGATTCCATAGTAATTCACGATAAGAAATTTCATCTAGTGTTGCAATACGAATTCCATTTTCATCCGCTTCCACATGTTTAGCCACAATATCCATCGCCACTTTAGCCAAATATGGGTTTGTTCCTATCCCTGCTGTTGCAGTTATTCCTGTCGTTGATAAAACATCCTTAATCATTTTTTCAGCTAACTCATATGGAGTACACTTATAAATAGATAAATAGCTTGTAATATCCATGAACACTTCATCAACAGAATAAATATGCATATCATCTCGGGAAACTGTTTTACAGTATACTTCATATACTTTGGTGCTATACAAAATGTAGTGGGCCATTCTTGGCGTTGCAACTATAAATCCAATCTCTACATTCTCATTTTTTACTTCATCAATATTACAAGACTTAAATCGAAATGGTCCACCATTTTTTCTTAATCGTTCACGGTTTATTTCATTAATTTTTTGCTTAACTTCAAATAAGCGTGGACGACCATTTATTCCCAATGATTTTATCGCTGGTGTTACTGCTAAGCATATTGATTTATCAGTACGGGATTCATCTGCAACCACAAGATTTGTCTTAATTGGATCAAGACCTCTTTCTATACATTCAACAGATGCATAAAATGACTTTAAATCTAAACATAAATAACTTCTTAATTTGCCCATATGCCTCTCCTTCATATATATACTATTCACATATCTTAAATGCTCATTCGCTAAACTTAGTATAACATGAAAATTATTCAAGTGTGTCATACAACACACAAAGTTTTAAAATATCTTTCTTCATCTATTAAAATATCCACTATGACTCACCAAGAGAATTTCAGTATAAAAAACAGCTTCCTTTAAAACGGAAGCTGCTATTTATTAATTTAATTTATTTGATATGCATTATAATTTTAAAATATCTAAATTTTTATAATAACTTACTCTACTACTTATATCTTCAAATGAAATTTTTGATGTGATAAAATCAAAATCATCATTTATTCTGGATATTTCAGCTTTTACTTCTGGGATTTCATTAATGTTACTGTTTGTCATTCTTGCGTAGTAATCAACAAGCAGCGTGCAATTGACAATACCACAGCTTGATGGCGGTGGTGTGTTGCCTTGAGATAAAGCGGTTAAAGAATCGCACAAATCCAAAAGATATGTCGTTAACTCTTGAATAACACCTGTCATTGCATGCAAATCAAAAACCTCAAACGGCTGATTATTAGCTCCTTGAATTGTTTGTGTGTTTCCCCAGTAATGTTCACTATCTGCAAATCGATAAAGTTCTCCTGCAAGATCTGACATGAATTGAAATTCTTGCCCAGAAACCCCAGAAGAGTATGATTTTAAGACAATATTTACTACCTTATCGATTTCACCCAAAAGTTCACATCCCGCTAATTTTGATAGGTTATTAAGCAGCGGCACTAGCCTTGCAATCGAAAACAAACCGACTATGCCCACTTGTGGATTCGACAGTTCACTTAATCTTGCTTGTGTATATTCTGGGAAACTGTTATATATATTGTCTATATCCTCAAGCTCACCTATTCGACATGAACAATCATCTTCTAACTCTTCATCAACTGATAAAAATATTTCATCTTGTGCATTGTAAATAGCATTGCTACGATTTAGCCATAATGTAGCCTTGATATTATCTTTATCTTCCATGGCTTTAACACCTAGATTATAATATTCAATAGCCAAATTAGACCAGTCTTTGTTTTCTCTTAAAATTTGTAATTTTTCCATAGTTTAAATCCTCCAAAATATAGTATTCGTGTGCATTTATAGAAACTTAAAAATTATACTATATTTGAGTTAGGATTCGCAAGAACATGGGATTTAGTTTTAATTTTTTTTGGCGAGGAGCATGAGATTCGAACTCACGGAAGCTTTCACTTCGCCACCTTTCCAAGATGGTGCCTTAAACCGCTCGGCCAACTCCTCACTATTAATTAATAAAGTAATATGCTCCTTTTGCAATTAACAAAATAAGAGCTCCTATCATCACAAAAGATGAAAAGAAAATTTTCCACGATTTTCTAAATGATATAGCTTCATTTAATACAATTTGTTTATTTCTACTTTTAAATAAATGGTATGCAGTAACAATATATGAAATTATTGCAATAAAACCGATACTCCAACTATATTCCGCTGGTAAATAAATCGATCCCACAATTAGTAAATTTAATCCCATACGCATAATGACCCCAGGAATTATACTTTGATACATCATTGCGATTAAAGATAAAATCAAGCTAATTACTACATTTGTAAAAAAATCTCCACGCCCCAACAAAAACAAACCATAAATTAGCGATGTTAATACCATTGCAAAAATAGCACCAAACTTACTTGTTAGTTGTAAAATCACACCTCTAAATGCATATTCTTCAAAAAAAGGAAGCAACAAAACAAAATAAAGACAATAAATAACGCGAAACAAAACAGTTTCACTTGAAAAATAAACACTGTTTATCTGATTGTGCACTCCAAACACTGCATATATTCCACTAAATAAAAACACAATTAAAAAATAAGCAGAAATCAACATGCATGTATATGCAAAAAGACTTTTTATTTTTATATTTGGAAATTTTAAAACATTCTTTTGACTTATTTTGACAATTTTAGAAATCATTGCAAACGGCACATAATATGTACATATACTAACTATTATTTCAAGAGTCATTGTGATCGACTCCAAAACATAGTTTTCTACTATGTGTGGATAATTATCTATAAAATAATAATACCCAAAATAAACAATAAAAATAATGCCTAAATACAATAATATGCCAAAGCCTATTTGATTTAATATTTCTTTAAATTCTTTATCTTTAATTAAACCTGAACTTTCCATTAACTACTCCTTATTTAACAATTAACAGTTTAAACACCGATTTCTTTTTTTATTAGCTCTAAAAATCGAACATGATTACTTTCAAACTTATTTGGAGTAAACTTTTCGGCTTGTTTTAAAACCTCAACTAACTCATCTAAATTGTTACATGCTAGAATATACCCTTTTTTGCTGAAACTGTCAACAATCTCTTGTTGATGATCATTGTGATGTTCTTCATATTTTGCCAGCCTTGGACATGCAATAATCTTTTTATTCATTTGTAGTGCTGTCAACATTGTGCCAACTCCACCATGGGTAACTAACAAGTCACATTTCTTTAAAAGCTGATCATATTCACTCATACCGATATAGTCAAATATTTGCATACGACTGCTTTCATACTTAGTATACCCCGCTTGCACAAGTACCTCATCTTTTATTTCTAATTGGACGATTGCATCTTCAAGCATTTTAAGTAGACGTGTAAATTCTTTATCTTGTGTCCCTAATGTAACTAAAATCATTAAAAAATCCACCCCCCTAAAACTGCATTTGGATATAGTTCTAACATACTTTCCCACTGCACTATAAAAGTATCAGCAATTGGATATACTATTTTTCCTGCCTGTGTTGGTGTTTTACTATTGGCAAAGGTTTCTATCCAAATCACTTTCTTTTTGAAGAAATGTGCAATGAAGCACATTGGAACAGCAGTATGTGTGCCTGTTGTTACGATTACATCAGGTCTTATTTTAATAAATAAGAAAAGTGATTTAACACTATTAAACCCAAAAACAAAAAGATAGCTAAGTAAATTTTTCTTTGTACCATAAATCAAATACTTCACCGCACACTTAAGTTCTTTATATAAATTTTCATTTGATTTCGTCTTTTCTGTTATTATTGTTGCCTTTACTTCACCAAAGATAGGTTGAAGTTGCAACAGTTCTTTTAAATGTCCTCCAGTAGACGAAATAAATACCACTTTTTTCATTGTTATCCTCATTTCAAAATAAAAGGTGCTCTCACCTTTTATTTTAACTTATTTTAACTTATTTTTCACTAATATAAATATTATTTTCATTTTGTGCTCTTATGTTATCTACAATGTCTTGCACACATGAAAACTTCAATATCTGATTATCTTCAAAAGTAACATCACATTGCTGTTCAACTTTTAATGCTATCGCCATGATATCCATAGAATCCAATCCTAATTTATCAAATTGAGTTTCTGTAGTATAAATCGATGTTTTACTTAACTTTTCAGTTACAATTGTCATCACTAAATCTTCAATATTCATCTAACCACCTCGTTTTCATCCTATCATCTTTCATGTATGCAAGCAACGCAAAAATTGGTCCACAGCTTTGTGTTTTATCTGTAAATAAGTATTTTTTGTATAATATCCCATGTACCATTGCTCATCCACAAGATATAAATAATCATTTAAAATTATTCTTCTTTCTTCCATTTTTAGTTCTTGTAAAGCTTCATCAACTAACAAACAAGTTGCTTTATCGTGCAAGTATACTGTATGATTTTCCCTTACTTCCATGCTTTCTTCTTTTTTAATTCTATTATAAGACTTTCGATAACATTTCATTAAATAATTCATTATCTGTTCTTTTTGCTGTATAGTTAAACTTTCATCATACATATTAGTTCCTCCTATTCTATATATTCTCCAAAAAAAATTAATTCCTATGAAAAAACACATATTTTTATCATCTCTGTACAAATTTGCATTTTTAACATAAAATAGATAAATGGAGGAAAATTATGAACAGTCCAACTAAAATACCTTTATGGCAAATTTTTATTAATTTAGGTTTATTTTTTCTAATACCTTCAGCCATTAACTACACAAACAACTTCACACTTAATACAACAATTTCTACTACATTTGTTATTCATACAATAAGTTTAATCCTAATTATACTCAACTTTAAAACACTAGAAACGCACATTCATCGCTTTTCTGCTAATTTAAAAGATGGTGTGTATTTTTCAGTTATCGCATTAGTGATTTTACTAATTATCAACTTTGTTAATGTTCGATGGATACAAGCGCCAATATGGATTCCGGAAAGAGAAGTTTTGAATTCTTATCTTTTATTTAGTCCAATCATAATTTTAGCATATACATTTACATATGCGACACTGTTTTTGATTGTATTTAAGAGTTTAACAGATCGACTGAAAATATCAGGGAATGAAAAAATAATTATTGCCTTATCAGGTATTTCATTTGCAATATTTGCCTCTGTAACTTATTTACCAGTTACAGGAGCTGCACTTATTCCAAACATCACATATATTTTTCTAATTTCAACTTGTACTTCTTACATATATAATCAAACAAATACTTTTGTTCCAATGTTAATTGCCTACGGTACATTTCTTACTATCATTTGTTTATTTTAATTCTTGTTTAATTAAATGATTTTTTAATTTCGCTAATATTTTTTTCTCTAATCGAGAAATATAGGATTGAGATATACCCAGTACATCTGCTATATCTTTCTGTGTTTTTTCTTCACAATCCAAACCATAGCGCATTTTAAGAATCATTTTTTCATTTTCATCCAACGTTTTCATTGCATCATTTAGTTGTCTTTTATCTTCTTGTGCATAAAATTCTTGAATTACTACATCATTGGGAGTACCTAGAATGTCCCCTAATAGCAATTCATTGCCATCATAATCCACATTCAATGGTTCGTCAAAAGATACTTCACTCTTTCGTCGACTTTTTTTTCTCAAATACATGAGTATTTCATTCTCGATACAACGTGATGCATACGTAACCAATTTAATATTTTTATCCATCTTAAATGTGTTAACTGCTTTGATTAAACCAATCGATCCAATACTGATCAAGTCCTCCATAAAAATAGGATTTGTTTCATATCGTTTTGCAATATACACAACCAATCTTAGGTTATGTTCAATCAACAAGTCTCTTGCACCTACATCACCTGATTCTAACAACAAAAGTGCTGCATGTTCTTCCTCCTTACTTAATGGATGAGGAAGCACATCATTACCTTGAATAAAGAAAACTGTATCTTCTAAGTTTAATAATCTTTTTATCCAATAAAATAGCTTTTTCATTAGTAAAACAACCGTGGGTTTAATAAACAGTCAATTGGCTTATTTATATGTTCACTGTAGGAAACATAGGCTTTCTTCCATGTTTTATTTATTAGTACTTTACACGGAAATACTACACAACTAGATACTTTATTTACAGTTTTATAATGTAAAATCTGCCCTTCTAAATCTTTTGTTAACTTCAAATAATCATTTGATAAAAATAGAACTGGTTTCTTTTTATAACTTAGGGAATTACCAGTATCAATAAATCCCATACACCGTTGCTGATGGTTATTCAGTTCAAGCAAGAATTCCATTTCATATTCATTTTTTACAAATTTTGGTGTTACTATTACTTTCACAACAACATTTACAAATACTAAAAAAATTAAGAAACCAATCCATGATGTATTTGAATCTCTTACAAAAAGTAATATCCACACTATTTTACCGTGTGTCCAAACTAAACCAATAGACAAATAAAAAAGATGAATGATCAGCATTTGCATACTTGCTTTTATATTCGATTTATATATACAAATGCATTCTATAATTTTAATTAAAAATAATCCTACAAAACTCGAATAATACAGCGTAGAGAGCGTTGTTGAGATTAGTGAAACCACAACTATTTTTGGCATGTTTGTAACTTGATAAAGTAAGGCATTAGCCAATAAATGTGCACTTAACGTTATAAACAGTAAAAGCAACCAAGTAACTTCAATATAAGTTTCCACGATTTTCTCCTTTCTATTACTAAGTCTACTTTGTTACCCTCTGTGAAATTTGTCTAATTTATGCAACAAAAAAAGAAAAACACAGTTTTCACTGTGTTCTCAATATCTTATTCAGTTTCAATGCAGCCATATCCGCCATCATTACGTTTGTATACAACCGCAATTTGATCAGTTTCTTCATCAGTAAAGATAAAGAAACTATGATTCAACATTTCCATACGCATAATTGCTTCTTCTAAATCCATTACTTCTGCATTCACTGTTTTAGTTCTAACAATAACATCTGTAGGTTCAATCACAACATTCTCTTCTTCAATGAATGACATCGCCAATTTTTCTTTATGTTTTTTTGATAAACGCGTTTTTTGACGACGAATTTGATCTTCTAATTTATCAATAACCAAGTCAATAGCAGCATATAAGTCATCGTGAACCACCTCTGCTCTTAAGATTGCCATTTTTGTTGGGATAGTTACTTCAATTTTTTGATTATTAGGATACACACGAACCACTACTCTTGCCGAAGTTTCTTCATCAATCAAGAAATATTTTTCTAAAAAATTAAGCTTATTTTCAATCTTTGTTCTCATTCCATCTGTAACTGTAATGTTTTTACCAATTATTTCGATTTTCATAGTTGTTTCCTCCTATAACTATATATTTATTATAAATTATATGTTATGACATGTACATTCTTTAAATATTTAATTAACTATGTTATAATGAATGTGCATGAGATAATATAACCCTACTATAAACAGAAATGTTTATTTTTTATTTGTAAGGCATATCAAAAACTCTCTATCATATGATAGAGAGTTTTTCTTATTATAATCCCTTACTTCCTATATCATTGCGATAAAATAAAGAATCACAGTTTACTTTTTTAGCTTCTTGATAAACAATTTCTTGCGCTTGCTTTAACGTTTTCGCACTGGCAGTTACAAATAAAACACGTCCACCATTTGACACGAGTTGTCCATCATTTATTGCAGTACCCATGTGAAATACTGGTGTATTAACATCGCTTAATCCAGAAATAACCGCACCTTTAGTATAGTTTTCAGGATATCCTTCACTTGCAAGAACAACACCGATTACTGCATCATCACTCCAAGTTAAAGTAACTTCTTCCTTATTTAAAACTTTCATACAAACTTCGTATAAATCATCTTCCATTGATAGAAGTAAAACCTCAGTTTCAGGATCACCAAATCGAACATTAAATTCAATCGTCTTCACACCTTTTTTTGTCCACATGCAACCGCCATATAGAACTCCTACAAATGGTGTTCCTTCACTAACCATTGCTTGAGCCATTGGTTTCATAATTTGCGCAATTGCATCGTCTATCGCGACCTGAGGCAGATGATTTACTGGTGTATAAGCTCCCATGCCTCCTGTATTTAAACCTTCATCATTATCAAATGCACGTTTGTGATCTTGGGCAATTTGCATTGGTACAACTAAGTCACCATTCACAAAAGCTAATTGAGAAAACTCTTCACCTTCTAAAAATTCTTCAATAACAACTGATAAACCTGCATCACTAAATAATTTATTGCACATCATTTCATGCAGTGCAGCTTGTGCTTCTTCCATCGTTAAGGCGATGATTACTCCTTTTCCAGCAGCTAATCCATCCGCTTTTAACACGATAGGCATCTCTTGTTTACTTAAATACTCTTGTGCAAGATGATAATCTGAAAAGCTTTCATATGCTGCTGTAGGAATATTGTACTTTTTCATAATTTCTTTACAAAATACTTTACTTCCTTCTAGTTTTGCAGCTGCTTTACTTGGACCGAATACCTGTAAACCCTCTTTTTCAAAAATATCTGCAATTCCATCACAAAGTGGAATTTCTGGACCAACAAATGTCAAATCAATTTGTTTTTCCTTCACAAACATAATAAGTTTTTCATAGTCATTTTGTGCAATTGGTAAGATTGTAGCAACATCGCTCATTCCTGGATTTCCAGGTGCTACAAACACTTCCTCTACATTTGCACTTTGTTTGAATTTGTAGGCAATCGCATGTTCTCGACCGCCACTTCCAATTACTAGTACCTTAGCCATTAGTGTTTAAAATGCCTAATTCCAGTTTTAACCATTGCGATGTTTTTTTCATTAGCCATATCAATTGAATCTTGATCTTTGATTGAACCACCTGGTTGGATAATACATGCGATACCATATTTACTTGCAAGTTCAACAGTGTCATTCATTGGAAAGAAAGCATCTGATGCCAATGTTGCCCCTTTTGCTTTTTCACCAGCTTGATTTAATGCAATCAACGCTGCACCAACACGATTCATTTGTCCAGCTCCAATTCCAACTGTTTGTCCATCTTTCACTATTACAATTGCATTGGATTTAACATGTTTTACAACTTTTTCTCCAAATAAACAATCATCCATTTGTTCTGTTGTTGGGATTAATTCTGTAACAACTTCACAGTTATCAAAACTAGATTGAACATGATTTTCAGATTGCATCAACAATCCACCGCTTACACTAACACATTTATCTTCTGCATCTTCTCCATTTAAATCAAATGTCATAAGTCGAATATTTTTCTTTTTTGACAAAATTTCTAATGCTTCTTTATCAAAGGAAGGAGCTAATATAATTTCTAAAAAGATTTTACTCATTGCTTCAGCAATTTCAACATTGACTTCCTCATTTAAAGCCACAATTCCTCCAAAAATGCTAATTGGATCGGATTCATAAGCTTTTTCCCACGCTTCAGTAATATCTTCAGCAATGCCCACTCCACAAGGATTCATATGTTTAACCGCAACCACTGCCGGTTCACCATGAAACTCTTTTAAGATTTGAAGTGTTGCTGCTGCATCTTGGATGTTGTTATAAGAAAGTTCTTTACCATGTAATTGAACTGCTGTTGCTATTGAATAGCGTACTTTTTTAATATCGCTATAAAACGATGCACCTTGATGTGGATTTTCTCCATAACGCAGTGTTTGTTTTAAATCATATGCTTTTATTATTTTTTCTGGGTTTTCTTCTTCTACATAATTAGTAAAATATTCTTGAATCATTGCATCATAAGCAGCTGTAGTTCTAAATGCTTTAGCTGCTAATTTTTGACGAGTTTCAAATTTTGTATCTTGATATTCTTTTATTTCACTTAAGACAACATCGTAATCACATGCATCAGTAACAACAGTTACAAAACGATGATTTTTAGCAGCACTTCGTATCATACTAGGACCACCAATATCTATGTTTTCAATTGCTTCCTCGTGAGTAAAATTCGCTTTAGAAATTGTTTCTTTAAACGGATATAAGTTAACACACACTAAATCAATTGGTGAAATGTGATGTTCGTTCATGCTTGCCACATGATTCTCTTTATCACGAATCGCAAGTAATCCTCCATGGATCTTCGGATGAAGTGTTTTTACACGCCCATCTAACATCTCAGGAAAATTTGTAACTTCATCAATCGAGATAGTTTTAATGCCAGCATCCTCAATAAATTTTTTAGTTCCCCCTGTAGAGATAATCTCAAAACCACATTCAACTAACCCTTTCACAAAAGGAATCAAATTGGATTTATCACTAACACTAATTAACGCTCTTCTCATACTTCATCCTCCAATAATTTTTTTAATGTTTTTGGATACAATTGATGTTCAATCTCATGTACTTGTTTCTCTATTTCTTCGTTTGTAAATTTTTCATCCACATTAAACGCTTGTTGAGCAATTATCTTTCCACCATCTAAACTCGCATCCACATAATGAATTGATACTCCCATAACTTTTACGTTGTATTCAATTGCTTGTTTAATCGCATCTTTTCCTTTAAAAGCAGGTAAAAGCGATGGATGAATATTTATAATTTTATTTTCATAAGCATCAAGAAGAACCTCTCCAACCAATTTCATATAACCAGCTAGAGCTATCCATTCAACACCCTTTTCATGACATTTTTTTACAATATCCTTTTCATAAGCAACTTTATTTTCATAATCTTTTGCGCTAAAAACGAAGGTTTCTATCCCTTGATTATGAGCTTTTTCAATAACCAATGCAGACGGTTTATCAACTACAACTAAAACAACTTCAGCACGCAAATACCCATCTTGAATTGATTTTGTAATTGCATCGAAATTAGTTCCTGTACCGGATGCAAATACTGCTATTTTTTTCACTCAATCACAACCCCTTCACTATCAGTAACATAACCGATAACAGATGCTTTCTCATTATTGACTTTACAGATCTCAAGTGTTTTTTCTACATCTTTTTCATCCACAACTAAAATCATACCTATCCCCATATTGAAAACATTGTACATTTCATTTTCGTCCATTGAAGAAAGTTTTTGCAACACATTAAATATTGGGAGTATATCCCATGACCCTTTATTAATATGTATTCCAAGTCCCTTGTTAAGACAACGTGGCATATTTTCATGAAACCCTCCCCCAGTAATATGAGCGATCCCATGCACATCGACTTCTTTAAGAACATTTAAAACTGATTTGACATAAATGTGCGTCGGAGTTAATAAAGCATCTCCTAAAGTAGTTTTCAATTCATCCATGTACATATTAATATCCACATGATTATCTTTAAGAACAATTTTTCTAACCAGACTAAACCCATTAGAATGCACACCACTACTCGCAAGTCCAATTACTACATCTCCTGCTTTTGTTTTTTCTCCAGTAATGATTTGGCTTTTTTCAACTGCACCAACAGTGAATCCTGCAATATCATAATCATCATCAGCATACATATCTGGCATTTCTGCAGTTTCTCCACCAACTAAAGCACAGTTCGCAAGAACACATCCATCTGCAACGCCTTTTACAATTTGCTCAATCTTTTCAGGATAGTTTTTTCCAACTGCTATATAATCTAGAAAATATAATGGTGTCGCTCCTTGTGCGATAACATCATTGACACACATCGCCACTACATCTTGGCCGATTGTATCATGTTTATCCATTAAAAATGCTAATTTTAGTTTTGTCCCTACTCCATCTGTTCCACTGACTAAAACGGGTTCTTTCAAATTAAGCAAAGATAAATCAAATAAACCACCAAAAGATCCGATAGAACTCATCATTCCTAGACGTTGAGTTCGAGCAACATGCTTTTTAATACGTTCTACTGATTCATAGCCAGCTTCTAAGCTAACTCCAGCCTCTTCATAACGATTTGACATTTTATTTGTCCTTTCTAAAGTAATTTACACCACTAGCAAATATATTCTGTTTTTTATTTCCAGGAATATTTTTAAACACATCTTCAAAATAACGCTCAGAATGTCCCATTTTTCCTAAAACTTTCCCATCAACTGATACAAGACCTTCTATTGCAAATGTTGAACCGTTGAAGTTATAATGTTCATCCATTGTAGGATTTCCAAATTCATCACAATATTGGAAAGCAATTTGGCCATTGGCAATGTATTTTTTAAGGTTTTCCTCACTAACCACAAATTTCCCTTCACCATGACTAACCGCAATACTATGAACTTCTCCCACAGTTAAATCTTGTAACCAAGGACTGTTATTTGAAGCCACTCTAGTTTGTACCATCGCAGAAATATGGCGATTGATGTCATTTCTTACAAGTGTTGAATCCTTATCAGTTAAGTTTGAAACCTCACCATATGGAAGCAATCCTGATTTAATTAGCGCTTGGAAACCATTACAAATTCCTAAAATCAGACCATCACGTTCTTTTAATCGATTAATTGCTGATTTAATTTTTTCATTTTGTAAAACATTAACGATAAATTTTGCGCTTCCATCAGGTTCATCTCCAGATGAGAAACCTCCAGGAATTGCGAAGATATGACAAGCATCAATTTGTTTTACCATTTCATCAATGCTATCTGTAACATCTTTTTCAGTAAGGTTTCTAAATACAAATATTTCTGCTTTAGCACCTTCTTCTTCAAAAGCACGTTTCATATCAAATTCGCAGTTATTTCCTGGAAACACAGGAATACAAACTTTTACATCATCGACACAGTTTTTTGCCTTAACTCTATTATTTGTTTTATAGTCAACCACTTCTGCTTTTGAAGTTTTTGCCTTCGCACTCATTGGATAAAGTGTATTAAAAGTTGAAGTCCAAGCATGAAGCACTTCATCCTGTGATAAACAGATTTCATTAACTACATAATCTTTATCTGTAGTCAAACCAATTTTTGTTGCATTCGCAAGTTCCTTGCTACTTTCCACAACAATCGCCCCTACAGTATACTTCATTAAATCAATGTCACTTTGTAAATGAAAGCCTATTTTATTTCCAAAACTCATTTTAAAGCAAGCTGCTAAAACTCCACCTTCTTCAACAACATAAGCACTGATTATTTCTTTGTTTTTAATGCCTAATTCTACTTGTTCAAAGTTATTTTTATAGCTATCTAAATCAAAAGTTTCATCTGCATTCATTTTTGGTAAATAAACAGACAACACATTCCCACTCGCTTTTAATTCTGGAGAAATTATATTTTTTGTATTAGCATGACTACATGCAAAACTGATTAATGTCGGCACAACATTGTATTCATTGAATGTCCCTGACATTGAGTCCTTTCCACCAATTGCAGCTTTATTAAAATAATTTTGCACATGAATTGTTCCAAGAAGCGCTTCCGCAACTTTCCCCCAGCGAAGTGGGTCTTGATTTAATCTTTCAAAATATTCTTGAAATGAAAAATAAACAGAGTCAATATTCCCACCTACAGCTACAGTTTTTGCCATAGAATCAAGAACACTCGCTTGTGCTCCAATAAAGCAACTGTAATCCATTAACTTTGGATTATATCCATAAGCAAGAACACTACATGTGGTCGTTTTCCCGCTTAATACTGGAAGTTTTTGAACAGATGCTTGCGTCGGTGTCATTTGAGTTTTACCTCCAAAAGGCATCAGTACTGTTGTTGACCCAATCGACGCATCAAAATTTTCTACTAATCCTTTTTGACATGCCACATTTTTATCCGACATCATTTTTAAGATGTTATCTTTGGTTAGCTTACAACTTACAAATGGATTAATGCCATCTTGGTCACTAATGATAACTTGAGCGTTTTGACGAACTCCAGCAGTATCCACAAACCATCTTGCAACATCAACAATAACCTCATCCTTGTATTTCATAACTAGGCGTGGATTTGCAGTAACTTCTGCTACTTGATAAGCTTCTAAGTTTTCTAAATGCGCTAACTTTAAGAATGCTTCTTTGTCGTCTTTTCTAATTACAACTGCCATGCGCTCTTGACTTTCACTAATCGCAATTTCAGTCGCATTTAATCCTGCATATTTTGTACGTACTTGATCAAGATGAATCACAAGTCCGTCAGCTAATTCACCAATAGCAACACATACTCCACCAGCACCAAAATCATTGCATTTTTTAATTAATTTTGTGCACTCTGGATTTCTAAATAATCGTTGAATTTTTCGCTCTTCAACTGCATTTCCTTTTTGAACTTCGCTAGCGCAAGTATCAAGTGATGCCATTGTATGTTCTTTACTAGAACCGGTAGCTCCACCAATACCATCTCGTCCAGTTCTTCCACCTAAAAGAATGATGATATCATTTTCATCAGGTTCAATACGCTTTACATCACTAGCTTTAATGGCTCCGACAACTGCTCCAACTTCCATATGTTTAGCCACATATTTATCATGATAAATTTCTTTTACATAAGTTGTTGCTAAACCAATTTGATTTCCATAAGATGAATTTCCAGCAGTTGCCTTTTTACTAATAACTTTTTGAGGCAATTTACCAGCTAAAGTATTTTCAATTGGCGCTAAAACATCAGCACAGCCTGAAATACGCATGGCTTGATAAACATAACTACGTCCACTAAGTGGATCACGAATAGCTCCTCCAATACATGTCGATGCACCACCAAATGGCTCAATTTCTGTTGGGTGGTTATGAGTTTCATTTTTAAATTGTAGTAGCCATTTTTCAATTTGCCCATCCACATCCACATCCACAAAAACACTGCAAGCATTGATTTCTTTAGAGACTTCTACATCATTTGCTAAACCTCTTTGTTTTAATATGCGTGCATTAATTGTTCCCATATCCATTAAAGTCATTGGTTTTTCATTTCTTTTTGCTTCATTTCTTAATGAACAATATAAATCAAATGCTGCTTGAATGCTATCATGAAACTTATCTGATTTTATTTCTAAACTCGTTAGGCATGTTTCAAAAGTTGTATGACGGCAGTGATCAGACCAATAAGTATCCAATACTTTAATTTCGGTTTCTTTTGGATCACGATTTTCATCTTCTTTAAAATATTTTTGCACAGTTAATAAATCAGCAAGTGACATTGCTAATCCTAATTTTTTATGAAAAGCTTTTAATTTTGTTTCATCATAATTAATGAATCCATCAAAACTCTCAAGCGGTGTAACCTCTACATTCACATCTATTTCAAGTTTACTTAAATCTTTTTTACGTGTTTCTATTGGATTAATTAAATAATTCTCTACAACACCACGTTCTTCTTCATTACTGTTTTCTAATATTATGATTTGTCCAGTAGTGATTGTGCAATTTGATTTAGGATCAAGCAAACGAACACACTGCATTGCAGAATCAGCTCTTTGATCATATTGGCCAGGTAATGTTTCCATCACTATTGCCATTTGATTTTTTAAATTTAACTCTTCTAATACATCATCAACCATTACTTCTGTAAAAACAGTGTTTATTGCAGCAGACAAAATATCTTCTTCAATATTAAAAACATCATAAACATTGATTTTACGAACGTTGGTTGCCTCAACATTAAAGTTCTCTTTTAAAGTTGAAAATATGTCTTCAGCCTCAGTTTGAAAACCTTTTTTCTTTTCAACAAAAATTCTTTTATTAACTAAAGCCATAAATCCCCCTTAGATTTTCATATTTTCTAAAACATTTTTCTTCATATCTTCTTTATGTTTAAGCATAACTTCATGATATTTTTCATCAAATGCGCCTAAAATTGACGCTGTTAAAACTGCAGCATTTTTTGCTCCTGCTTTACCAATTGCAACAGTTGCAACAGGAACTCCTGCAGGCATTTGAACAATTGAAAGCAAGCTATCAAGCCCATCAAGTGTACTTGATTTAATAGGAATACCGATTACCGGTAATGTTGTACATCCTGCAACAACTCCTGCTAAATGAGCAGCTCCTCCTGCAGCAGCAATAATCACTTTTAATCCACGATTGTATGCTGTTTTTGCATATTCAATTGTTTCATCAGGTGTGCGGTGAGCACTTAGAACATTTTTTTCATAAGGAATCCCAAATTCCTCCAATTGTTTGAATGTGTGCTCTAGTGTGTCTAAATCACTTTTTGAACCCATTAAGATTCCAACTACCGGTTTTTCGCTCATAATTTTTTCTCCTCTATAATTAAAATAGACATCGCAAAAATGCAATGTCTACAAAGCAACATAAAAACTGTTACTTTGTAGTCTTGTCATTTACGGTAACAAGGTAGAAACTTGAGGTCCATATTACCTCACTTATACAATAGCAAATAATAAAAGAAAAACACAGGCACATTAAATACCTATGTTAACTTTATTCACATTTTGAAAGAAACGGTAAATTAATGTATTTTTTCTTCATAAAAATCTCGTCCTTTCACACAAAAATAATACCATAAACAAAGCCCATATTAAAGTTTTTTTTCTTAATAATCTAAGTTTTCTTTAGTAACAATTAAATGTATTCTTCTAATTCATGATTGTTAATTCTATCACCATTGTGGTGTACTTTATTCATTTTGTTGGCATTTGTTCTTGCAAGATAGCCATCTGAATAAAATCACTCACATGCAGTTTCTAGGCAACTAATTTGTCTCACTTTCTATCAACACTAATATTCACCTTTCTTTTGAATTTTTATAGCTTGAAACTATAGTAAATATAAGTTAAAGTAATGTAAGCGAGGTAAAGATTATGTACTATCCTAAAAATTATCAATCAAAATTAACACTAACCCAAACACAAGAAGCGATAAAAATAATTCGTGATAAATTTCAAAAAGAATTAGGAAGACAGCTTAATTTAAAACGAGTTAGCGCTCCTTTATTTGTAGAAAGAAATTCTGGATTAAATGATGACTTAAACGGCACTGAGGACGCTGTATCTTTTACAATGAAAGATATGAATAATGAACAAATAGAAGTTATTCACTCTTTAGCAAAGTGGAAAAGAATGGCTTTGAAAAATTACGGATTTCTACCTCATACAGGTATTTACACGAATATGAATGCCATTAGGAAAGATGAAACATTAGATAACCTTCATTCTGCTTATGTTGATCAATGGGATTGGGAAAAAGTTATTTATAAAGATGAACGTACAGTAGAAATGCTAAAAGAAACAGTTAAAGCAATTGTCAAAGTTATCAAACACATCGAACACGAAGTTTGGTATGTTTATCCTGAGGCGGTGTATACTCTTCCTGAGGATGTAACATTCATCACTTCACAGGAATTACTAAATCTTTATCCTAACTTGTCACCTAAAGAAAGAGAAAATGAAATAGCAAAAAAACACGGTTGTGTATTTTTAATGAAGATTGGTGATTATTTGTCAAACTTTGAAAAACATGATGGTAGAGCACCTGATTATGATGATTGGACTTTGAATGGAGACTTGCTTTATTGGTTTGACACACTTAATTGCGCAATGGAAATTTCTAGCATGGGCATTCGTGTTGATGAAAATTCAATTGTTTCTCAATGTCAAAAAGCAGGAGATATCGAAAGATTAAAACTTCCTTATCATCAAGCCGTAATCAATTCACAACTGCCCTACACAATTGGCGGTGGTATCGGGCAAAGTAGATTGTGTATGCTGTTATTACAAAAAGTGCACATCGGTGAAGTTCAATCTAGTATTTGGCCAAAAGAGATGTTAGAACAATGTAAAAACGCTAATATACAACTGCTATAAAACCAAGTCACATCACAAGATCAAATTCTTGTTTTGTGACTTTTTTATATTTGATATAAAAAAAACACTATGAGTTTCATAGTGTCAATATCATTATTTTACTCCTTCTGGATTTTTGCATTGAAAATCCCATGAAGATTCGCACATCTCATCAATATTAAACTTTGCTTTCCAGTTCAATAGTTCTTCAGCTTTTTTTGTATCAGCATAACAAGTCGCAATATCACCAGGACGACGTTCCATGATTTTATAGGCTATTTTTTTGTTGCTTGCTTTTTCATAAGCATCTTTTACCTGTAAAACCGAATACCCTTTACCAGTCCCCAAATTGACCATTTCAGTACCTTTATGAGCAATTGTATATTCTACGGCTTTAATGTGTCCTAAAGCTAAGTCAACAACATGAATATAATCTCGAACACCTGTTCCATCCACTGTATCATAATCATTGCCCCATACACGCAAATAATCGAGTTCCTTGGTCGCAACTTGAGCAATATACGGAACTAAATTATTAGGTATTCCTTTTGGAGTTTCGCCAATCAACCCCGATTTATGTGCCCCTATTGGATTAAAATAGCGTAGCAACATTGCACTAAACTCTGTATCTGACACACAAATATCACGAAGAATTTGTTCGTTATATAGTTTTGTCGTTCCATAAGGATTCGTTGTACTTAGTGGGAAATCTTCCTTAATAGGTACAGTATGAGGGTCTCCATATACTGTAGCACTAGAACTAAACACCACATTTTTGCATCCTTCTTCACTCATCACTTGATATAAGTTTAATGATCCTGCAATATTATTTTGATAATAAGTGATTGGAATTGCAACAGACTCACCAACAGCTTTGTATCCTGCAAAATGAATCACTGCATCAATTTTGTTTTCCTTAAATACCTGACGAATTCCCTCTTTATCCAAGATATCCACTTCATAGAATTTAGGAAGCGTCCCAGTAATTGTCTGGATACGGTTCAATACTTCTTTGCTTGAGTTATACAAATTATCAAGTATAACCACTTCATAACCTGCATTAATTAATTCAACACATGTGTGACTACCAATATACCCTGTTCCACCTGTTACTAGAATTGTTTTCATAAAACTCCTCAACTTTCTTTAACTAATACTATGAGCTATCTATTACTTTACAATCAATAAGATAATTTGTCAGTATTTATCTAGTAAAACATGACATTGTTAACCAAATATTATACGGCTGATATCTTGCCATGTCGCAAATATCATTAGCGATAACAACAACGCCATCCCAATTCCCATAAGTGCATTTTCAAGTTTTTGATTAATTGGTTTGCCTCTAACCATTTCAACAACAGACAATATCGCTCTTCCACCATCTAAAATAGGCAGTGGTAAAGCATTTAATATTCCAATATTTAATGAAAACATTGCAATAAGCCATAGATAATTAATTAATCCTTGTGAAGCTTCTTGCGCTGTTATTGTAAAAATACCTACAGGACCTGATAATTGATCAAGATTGTTTCCTCTTAATAAATCAACCAATCCGTCAAAAATTAAGGTTGAACTCTCAATCATCGTCGAAATAGATAATTGAACTGATTCAACAAAACTGATTGATCGATGCTCTTGAAGTGCGTTAATCCCTATTAAATAAGCATTTTGTTCTTCAAATAAAGTTGGAGTTACTGTGAGTTTTAAGACCTCAGTTCCTCTTTGTACTTCATATATTCTTTGCAATTCTTCTTTTCCTACATTGAACTTCACTAAGTCTGAAAAAACTTCCGGATAAAACACTTCATCGCCATATGTCACAGATAAAACCAAATCATTAGCTTGAAATCCAGCTATTTCTGCAGGACTATTTTGAATTACACTTCCAATTTGTGCGGTTTCACTTTGTTGATAAATTCCCTGTGCGCTAAAAATCCCGACAAAAAGCACAAATGCCAACAGAAAGTTCATCACAATTCCTGCAAGCATAATCGCTATTTGCTTAGGGTGTGATATCCCTTTGATAGTACGCTCATGCGGTACATTTACTGGGCAAACGCCTTCAAGTGCTGTTTCTGCTTCACCTGCCATTTGTACAAACCCACCAATCGGTAAAAGTCGAATACTATATTTCGTCTCTTTTCCTTGAATACTAAATAATTTTGGTCCCATACCAATCGCAAACTCGGAGCAGTATACATTAAACGCTTTCGCAACAAGAAAATGTCCTAGCTCATGAATTGTAACTATAACACCAAGTAATATTACAAAATAAAATATATCCATAATTTATTTAATCCTTTCTAATACGTAATTTTTTCCCCACTCATTTGCCTGAAGACAGTCATTCAGTGTTACATTTTTTTTATATTCACATTTTTCACACGCCTCTATAACCAATTCTTCAATTTTTAAAAATGATATTTTTTCTTCTCTAAATAATTGATTGGCCATTTCATTAGCACCATTCATTACCGCTGCCAAATTCCCTTTTTTACGACCTACATCATAAGCAAGTTTCAATAGCGGAAAACGTTCAAAATCCATTTCTTTGAATGTTAGTGTATGAAGCTTTACAAAATCTAAGCTTTCGCTTTCATGTGAATATCTTCTTGGATAACTTAATGCATACTGAATAGGATGTCTCATATCTGCAGTTCCTAGTTGTGCAATCACTGCTTTATCATGATATTCAACCATAGAATGAATAATGCTTTGAGGATGTAAAATTACATCAATTTGATCATAATCAAACCCAAATAACCAATGAGCTTCAATCACTTCTAATCCCTTATTCATCATCGTAGCGCTATCAATTGTAATCTTTGATCCCATAGCCCAATTTGGATGTTTTAATGCATCTTGCAATGTTACATCCTTCAATTGGCTTCTATTTAATTCTCTAAATGATCCACCAGAAGCTGTAATTATCAAACGTTTCACATCACTTAATTCATTTCCTTGAAGTGCTTGAAATATCGCTGAATGTTCACTATCTATAGGAAGTAGTTTAACCTTCATTTCCTTGCAGAGTTGTGTCACAACTTCTCCAGCAACTACCAAAGTTTCTTTGTTAGCTAAGGCAATATCTTTTCTAGACTTTATCGCTTCAATTGTGGGCACAAGACCAACATATCCGACTACTGCATTGACTAAAATATCTGTTGAAGTTGTTGTAGCTACTTCAATTAAGCCTTGGTCGCCAAAAACGATTTTTATTTCTGGATATTCTTTTTGTAATATTTTTGCATCATTTTCATCACTAATACAAACTAGTTCAACACCTTTTAATTTATCTAAAATTATACGGCATTGATTTATATTTTGACCTACACTTAATGCTTTTATTTGAAACTTATCTGGGTGCTCTAAGCAAACATCAACAGTTTGAATACCAATTGAGCCACTTGCACCAAGTAAACTAATTTTTTTCATGCTTTTCTCCTAAATCATTGGCACAATTGTCGCTAAAGCCAAATAAACAATTAAATTAAACAACAATGAATCTACACGATCTAGTATACCCCCATGTCCAGGAAATAAATTTCCGAAGTCTTTTACATTATAATGACGTTTTACTGCACTAAATACTAAATCTCCAATCTGCCCAAAAATTGGTAAACAAATACTAACACTTATTAACAACAATTGTGGTAGTTCAAGAAACGTCACAGCAAATAAATAGGCTGACAATGCTCCAATGATTGTTCCCCCAATTGATCCTTCTATTGTTTTCTTTGGTGAAATTCTTTCATTTAATTTATGCTTCCCAAAAAATCTTCCAGAAAAATAGGCTCCAGTGTCTGTTGCATATGTACCTATTACTACAAATAGCATAACCATATTTGATACATCATAAATCATATAGACGCTTCGAAGCGCTAAACCTAGCAGCATAACAAATGCAAAAATAAATGTGCAATCTTCGATTTTATAATCTTCACTAAACACAGGAATTGTACAAAAAATCAAAATAAGCGCAATCACACTTAACATAAAGATATTTTCACTAAATCTGCCTAAACTAAAAATCAACACTGAAGAAATTAATCCTAATAGCAAAGGAAATTTTTTAAATGATATTGACATAATTTCATAAAGACCAACAATTGACACAAGCGCAATTAAAATATCCAATACCCACCCACCAAGCAATAACGGTGGAAGTACGGCTACAATTATTAATAATCCTGTAATAATTCTTTGTTTCATTTTAAACCCCTCCAAATCTTCTTTTTCTTGATTTAAATTGATTTAAACAATCATCTAAATGAGTTTCGCTAAAATCAGGCCACATTACATCCACAAACAGCAATTCTGAATAGGCTAATTGATAAAGCAAGAAATTGGATAAACGATATTCCATAGATGTTCTAATGCATAAATCAACCTCTGGAAAATCTGCTGTCATTAAGTATTTGCTAAACAACTCTTCATTACATTTATTTTCTACTTTATTTTGAACTACATCACTTGCATATTTTTCACATGCTTGAACTATTTCATTTCTTGAACCATAATTCATCGCAAAGTTAAGCACCATCGCTGTATTATTTTTAGTATCTTCAATAGCCTTATTTAATATTCGTGCTGTATCTTTAGGTAGATCTTCCATATTTCCAATCATCGTGATTTTTATATTGTGAGCCATGAGCTCTTTCATATAATTTGAAAAAAAGACTTCTGGTAATTTCATCAAATAATTCACTTCGTCTTTTGATCTTTTCCAATTTTCAGTAGAAAAAGCATAAAGTGTTAACACTTCAATTCCTCTATCTTTAGCAGCAATCGCAATATCGCGTACAACTTGAACACCTTTAAAATGTCCTTGTGTTCTAATCTTTCCTTGTGCTTTCGCCCAACGACCATTTCCATCCATAATAATTGCAATATGTTTTATTTTATCCATTATAGCACCTCAATTGAATAAAACTCACTTGACGTGAGTTTTTATACTGTCATAATTTCTTTTTCTTTTGCTTCTGCAATTTGATCCACTTTTTTAACATATTCATCAGTTTGTTTT
>CAYJAJ010000002.1:54169-117415 GCA_964368495.1 uncultured Holdemania sp. | reverse complement strand
CAGTCATATATTCAAAACGAAACAGTACTTCCCATGGTAAAAAATCAAACCATTCTCCAAATACTTTAGATCCTGTAACCCCAAGACGCAAGCCCCAAGTAAGTGCAAGAATTGCAAAATAAAGATGTGCTTTATACTTTTGAAATAAAACAAAAAGAAAGATATGTGATATAGCAACGGTAATAAATAGACCAATTATAATCCCTGTGATTCCATATTCAATGCTGTAAAGACGATTCATCGTTTCAGGTGTTCCAATTAGAATATGAGATGCAACACCATTGTCGCGATGAACAAAGTTATTGCTTTGTCTTACGATTTCAATTGTACCATCTTTAGGAGTCACAGTAATATTCAAAAAAGCATGGTCCGCGCTTGAACTTTCAGCAGTTAATCCAACAGTTCCTATTTCTTTTGTTAGCTCACCATTGATATAAATACGCTCAGCAAAATCGAAGCTGTTACCCATTATCGTATAAGCATTGTCATTTGGCATTTGAAGGGTAATGCGCGATGTATTTACAGCTAAAGATGTTGAACCTATCTTTATTTCTTCTGTATCAAATTCATGTGGTAATACAAGTTTTCCTTCGATATATTCCTCGCTACCACTTGTTATCGCAAATCCTTTTGAAAAATCATATTGCGTTAAATCCCAAACACCTGTTTGTGAGTAAATCGTTCTATTTTCATCAGAATGAAACCGATACTCTACTCGCAAATACCATAGTGTAAAGCAAATCATCATTACAAAAAAGATAATGACAAAAAAATACATATTGACTTTTGATTTTTGTAATGAATTATTCATACTTTAAATCCCCCTGTAATAATACAAAAAAGCTGTGATTTATACCATTCTAACTTTATTTGTCGATCTAAAATGAAAACACAGAAAACATAACCTAGAGGTGAAAAGACACATACTTTTCTTAATATCGCTATGGTATTTAACATTAGTTAACTGAGTTAAATTTATAATGTTTCCAAGGATGAATCTAACTTTGCCTTATTCTTTTTATACTATAATAAATCTTAAGAAATTGATACTTCCTAACATTGATAATATGATATCAGAATATTCTCATTTTTAACTAACATTTTAGTAAAATATTTATACAATTTTATCTTTGCTGAGTATCAATAATTTATTTCAATTTTTTAAAAAATGTGACTAGTCCTATCCATTACTAGTCACATCTCTTTAAAAGCATATTACATTCACCTTATTTTGTAACTTTTACTTCATAACTCATTTTTGCTACTTTTGAAAGCGTTTCATATATTGAGCAATACTTACATGCTAATTCAAAAGATTTTACTACAGAATCTATTTTTTCAGTTCCTTTTACTTTTACTGTAAGATGTACATATTTTAAAGTCATAGGTATTTCTTCTCTTTTTTCACCTTCAACAGTTATTGAACAAGTTTCAATTTCGATTCTTTTCTTTGTAAGAACTTCTAAAAATGTAGCATATAGACATGATGCAAGTGCTCCAAAGAGTAAATCATATGGTGCAGCAACATCAGGAGCCCTACCAATCGTTACTTCTCCTTCATCTAACATCAGTTTTCCATTAAATCCATTTTTAAAAATAATCTCTCTCTTCATAAACTACCCCTTTATAAAATGAAATGCACGTTGAGCAGCAATTGCTCCATCACTTGTTGCTGTAACTACTTGACGTAAGTTTTTTTCAATAACATCTCCTACACCATAAATACCTGGAATGCTTGTTTCCATATGTTCATTAGTAAGAATGTATCCTTTATCATTTAATATATTCAAATCAGCTACAAAATCACTGCACGCATCCGCACCTATATATGGGAATACTGCTTTTGTATCCACACTTACTCTTTCTTTTGTATCTACACTTTCAAGGACTATTGCATTTACTTTGTTGTCAACACCAAGTATTTCAATTGGTATATGTTTTCTGATAATATTTATCTTTTCATTGCTTTCAATTAAATGTTGAATATGTGGCTCTGCCCTAAAAACATCTCGACGAATAACGATATTCACTTGACTAGCAAATTGTGTCAAATACAGTCCTTCCTCTAGTGCTCCATTTCCACCACCGATAATCGTCACAACTTGATCTTTAAAAAATGCTCCATCGCATACTGCGCAGTATGATACACCTCGCCCTGTATACTGTTGTTCTCCAGGAATATTCAACAATCTTTCCACTGTTCCTGTTGCAATAATTACAGTTTTTGATTTATAAATATTTCCATCTGCACAGTGAATTTCTTTGAGTTCTTTGTCTTTGATTTCAACTACATCACCATACAAATATTCCGCTCCAAAGTGAGTTGAGTGCTCAAACATTTGATACGCTAAGTCAGCACCATTTACCTCTTTAATTCCTGGCCAATTTTGAATTTCAAATGTTTTAACCATTTTACCACCTGGTGCAGCCTTTTCTAACATTGCAGTTTTTAATCCTGCGCGAGTTGCATAAATAGCCGCCGTCATTCCCGCTGGTCCTGCACCTACTATTATTACATCATATTGTATGTCCATGAATGTTTCTCCTTAATTATTTCTTCAACTTCTTTTAAATTGTTAATAATTCTATTTGGGTGTGTATTGCGAAGTGCTTCTTCACGGTTTTTATTAAATACATAACCTATTGAAAATACGCCAGCATTTTTTGCTGCAAGTATATCAGTATCACTGTCACCGATATAAATGCATTCATCGATTCCAGCATTTAATTCTTTGCATGCCTTAATGATTCCTTCTTTGTTTGGTTTTTCTTTTTCAACATGATCTAAACCAATAACACAACCAAAATAATGTTCTAAATTAAACTGAGATAATCCAAGTAAAACTGTTTTACTATATTTACTTGAAACAACACCCATTTGATAACCTTGATCCTTAAGAGACCTTAATAATTCTTCTGTATACTCCATTTTTGTAACAAATGTATCATGTATTTCGTGATTGATTTTACGATATTCTTGTATCAACATTTCACAATCATGGTCAGGAAAGTACTTTGTAAAACTTTCTTTTAGTGTTGGTCCTAAAACGAACAACTTTACTTCTTCTGTGAATTCTGCTTCAGTTTTATATTTTGCAAATAGAATTCTAAAAGACTCATGAATTGCTGGTTCTGTATTTAAAAGAGTGCCGTCTAAATCAAACAATATAACTGGTTTTTCTTTTTTAAATAATCGGTTAAACACACCAGCTATACCAAGCACCCCTATTAGGATAAATGCTACTGATGTTAATTGTGCCATTCGTATCGGTCCAAACATTAAACTATCTGTACGTAACCCTTCAACCACAAAACGCACTACTCCATACCACACTAAATAAGCATAGGCTAAGTCTCCGCGTTTTCTTGACTTCAGATTTCTATATACAAACCATATCAACACAAATCCAACAAAATCACCAATACTTTCATATAAAAAAGTTGGTTCTCTATAGGCACCATTTATCAACATTGTATCACTAATAAATGTCGGCCACCCTTCATAAAATGAGGCATCTACTATTTTACCAAATGCTTCTTGATTAACAAAATTACCCCAACGTCCAATAGCTTGAGCTATAAGCATACAAGGAACTATCGCATCTGCCCCTCTTAAAAAGCTTATTTTATTTCTCTTGCAGTAATAATAGGCATACGCTGCTCCAGCAATTAATCCACCTTGAATTGCAATTCCTCCCTCATAGATTTTTAGTATATTTATCGGGTTAGAAAAGTAATACTCTGGATTATAGAAGACACAATACCATAATCTTGCTCCTATAAATCCAAACAGTAAACAACCTGTAAGTAAATCTTCTACTAATTTAAAATCGTAGCCATTCTTTTTTAATTGCTTCCATGCGAACACACTGCATACTGCAATACCAGTCATCATTAGTATAGCGTACCATGCAATACTCAATGGTCCTATTTGAAAAAATATTTTACTATTTGGAAAAAAACTCATATTAGCCCTCTTTCTTTATTTCTTCTGCTTGTCGATTTTTATCTTCTATGTGATTAAACACTTTTTGTTCGAACAGTTTAGCACTATTATAACCACGTTCTTTTAATTGGAAATTAGTTACTGCAGATTCAACAAGCACAGACATGTTTCGTCCTTCTTTAACTGGAAGCACAATAACAGGAACATCAATGCCTAGTATTTCTTTATATTGTTGTTCTTCATTTCCAACACGTAAATATTCTTTGCATGTTTCGAATTTATCCAAACTTATGACATAATCAATTCTTCCTTCACGAAGTAGTGAACTACCACCAAACATACGTGCTACATCAATAATACCAATCCCTCTAATTTCAAGCATCCCTTCTAGAAGTTCAGGTGCTCTACCGATTAATTCATTATGTATTCTTGAAATATCTACACGGTCATCTGCAATTAATATGTGTCCTTTGCGAATTAGTTCAAGTGCAAGCTCACTTTTCCCCATTCCACTTTCTCCCATAATAAGTACACCTTTTCCATAAACGTTAATAAGCACGCCATGAAAAGTCTCTACAGGAGCCATTTTTGCATCAAGGAATGTCACTAACTCTACCATAACTTGATACGTTGGCTCATTTGTTTCAAGTATTGGGAAGTTTTTAGATGATGCTATTTCTGCAATTTTAGCTGGACATTTTTGACGATGTGCAAAAATAATACAAGGGGTATAACTATCAGTAAGTTTATCAAATCTTTCAAGAACAGCCCCTTCTTCTAACGTTGAAATATAAGCAGCCTCTTTTTCACCAATAATAACAATTCTTCTCGGTTCTGAAAATTTATAAAAACCGGTAAGTTCTAGTCCTGGTCTATTCACATCCGGAACAATTACCCAACGCTTTAAAGCCTCTTCATCTCCAGTGATTTGTTTGTACTGAAGTGATGCTACTATTTCTTTTATTGTTACTTTTCCAACAGCCTCCATAATTTAACCTCTTTCAAGCACTTTCTTTAAATAAAATCCTGTATGGCTTTCAACACATTCAGTTACTTTTTCAGGGTTCCCGCTTACTACGACAGTTCCACCACCATCGCCACCTTCTGGTCCCATATCAATAATGTAATCAGCATATTTAATCACATCCAAATTATGTTCAATAATTAATACTGTATCCCCATTGTCTACAATTCTGTTTAAAACTTCAAGCAATTTTTTTACATCATCGGTATGTAGTCCTGTAGTAGGTTCATCTAAAATAAACACTGTTTTTCCAGTTGCCTTCTTCTGTAGTTCACTTGCTAATTTTACTCTTTGTGCTTCACCACCTGATAAGGTAGTTGAACTTTGACCAAGTTTAATATAGCCTAACCCTACATCCTTTAAAGTTTGAAGTTTATTTTTAATTTTATAGATTGACTCAAAGAAATCGACCCCTTCTTCTACAGTCATATCAAGCACATCATAAATATTTTTCTCTTTGTATTTTACTTGTAAAGTTTCCTCATTGTATCTTTTACCTTTGCATTCTTCACACGGAACATAAACATCAGGCAAAAAATTCATCGATATTCGCTTTACTCCATCACCTTGACACATTTCACAACGTCCCCCCTTTACATTGAAAGAGAAGCGCCCTTTGTCATAACCTCTAAGTTTAGCTTCTGGTGTTAGCGCAAACAAATCACGAATATCATCGAATACTCCTGTATAAGTTACCGGATTAGAACGTGGTGTGCGTCCAATTGGATCTTGACCTATTTCAATTACTTTATCAATCTCATCAAGTCCTTTTATTGATTTATATTCCCCTGGCTTAACTCTAACACGGCCTAAAGAATGTTGAACTGCTTTACAGAATATTTCATTTACTATTGTTGATTTTCCGCTTCCACTCACTCCCGTAACTACATTAAATGCACCTAAAGGAAACTTGACTGTAATATTTTTAAGGTTGTTTTCTTTTGCGCCAGTAATTGTGATGAACTTCCCGTTCCCTTTTCTTCGTGAAGAAGGAACATCGATTTTATACTTACCACTTAAATAACCCCCAGTAATTGAAGTAGGGTGATTCATTACTTCCCTTGGTGTTCCTGCAACAATCACTTCACCACCATGTATCCCCGCACCTGGTCCTATATCTACTATAAAATCTGATTCGAACATTGTTTCTTCATCATGTTCAACTACAATTAAACTATTTCCTAAGTCACGCATATTTTTAAGTGTTTGAATTAATCTTGCATTATCTCGTTGATGCAACCCTATTGATGGTTCATCCAATACATATAAAACACCTGTTAACTGCGATCCAATCTGTGTTGCTAAACGAATACGTTGAGCTTCTCCACCACTTAATGAACCAGCTAAACGATTAAGTGTTAAATACTCAAGTCCTACGTCTTTTAAAAACTTCAACCGGTTTTTAATTTCTTGTAATACTAACTTCGCTATTTCCGCTTTACTCTTATCAAGTTTTAGTTGATTTATCCACATTAATGCATCATTAACATTTTTACAAGTATAGTCATATATATTAATTCCATCAATTTTTACGGCTAATGGCATTTCATTTAACCTGCGCCCATTACATTTTGGACATGTACTTTCCATCATGAAGCTCGCATACCATTCCTTAGACATGGCAGATGTCGTTTCCATATATCGGCGTTCTAATAAGTTCACAATACCTTCAATGTATTCTGAACGGCTAAATGTATTCCCTGAGCTAGATGTAATACTATAAGAAATTATTTCATCTGAACCATACAACAAACGTTCTAATTGATACTTGCTTAATTTATTTAAAGGTGTCGTAATTTTTATATCATAGTATTCAAGTAACTTACTGAATCTTTGCCATTCAATATTATCCGTATTGACAGTATTTTTGTAGTATGTGATTCCTCCATTCAATATGCTTTTTGAACGGTCTGGTATTAAAATTTCCAAATCAACCTTTTGTGTAACACCCAAACCTTTGCATTCTTCACATGCTCCTAATGGCGCGTTAAACGAAAATAGTCGCGGCTCAATTGCCGGCATAGAAAATCCACACACTTTACATGAATAATTGCTTGAAAATAGCACTTCATCATTTCCTATTTTAACTAAACATAATCCATCCGCAAGTTTAAGTGCCGTCTCAATGGAATCATGTAGGCGAGAGCGACTATCATTATTTTTTACTAAACGATCTACCATTACATCAATGTTATGTTTTTTATTCTTTTCCAGAATTATTTCTTCTTCCAATAGCCTCACTTCACCATCAAGACGCAAGCGTATATATCCTTCTTTTTGCATTTTCTCCATGAAATCTTTAAACGTTCCTTTTTGATTACGAACTACTGGAGCCATTATCTCTAGTCGAGTTTTATCTTCAGTCATCATTATCCTATCAATCATTTGTGTAATTGTTTGACTTTCAATAGCTTCATTGTGATGCGGACAATAGGGCGTTCCAACACGTGCAAAAAGTAAACGTAAATAATCATATATCTCGGTTACTGTACCAACAGTTGAGCGTGGATTGTTGCTGGTTGTTTTTTGATCTATTGAAATAGATGGAGATAAACCATCAATGCTTTCCACATTTGGCTTTTCTACCCCACCTAGAAACTGTCTTGCATAGGCACTGAGTGACTCTACGTACCTTCTTTGTCCTTCTGCATAAATCGTATCAAACGCTAACGACGTTTTTCCTGACCCTGAAAGCCCCGTCATAATTACTAGCTGATTTCTTGGTATTGTCAAATCGATATTTTTTAAATTGTTTTCTTTTGCACCTTTTATTACTATTTTATCTTGCATATCAGTACCTCTCTCATATTATTTACAAACTATTTCTTTTTAGTCTGTTGTCTTTTGATTTGCCATTATTTTAACAGTACAATTATAACACAAGAAAATAATTACAGCGTAATTTTGCATTTATTTTATCAACATTAATGTTCATATAATTTAGATTATTCTGTTTTATAATTACTACTTTTTTTCTGATAATTCTTAAATATCACTTTAAACACTTTTCTTTAACGTTTAAATAAGGATATTTTACAAAATTTATCCATAAAAAATAGGATTACCTCAAAATGAGAAATCCTATTTTTTATAAGTTATGTATCGATGTTAAAAAATCATATTTTTTGTTTGATAACTAACTTAAGAATCATGCATGTTTTTATTTTTTTAAAAATTTATCTTTAAACTCTGAAATTGGCATTGGCTTTGCATAGTAATAACCTTGTCCAATATTACAACCCATTTCACAAAGCATATCGTGTTGAAGTTTATTCTCGACACCTTCTGCGACCGACGTAAGATTATCAAGGCTCTCACAAAGTGATATCGCCACCTGTGTTAAAGCTTTTGATTTTTTATCTGTATGCATCCCATTTATGATTTTCATATCAATTTTGATTTCGTCAAAATCAGAGACCACTAGCGTATTGAGATTTGAAAGTCCACTGCCAAAATCATCGAGGGATATCAAAAATCCAACATCGGAAAAGTTATTGATAATTGTAGCTAAGGCATTTTCATCTATGCCATTTATTGTTTCAGTTATTTCAATAATTAGCTTGGAGTGTTCTACACCATAGTTTTTACATATTTGCGATAATTTCTCAACGATTCCTTTTTTTGAAATAGTCATTCTTGAACAATTAACAGAAATTGCAGGTAAGTTAGTGAATCCTTGATCTTTCCAAGATTTTAAAGTTTTGCATACTGTTTCAAAAACAAATTCATCAATATTTGAAATAATCCCTTCTTTTTCATAAAACGGTAAAAAATATAATGGTGCTTGAAGTGTTCCGTCTGCCCCTAGACGTCTAACAAGCGCTTCTGCACTTTCAACTTTTCCTGTTGTAAGATTCATTTGAGGTTGTAAGTATACTATATATTTACCATCTAATATTTCCATTTCTAAATTTTCATGCAAAATACGTGTATAGGTCTCTCCATCATACATCTTATGCATACCACTGTTTGTATTTTTCAAGTTTTTATTCCATGTATAGCCTATTGAAGTTTTAAAATCAATTTCTTTTTTAAGTTTTTCTTTTAATAAAGTGATGTCATTTTCAAAATCTGATTCTGAAATATTCTCGATGATTACTACAAACTCATCACCACCAACACGGAAAACTCTATCTTCGAAAACCTCATATAAAATTTTTGAAAATCTTTTTAAAATACTATCTCCAAATAAAACACCTTTAGTATCATTTATTGAACTCAAATTAACAATATCCGCATAAATTACACCCAAACTGCTGATATTTATATTAATTTCTTTTATCGCAAGACTGTAACTGTGTCTATTTTTTATTCCGGTAAGTGTATCGTAATAGCTAAGCCTATTTAAGTTCGCGACAAATTCTGTTTCATCAAGGAAATTTGCAGTAAATTTCGCAACAGTTCTTATAATTGCAGTTTTATCTAAGTTTCTCTGCGGATTATCAACACCCACAAACCCTGTAGTTTCTAATCCTTGACTTCTTATTGACCCTATAACTATTTCTTTAAGTCCTTGGTGTTTCATGAGCTTATATTCAAGCGACTTTTTATCAAGACATTGAGTACTTAAAGAAAACGCCCCCTCAGAACTGCATTTATTTAGCAGAAGATTTACTTCATTCAGAGGTAAGTTTTGAAGCTCGTCTTTATAACTCAAAGAACCTTCTTTACAATACTCATATGTATTACTAATGTACTTGCCACACCTTGACACTTCAAATATATAGCTTCTCTCTGATTCATAATAATTTGCTACTGCTTCTAATAAAGAATATATTGAAGCATCTGGTTCATTTCCAGAGTGAAGCATTTCAACACAGTTCATTAGAAATTGTTCATCATCCAATCGATCTTGCAGTGTCTTTTCAAGTGCCACTACTTTTGATACATCAGTCGCAATTTCAACCCTCGCAATGTTACCATTATAATTAATCAACCTATCTTTTAATAAATATGTGGCATCTAAAATAGGATTATAATATGACCAGACATAGTATTCTTCTTCTTTTAGCATATGATTAGTACAAAACTCACAAGGTTCATCTTTTCCTTGTAATACCTTATAGCACTTTTTACCTCTTAAATCATCATCAAAATTTACTCCTGTCGCCTTTCTTCCTAATTTGTTTAGATATAATAAATCATAAGAAGTTAGGTCACTTACATACACAATACTATCAGTAGTATCTAAAATATCAGCTGAATTTTTATTACTTATTGCTAATTCAGTAATTTTATCCCTTAAATGAGTTCCTTGTAAGATAACAGACACCAATTTACCAATGTACTGTAAGCTATTTATTTCTCTTTCTGTCCACACTCTTGTTTTTGTACAATCATCAAGTCCTATGAAGAAAGTCATTTTTCCATCACGTTTAATTTGTGCATGAACAAATGATAAAATACCTTGATCATCCATAATCTCAAAAGCTCTATCTTGTTCTAGAGTTTCTCTTAAATCATTTGAATAAATAATATCATTATGCGCTTTGTTGAGAAAATCTTCAAATAATTCATATGGAAGATTTTGAAGATTTTCTATTTCACTTGTTATGCCTTTTTTGCAATATTCAAATGTGTTATTTAAAGTAAGTCCATCATCTAAAGACTCGAAAATATAACTTCGGTCTGCTCCATACTTTTGACATAAGTAGCTTAGTGCTACATTTATTGCTTCATTATTACCACCTTTTTCATAAAGAATATCAAATACTGCAGAAATAAGATCATAATCAAAAAATGAACTTGCTATTCTGTTTGCGTTCTCTATTTTAGTGATACTTCTTGTCGTTCCTATATTAAAATCAGAAGAGTAAATCATACTTCTGTTTTTTCCCTGCATTTTCGCTTGATTTAATGCCTTATCCGCGTTTTGATATATCTCATCATAAGTTTCTCCATCTCGTGGATATAGCGCAACACCCACACTACCAGATATTGAATAATCATTATATTCACCTGAATAAGTCCTACGATATACTTCAAGTATTTTTTCTGATTTTTGTTTTATAATATTCATATCAGAAAGATTTTCAACAAATATTACAAATTCATCTCCACCAATTCTTGCAATAATGTCATTATCTCTAAAAGCCTCTTTTAATCCAGATGATATATCTTTTAAAACCTCATCTCCAAAATAGTGTCCTAAATTATCATTTATTGCCTTAAAGTTATCAATATCAACAATAAAAAACACATGAGTTCCATTACTTTTATTAATTAGTTTTTCCGATATAATATTCTCTGCACTTATTTTGTTATAGCAATCAGTTAGTAAATCTTTTTGTGCGCGTTCTTTTATTATTCGTTGTTCATGAACATCATATCCTTTTCCAAACACAAAAATTGGACTTCCCAAGTCATCATAAATCAACTTGTTGGTAATTCTGTGATATCGGTATGTATTTTCATCATTTAATAATCGAATATCAACAGTATTCGGTGTTCCTGATTTAACTCCATTCATCATTTCATTGAAAGTAGCTAGGTCATCCTTATGTATAAAATTTAGCTCTAACATTTTACTTTCATTTATTAAGGTATTCACACCAAAACCACTAAACCACCATTTGCCATAGTAATCAATATTACCAGTTCTTAAGTCTATAGAAAAAAACCATTCATCTGACAATTTAGGCATTTCTTCTACTAATACGCTCTTTGGTAGCTTATCAGTGAAATAGTAGTCATATTTACTTTCATTTTTACTATAATCAAAGTTTGAACGCAAATCATTTATAAATCCTACAACATAATCTTCTCCCGACAACAAGTTAATTTTAAACAATGTAATCTCGCATGGAAGTCTACTACCACTTGAAGTAATATGCATCCAATTAAATACATGTTTACCTTCTTTTAGCGCAACTTCAAAATTATTCTTCGCCATTTCTTTAGATAAAATACCATTTGGCTGAAGCTCTGGAGAAAAATTAAAGAAACTATCCATGAATTCCTCATCATTTTTGATATTAAACATACTTAATGTATGAGCATTACACATAATGTTACGCATTTCTTTAGTCCATAAACTCACACCAAAAGGTGCTTCTTCTAATATTAATTTTAATGTATCGAAATTATTCAATTCATTTTCTAATTCTTTTAAATACTTTTCTTTAAAAACCATATTATCTCCATCCCCCATTAATTTAAATCTTGATTATACAAGTAATATTTTCTATTATTGTAATACTTTAAGCAATCTTAAGTTCTTCAAATGGTCGTGGAATTGCGAAATGATAACCTTGTGAGTAACTTATCTTTTCCGATAAAAGGATCATTTGTATTTCTTCATCTTGCACATATTCAGCTACAGTTTTAGAACCAATCAAATTTGACATATAGCTTATAGATTTTAGAATTGTAAGATTGTTTTTGTTCGTTGACAAGTTTTTAATAATCTCGCCATCTACTTTAATAATATCAGGTTTTAACGTGATAATGGATGTATAAGTTGCAAATCCCACCCCAAAATCATCAGCTGCAATTTTACAACCTAATTGTCGTACACAATCTAAAAAATCATAAAGCTTTATTCCACTGTTATAATTCTCTGTTTCAACAAATTCTATTGTGAGTCTACTAGGTTCTTTAAAGTGCTTTATTCGATTGATAAACCAAGCAGAAAATTCATCATCTTCAATATCAAATAAAGAAACATTGACACAAACTTCACTTTTTTTATTTTCAAAATCACTTAGAACTTTCTCAATCATAATTTTACTGAGTGTTTGATATAATTTAAATTTTTTGGCAACAATTAAAAACATCCCAGGAAGATAAACTTTTCCATCATCATCGATGATTCGCATTAATGCCTCATATTTTTCTATTTTCCCACTCTCATTGTTATGAATACCTTGATAATAAGGAATTACTTTATTAACGCTAATATCATAATTGATAAGATTAAAAATTTCCACTGTTGTTTTATTTTCTGTATTGAGTAATTCTCTTTCATTTGAAGCGATAATAAAATTATTTTGAGATTTTCTATGTAAATAAAAAGCACTTCTTGCTCTATCAATTAGATTTTCTCCACCGTAGACAACTACGAAACGAGATAAGGCATCAAGACCTGTGTCTTTAGAAGACGAAATCATATACTGTTCATACATATCTTGTACTAGCTTTGCAAAATCTTCATTGCTCATTGCTTTTGTACCCGCAACTATAAAGTTCTTATAATTGTACATGTAATGGATAATACAATCACTTAGGCCTTGAGATTGTATCGCTTTTCTTCCTTGTGTTAGCACTTCTTTACAGCCTAAAGTATAAGCATTTAGCCCAAATGTCGCTATCATCATATCAGCATTTATTATTTCTGTCATACATATTTTGTCTATGTTTAATTTTTTTAGATCTGCTTGAAATTTTTCATATCTAAAAACATTGTAGTCAGGATGAACTTCGTTAAGATCTATATATCTATCGTCTTTCATAGCACTTAACCTCCACTATAATTTAAAACAAGTAATCATCTGTTAAAAATATCATTTCTGTTTACATGCAATTAATCTAAAAAATACTGGACAATATGTAACCTATATTTCAATCCTTTTGTTGATTTGTTTGAACAGTTCTGTTGTTAAATTATCGTTTTACACTCGAGTCTTCTTGCACCATTTAACTTTTTTCAATGAATACCATCATATTCATTGAAAAAAATGCGAGTATTCCATAGTTGTAGCACTCACGTAATATTTATTCCGCTTTATTCTTTGTTGTTAAAATTATATCAAAATATGTCAAAAAAATCAAGAAAACCTCTGTTTCCGATATGTATAACATTTGTAGAGGAACAAAGATATTAAAGTCGTGATTTTAGAAATAGACTTACTGTATGAATATCTTATTAAATCCTCTAGTCTTTTCAGAAAAGACTATCTTATTTAAAACAGAATAAATACTTGTTCTAATTATATTTACACTTATATTTTATATCACTTTTGTTACTTCTCCACAATTACTTAAAGAAATAAAAAAAAGATTATTATTTCAATTAGTAGATTAAATTTCCACGTATACATTAATTTAATGATTTTTGACTCGTATGCTGATAATTATTAATTCAAGAAAATTAATTGCATTTAATACCAACATTAGCAAGGACCTCCTACAAAATAGAATTTTTCTTTATTAAGAATGTTAAAAGTTATTTATGTATGTTGAAGTTAGGTTTACTATGCATTATAATGTACTTGTTTTAAATTTACGTGTCACTATAAATTATTTACCGCAATAGCTTTTATTTTTTTAATGTTATATTATGTATCAAGTAAGTTATTACCGTAGGGGGATAAAAATGGAAGAGAATAAAAAATTGATTGACCACCGTTTTAATATCCAAAGTTATGAACAGTTTGTTATTGATAATCAAAAAATGAAGTACAATAAAATATGTATGACCGAAGTAATTAACGCTGATATGATGATAGCGACATTTGGAGAGGAAAAATATAACAAAACAAGCACAGAAGTTCTTGAAATGGGAAATGTAGCTTATAAACATATGGGAATCGGTCATTTAATTCATGTGTATGTTCACTCTTATAAAACATTTATGGCAGTAGCTAATGATGATATTAGTGACGAAGATTTTTACAATTTAATGAAAACAAATCATGAGCAATACGAAATAATTCAATCACAACAAACAGGTTTAGCTGGAGTGTCACGATTTGTGGTTGCATTTGGTGATAATTTAATAGATCGCGCTAAAAGCGCTTATCATTTAAATCAGCACCTTCAGACTAACTTCATTGTTGCAACAAATGAAAAAGAATTGTTAAAAGCTCAAGAAGAAAAAAATGTACAGCTTTTTGATTTATTAACTTATGCGATAAAAAATGATAAAGTAATACCTTATTATCAAGGAATATTTGATAATAAGGACAATATTATCAATAAATATGAAGCATTAATGAGAATCTGTGATCAAAACGGGAAAGTTTGTCCTCCTGGTATGTTTTTGGATGCAGCTAAGAGTTTTAAAATGTATTTACCATTGAGTAAAATTCTTATTGATAAAGCGTTGCTAGCCTTCGAAAATAAAGAGAGCGAATTAAGTTTAAATATCACTTTATATGAAATTCAATCTAGTGAGTTTAGACAATGGTTATTAAACCGCCTAGAGAGTCATCCAAACCCAAGCAAAATAATTTTAGAGTTTGTTGAAACAGAAGATTATAATAGCAATTCATCACTATCCGATTTTTTAGCTTGTGCTAGGAAAATTGGATGTAAGATTGCTGTAGATGATTTTGGAGTAGGTTTTGCTACCTACACGTCAATAATCTCACTTAAACCAGATATTATTAAAATCGATGGTGATATTATCAAAAATTTGTTATCCAATATAGACAATCAGATTATATTACAATCTATTAGATATATGGCTAAACTTATTGGTTCGGAAACAACTGCAGAATTTGTTGAGGATGAGTTCATTCAAGAAGTTATTTTAGAAAACAATATTGATTACTCTCAAGGGTATCATTACGCAAAACCTGCACCAATCGAAGAATTAGAAATAAAGTAAAAAATCCGTTAGGGGTTAACTAAATTTTCAGTATTTAATTACTACTGTCGTATATTTATATATCTTATTTCGATAAGATCTTTTCCACCAATATTTACTTTTACTTTGTCTTTATGCGCAATAAAACCATTTCTTTCATAAAATTTTCTTGCTTGATAATTATCTTCTAATACCCACAAATAGATATTAGAAAACCCTTTTTCTTGCAACTTCGATATTACAAAAGATAATAATTTCTTTCCATATCCTTTGTAATAATGCTTAGGCAAAACATAAATAGAAATGATTTCTCCCCAACCTTCCATATTATCATCTCTTGCTGCAGAAATTGAGGATGTTGCAACAAACTCATCATTGTCTTTCAACAGATAGCCATCAAATGAAGAATTCTGAAGTAAGGGTGTCCATCTTTCCAAAGAAAGTTCATCAAGATATTTTTGTGGCACAATATTTCGATAAGCTGTTTTCCAGCTAAGTGCATAAATATGACTTGCTATCGAAGCTGTTTCCTTTGATATTCTTTCTACATTCATCATAGTTACCTCTTTCTTAGCTATTTCATTAACCTTGTTATTAAACGAATTACAGATTATCCATCTTGACGTGTATCTGCAATTTGAATCTCTCTTAAATTCACACCTTGTGGTAGTTCATAAGCGAATTTAATTGTTTTAGCAATGTCTTGAGCAGTAATTGAACCAACCCCAAGAGTTTCTTTCCATGTATTGTATCCATCAATCATGTCTTGATTAGTTGTGTGGCTTAATAATTCCGTTGCTACAGCACCAGGACAAACTCGCATTACTCTTACATTATAAGTAGAAAGTTCAGCTCTTACAACTTCTGACATGCCTACAACACCATATTTGCTTGCACAATAGGCTGCATGATTTCCAAAAGGCTTTACTCCTGCTAATGAAGATATATTTACTATTGTACCACATTGTCTTTCTTTCATGTCTTGCATTACGATTTGCATTCCATTCATTACACCCATCACATTGACATCCAACATTTTTTGCCATTCACTGCTATCTTGGTTTGTCAAATCTCCAAGTAACATTAAACCTGCATTGTTTATTATCAAATCTGTTTTTCCATAAACTTTTTCTGCTTTTCTTATTGCGTTTTCAAATGCTAATTTATCAGTAACATCTACTTTTTCACACATCGTATTTTCTAACTTAAGTTCTTCAAGCAATTCTATTCTTCTTGCCAATAAAAGTAATGGGTAACCTGCTTGATTAAACTCCATTGCTAATGCCTTCCCAAATCCAGAGCTTGCTCCTGTAATCACAACTAGTTTTTTTGTCATATTTTTCTCCTTGAAATTTTTATTGTTATAGTATATTTTACTATTATGGTATTATATTATGTTTTGAACTGTACGTTGTCAATAAGGCACGTGTTTTTCTCTTACTGAAAGGAATGTTACTAATGGAAAAATTACTTATCAACTCAGAAATTGAGATTACTTTGAAAATGATTGGTGGCAAATGCAAACCACTTATTATTTATGTGTTAGCTGAAGATGGTCCACTTCGCTTTAAAGATCTTATGTCTTCAATTACACAAATATCACAAAAAACACTTACAAATCAACTAAGAGAACTTGAAGCAGATGGATTAATTACCAGAAAAAGCTACAACGAAATCCCGCCTAGAGTTGAATATAATGTAAGTGAAAAAGGCCTTTCTCTTATGCCTATTTTAGAGCTAATGTGCGAGTGGGGAGAAAAAAACAATGATAATCGTTTCGAATTAGTCAATCCTCAGTGTAGTAGTCAGTAAATTTTTAAATGATGACTTCATGAATAACTCATAACTGATAATTACATCATCAACTACATTAGTCAATTTCATGTGGCAAATTGCAAAAAAACTACACACTATTGAAAAAGTGTGTAGCATTTTATTCATTATTTGATTGTAAACTTCTCCAACAGTCACTATATGACACAAATGGAATTTCATCAGAATTAATTTTTGCTTGATTTCTTTGTTTCTTAATATTCCCTTCATGTACTCTTTCTAGTAAGTCTTTGCTAACCATGTATTGTACATAAACAACTTTTTTTAGTAAAAACCAAGAAACTACTAATTCTTTAATACAATTTTCTGTATCTTCAACTTCTTTAATTTTATCAAATGCTGTATCTTTCAAATTTTGTGCAACATTAATTGCTGCTTCTTTTAAGCTATTATAATCTGCATACATTTTACGATCTAGTTCGCGTTGTAATGCACCAGCTTTATACGTAAATAAGCGATCAAATATTTTCATAACTGCTTCTTCATCACTCGCAAGCATTGCGACAATTTCGTTCTTTGCATCAACAAACGGACTCATTGGCTCTGTTAGACAATAATAAATCCCTTTGACAAATAAATATGCATTCTCATTATTTTCTGCAAGAATTAATCCACGATCATCATTATTATCACTTCCATAAATAATATATGGACATACAATCGGATTTCCTTGTAATTTAAACGAATCTTTATAACGAATTATTTGATTAGATATGACTTCTTTATTTATTTTAAAACGATAATTCACACAAATTTTCATATCTGCATTTTTTTCTTGAATAGCTTGCAAACATGATTTTATTGTCGTCTCCTCTTCAAGCATCTCTAAATAGTCTTCAAGATACCCATTAAAATCACATTCTGTCCCTTCTTTTCGAATGTCTTTTACATTTTCTAAAATTTGTAATAGCGCCATAATTATGCTCCCCTATTGAATTTTTCTATGCCTTTATTGTAAACCATTTCCTACAAAATACAAGAAAACTCTTACATTTTATAAATTAAATGTCTTTATTCTTCACTTTTATTACTTAATTTGTGTCCTTTTTCTTCAATTTAAACATTGATAAACCGTATCTTACTTTGAATTTTGTTTGTCATTTCTTCTTTTTGTACACTGCTTATTTGTGTTAAAATAAGATTGAAATTGGAGGTTCCCTTGTGAAAACTATTTTAGCAGAATCATGGCAAATAAATAAGCTATACCAAACATTGTTAAATGAAAATCAAGTTTTGTTGAATCATCAAGTACTACCTTTTTCTTCATGGGTTAACTCCAATAGCGCTATTGTTGTTGATGATTTTATTCTTTACCACGCTTATTTTGAAATCATAAAAATTAAGCCTCATCTTGAGATATGCAAGCAGCTAATTAATGACCCTGTATTTATTCAACAAGTTGTTGATTTTTATCAATCACTTGTTGAAAGTCAAGTTAACCTTAATAAGTTACCAGCTGAAACGCCATTACATATTGAAATGAAGCAACTTATAATCGCATGTAGTTCGCTGATGACTAAATTTCATCAATATAATGAGTTATTAAATAATCGTGACAATTATAATGACATTTCTATTACTGCTGAAAGCATTACTTCAAGAGCAATTAATAATTTTGCTACTATGAAAAGCTTTAACATAATCGATAGAGAAAAGTTTCTTAATCCAACTATAGAATTTTATCATGCACTTAACATTCGCCAAGAAATTGAGGCTTGTGCTCAAATGATTATTAACAAAATTTTTCATGCCCAAGACGTCAATATTATTTTATGTGCATATGATGATAGCCTTTCATATTTAAAGTTAATCTTTGAACAATATAATATCCCTTATTGTTGTCTAAATGAAGCTAGAAATTCTAAAATAGTGGAATCTTTCAATAACATTACTCTTTGGTTATTGGATTCATCATTAAGTAATTTTAAATCATTGATCAGCAGTCCGATATTTAACAACATTGACTTCAATGCAACTCTTGAGTATACTAATCTTTTTTTAAACAACATCAACTTAAATACACCTGCTAATCATGTAAAATCGACTGTGGATCGAATGAATCATTTATCCACATTTCAAAAGGCGCATTTATTAAAATGTGAAGATGAATTTGAAAAGACAAGAATTTTTTTGCTAGATTTATTTTCTGAGATTGATAATTTTAACCCACTAGAAGTTGCATATAATATACTTTGCAGCAGTAGTTTAGTCAACGATGCCGATGAACGAAAATGTCTAGTTAAAATCCAAAGTATTTTAAATCAAATCGAACCAAGTCGATTAAACAAAGACTTAATTAACATTGTTTTATACGAGATAAAGGCTATAAAAATAAAAGTTAATGATTATTCAAATAATCGTGTAATGATTAGCAATTTGAATTTTTCATTACCTCAACGGGAACATCTTTTTGTGCTGAATTGTAATAGCAAAAACTATCCCGGAAACAATTCTCTTACTGGTTTGTTTGAAGAAGAATATATTTCATTAATTGATGGTTATCCTTCTTTATTAGAGAGGTCAACTTTTTTCAATAATAAACAACGCTGGATTGAAAATGATGCAAATCATATAATTTTTAGTTATGCTACCAACACTTTTGAAGGCAAAGGACTTGAATGTTCAGTTGAAATTAAAGAAATGGCTAATAAGAGTCCTTCTTTATGGAAACTACAGCAAAATAATTATTTTGCTAAGAATCAACATTCACTATCTAAGGATACTTCATCAAAAATATTTTTTAACGACAACAAATTAAAGGGAAGTATTTCTTCATTTGAGAAACATTTTTCATGTCCATACAGCTATTATTTGTACAGTGGCTTAAAACTTAGAAAAGTAAACCAAGTAAAACTCAATCAAGCAATGATAGGTTCTATTCAACATGCCTGTATTGAACAGGCAATACAATTGTTTAATGAAAGTTATGCAAGTATTACTAAGGAACAACTACATCAAATTGTAGTTGGACAATTTGAATCCATTAAGAATTTTTTTGTTAAGGACAGAAAAGTAATCGATAGCATCCTAAATCGGTGCATTGAAAGTTTGTCTATGCAATTTGAATTTTTAAATGATTTTGAAATTCATTCTGATTTAAGTAATCATCAAACTGAAATTCCTTTTGAAATTGAATTGTTTAAGGATGAACAATTATCAATCTTATTAAGTGGTATCATTGACAGAATTGATAGCAATCATAATTTATTTCGAATTATTGATTTTAAAAGTTCTTCAAAAAAACTACAGTTTTCGAAAATTGAAGATGGCCTTCAATTACAACTACTTACTTACTTATATGCAGCTCAACATATTTTTAAACAAGAATGTGCTGGGATTTATTATTATTCTTTAAAGAACGAAAATATACTAATTGATGCAGCAAAGCTTTCATTAAGACCTTATGAATTAGTTGTTTATGACAGTGATGACCATTATAAAAATTGGGTAAATCAACATCGATTAAATGGATTTACGACAAATTCAAGTATTGAAAATGATAACAACGGGAAGCACATTGTTGGGTGGAATGAAAAAGGAATAAGTGAATCAAATATAAAAAATATTGATCAATTGTTTGAATTATTGCTTGATTTATACAACATTTTGCGAACACACTTAAGCAATGGATTAATATCTTGTACACCTGTTGAAGGAGCCTGTGCTTTTTGTGATTTTAAGAATATATGTCGATACCAAGGAAGAGTGTATTTGAGTAACATTAAAGAGGAAGAACGTAGGAAAGGAGATGATGACAATGCCTAATTGGAGCGAATCTCAAATCCGTGCGATTAATAATGTAGGGAAGAATATTGTTGTATCTGCTTCTGCTGGTTCTGGCAAAACTGCAGTCTTAACTGCAAGGATGGTAAAAAGAATCACTCAAGATAGAATACCTGTCAACAAACTTTTAGCAATGACATTCACAGATGCTGCAGCTAGCGAAATGAAAAATAGACTCTATAATGGACTTAATGAAATCATTGTTACTACAAATGATGAAGAATTAAAACAGTATTGTATCGAACAATGTGCTACATTGAAAAATGCAATGATTTGTACTATTCACTCATTTTGTCTATCTGTAATCCAAGAAAATTATTTTGTTATTAATTTATCTGCTAACCTCATTAAACATATTTTTAGTGATGAGGAGATGCAATTGATTCAAGATGAAGCTATCGATAAAACTTTGGATGATTTAATATCAAAAGACGCTAATGCTTTTAATATTGTTTCATCTTATTTCGATAGTCGATTCGATTCATTTGAAAATCTAAAAAAGACAATCATTAAAATTTCTAACGTTGCACTTAATCAACAAGATAAAAATCAATTTTTTAAACTTATCTTAGATAAAGCTAAATTAAATAACTATAATCAACTTGATCCTGAAATCAGTCATTATTTGTTTATTCGATTCAACATCGAAATACAACAGATTAAAGACGAGCTTGAAGATTGTTATAATGTAGCCGTAATTGAGCAAGCAGAGGATACGGTATTAAATAATTTAACACTGAAAATCAACCACATTAATAACATATTGGATGCGGTTAATACCCATAACTATCGTCAATTTATTCATAGGCTTCACAGTTTTGCACAAGTGAAGTCCATTAACACTAAAATAGAAAGCGCTAAAATTATCAACAAACGAATTTCTGCATTAAATAAAACACTTCAAAAAATGATTGCAGAAAATTTTGATGAAGAAACTTTTGCTAAAGATAATCATTTCCTTTACCCAATTGTTCAATTTCTTGTTGAGTCTTGCAACAATTACTTAATAAATTTAGATGAAATTAAATTGTTTTACCGAGGAATCAACTTTAGTGATATGGAGCACATCGCTTATAAAATATTAATAGCAAATAATTATGAAGTTGCAAAAAAATATCAAAAGCGTTTTGATGAGATTCTTGTCGATGAATTTCAGGATACTAATGATTTCCAAAATTCAATGATTGAAATGATATCAAGAGGTAATAACATTTTCCGTGTTGGTGATATAAAACAGAGCATTTACCGTTTCCGTGGTGCAAAGCCTCAAATCATGAATTCATTAATGAAATGTAATGATGAAACAAATGAAGTCATTGTTTTACATCATAATTATCGCTCAAATAAGAGCATTGTCGAATTCAATAATTTATTATTTCAACAATTGATGAATATTTCTAGTTTGAACAATGAATTTACTGATAACGATCTTGCACAAGTTGGACTATCATCACAAGATGATAATTATTCTCTTCCTGTACAGTTTATTAAAGTACTTAAAACCAAAGATTCAAGCGATGATAATGTAAAACAAGTTAAAGCGAATGCACTTATTTTAGCTAATAAAATTTTGGATATGATAAATACCACAGAATTTAATAAATGGAGTGATTATTGTATTTTGGTTCGTTCTCATGAAACAAAGAATGATATTCGATACGTTTTTGACTCATTAAACATTCCATATACAACCACTGTTAATTCTGGTTTATACAACACCTTCGCTGTTAGAATTTGTTTATCTTATTTACGTCTAATTGTTGATTACTCTAATGACATAGCATGTGTTAGTGTATTAACTGGCCTTTATAATTATTCAGATGAGCAACTTGCAAAGATCCATTTAACCAGGAATAAGTCGTCATTTTTTAAAACTGTTTGTCTTTTAGACGAACAATTTAAAAATAGTTTTGAGCATATTAGACAGACTTCTATAGAATTTGGTATATCTTCAACAATTAAAGAAATAATCAAAATTAACGGATTTTATTGGAATCATCTAAATAATCAAGAACGGGCAAATGTTGACTTGTTTATTCAGCGAGTCTTAAATTTCGAAACAGACAATTCTAATATTTCAATATTTTTAACTCAAGTCGATAGCAGTTTAGATACTAAATCAAGTACAGCTGTAAGTGCAAGTAAAAATGACAATGTAGTACAAATTACTACAATACATCAATCAAAGGGTTTACAGTTTCCTGTTGTTTTCTTTTGGTCCAGTAGTAGAACTACGATAAATGATGATAAAGAGAGTTGTTTAGTTGATGATAAATTAGGTCTTGGACTGCATCACATTGAACTACCTTATCGATACAAACGTCCTACACTGCAACAACTTGCAATTAAGACAAAAAACACTTTGGAAGAATTTGCTGAAAATGTGCGTTTATACTATGTTGCATTAACTCGTGCCCAAAAGCTTGGGATAATTCTCGATAGTGTAAGTGAAGATTATATGCCTAGCAATTTATCTCTTGCGACCTTCTTCAAAAAGAAGGGCTCAACGGACTTGATTTTATCTACAATGAATTCTATTTCTACAGTTTCCTATGAAGAAATATTTATCGATGATTCCTATTCATCTAGTTATGTTTCTAAAAATGAACCACAATTTAGTTATCAAATCCCTTTTTATAAACATCTACATTTCAATCAAGAAACCGAGCTATCAACCCCGTCTAATGTAAAGAGTTCGCCATTAAATACACTTCATTATAATGCAAACAAAGGGAGCCAGTATGGAACAAAATTGCATAAATACATTGAAGTTTTACCAGATAAACTATGGAATGAACAGCTTATCAAAGAAGTTATAAATGAAATCAATCAGTCTGATTTACAAGCTTTACTACGTCTAAATCAACAGCCATTATTTATAGAGGCAAACAAAGGGAAAGTTACAAAGGAATTTGCATTTGCAGTAAAAAGTGAAACAACAATTACTCACGGATACATTGATTTTATATCAATTTTCGACGATAAAGTCTTAATCATTGATTTTAAAAGTGACTCTATAAAAAGTTCAAGTGAGCTGGTTGAAAAGTATCGGGAACAACTAAATTCTTATAAGGAATGTGTACGAATTATTTTCCCAAATAAAGCAGTTGAAACATACTTATATTCCTTTTCAATCAACCAGTTTATCCAAATTTTATAAGAAATCAATATAAAAAAGTCACCAAAAGTGACTTTTTTCTTATTTCAATAGAATTGGATTAGTCCAAGCTGCTTTACCATATTTATCAATACACTCAACACGGACATATGTTTCAGTACCATGTAAAGTATATTCCGCATAATTTAACGTTTCTGTGACATCTTGTTTCATCACTGTTGCTCCATCTCCAACGCATCCACCACAAATGAAGTTAATCTTTTTTACATCGCTGCAGGATACATAAACAACGCCATCTTTAATTCCCCACTCAATAATATCTACACCTGATGAAGAATAATAGTTTCCATTAATCAAGCTATTAATGATATTATCATGTGTTAATGATTCAGCCATAACAACGACGTATCCACCTAGCACATCGACGTATTCACTCACATTATGACTGTCATCTGTCGCAATACCAAATACATAGTTTTTTGCATTTAACATGTTGTCCCAATGCAAGAAATCATAGCCTTGTTCACACTCATTCACTGTCCCATAGTTATAAAATTCTAAGGCGAATATATTTTTTAAATGGATGAATTCTTGTAAATCCACACGCGACCAAATAGGATGATTGTAACACACAATCATTCCTCTTTCTGCTAAATCATCTACTAAACTTTGCGCTTCTTTCGCACCATCCCAATCGCCTATGCTAGATGGAATTTTTAGTAATTCCTTATGTTTATAATTTGGCTTTTTCGCATTTTTTTGCATAGAGCTTGTTCCTAGTATTCCTAAAACATGATGTGTTTTTTTGTATCTTTTTTTTGTATCATCAGCATAGAGTGGACTTGAAGCTTCAACACCAGGCAAAATAATAAACTCTTCGTCATTTAATTCGCTTCGTAAATCTGTGTATATGTCATGATCAGTTAAACATAAAAAGCTATAACCATTTTCTTTAAACAATGATTTAACTTCAACAGGTGATAATCTTCCATCTGAGTTCGTTGTGTGTGTATGTAAATTTCCTTTATAACGATTTGTTTTGTTAGTAAATCCAATATAGTTCATATTTTCACCTCTAGAATTCTAAACAGTTTCTTTTATAGATTGTAACATAAGCCGTATCCCCTACATTAAACAATGCTTTGGAACGAAATAGTGCATCTGCCTTAATTTCTTCATTGTCTTTTATTAATGTGTATCTAATTACATTACCTCGATTTGATGAATTCTTAATAACTACTTCAAATTGATATGCATCTTCAACTGGAATAAATTCATGAAATAATTCTACTGTTTCTGGACGTATAGCTACTTGTTCAGAATTAGTTAGATTTGTCTCCATCAGTTTTTCAAAACTTTCCTTTGATAAAATATTATAATTTCCAATGAAACTTGCTGCAAACGGTGTACTTGGATTAGTGTATATTTCCATTGGTGTACCTGATTGTTCCACATTTCCTTTATTAAATAAATTAATGACATCAGACATAATCATAGCCTCATCTTGATCATGAGTTACAAATATTGTAGTGATTTTCATTTCTTGTTGAATTCGTCTGATTTCATTTTGTAATGATTTTCTTAATTTTGCATCAATTGCTGAAAGAGGTTCATCTAGTAAAAGCACTTTTGGTTCTGTGACTATTGAACGCGCCAACGCTACACGTTGCTGCATTCCCCCGGATAGTTCATGAGGCATTGCTTTTTCACGTCCAGTTAATGCTACCATGTCTATCGCTTTTGTTACCTTTTCTTTTATTTCATTTTCTGGTGTTTTTTTCATTCGAAGACCAAATGCAACATTATTGTAAACATTCATATTTGGAAATAAGCTATATTGTTGGAAAACCATTCCTATTTCCCTGTCTTTTGGATTCATTTCAGTGATATCCACACCATTTAAAATAATTTGTCCACTTGTTACTGTTTCAAGTCCTGCTAAGCATCGAAGTAATGTCGATTTTCCACATCCTGAAGGTCCTAATAGTGTAATTAGCTTTCCATCTTCGATAGTTAAGTTGATGTTATTTAATACAAGATTATCATCAAATTTCTTGGTTATATTTCTAAATTCTATTGTACTCATTAATTTCTCTCCTTTTTTTGTCTTTTATAGCTAAGCACTGATATTAGCAACGTAACAATATATACAATTACAATGATAGCACTAGTTAATTGGCCTGAACTTGACATTTTACGATATAAATAAACCTGAGCTGTTTGATAATAATTTCCTGCGATTGTATTAACAATTACGAAATCTCCAAACACGATAGCAACTGCGATTAAAGAAGATATCATAATTGATGGAGCTACACATGGAACTACGATAGCAAAAAATGCTCTAAATTTACTTGACCCTAACATTTGTGCTGCTTCAATAATACGCTTTGCATCTACACCTACTAAACTATTCTTAATCCCTTGATACATGTATGGCAATATAACAACACAGTAAGTGCTAATCAGAAGTACAATTCTGTTTGAAAATATTCCTGGTGCTCCAGAATAAAGAGATAATACACTGATTGGCAAAATAACCCCTTGAATTGCATAGGGGATCGTACATAATATGTTAATATAGCGATCAAGCTTTGGAAAATATAGGATTACAACATACATTACAAGCAGTAACATTCCTGCAGTTATTATTGGTGGAATAACCGCCATGAGCACTGAACGTACTAGCGATTCCCAAAATAACGCATCGCTAAATACTTCAATATAAAATTTTAATGTAAAACCTGTTGGTAGTAAACTTGTCCATTCAGTAAATAATGAATAGACAAACGTTAACACTAAGGGAATCAGCAAATAGGTTGCAACAATCATCATTAAGATATTATTCGTTTTTATCTTTTTCAAATTTTTTCCCTCCTTTGATTAGCATCAAGCACTTTTTCTTTTACTATAATTGATAGAACCATAAGTGCCATTAAGATAACTGCTAATGCTGAACCGAATTCAGGACGTTGTAGTACGTCTCCTACAAACATTTCTGATATTCGAATTGGTAACAATGATAAATTTCCTGATAGCAGTGCATATGCTGTAGCATATGCTGCTAGTGCATTAGCAAATAAAACACTAAATGTTCCTAATATACTAGGCATTAATGATGGTATAGCTACTTTAAACCAATAATCAAGAGAGGTTCCACCTAATAAAGACACAGCTTCTTCCCATTGTACTTTTAATGATTTAAAAGCTGGAATTAATAGCAAGGTTGCCAGTGGAATTTGAAAATAAATATAGATTGTTAAAAGCCCAAAAACTGTGTATAAGTCAAAGTTTGCTAGCGCGTCGATACCAAACTCTCGCCCAAAGTTAGTAATTACCCCAGCACTACCCAGTAAAATCATATATGAGAAGGCAAGAGGAACACCAGCAAAATTGGAGGTCATATTAAGAATATTTACAAAAAATCCTTTATTTTGTGATTTACTTGTATGAAATGCTTGTGCAGCAATAAAGGCAACAAGTATCCCTATCAATGATGATGCTATTGAAATAATGATGCTATTAATTATTGCAGTTTGATAAAGTTTTTTTGTAAATGCTGAGACGTAATGTTCTAATGTAAAAGAGCCTAATCCATCACTAAAGCTCCTTATAATAACCATTACAACAGGAATTATTTCAAATAAGAGTACTACAGCCAAAAATGGTAATAGCGCTAATAATATTATTTTATTCTTTTTCATTGTGTTTTCCTTTCAAAAAGAAGACCGAATTTTTCACTCGGTCAGTGTTTAATTAGTTCGCGTAAGCCATAACTTCTTCTTGCCAAAGTACTCCGATTTCAGCAACTGTTGCTTCCCAAGCGGCTTGATTAGCAATTGGTTTCGCATTTGCATATTGTTCAGTAGGAATACGTTTTTCAGCTACTTCTGTTGGTAATTCTACATCGCGAATTGGAGTTGCATATCCAATTGCTAAATTAATTTGTCCTTCATCTGATAGGATGTATTCTCTTGCAAGTGCTGCCGCATGAATGTTTGGCGCATATTTATTAATGACAGTTGCGTAACCACTTTGTGCTGCACCATCAGTTGGAATAGTTACTTCATATGATGCATTAGGGTTATTACTTACTATTTGATCACGATAATTTAATGCATTGTAATCCCATAATAACATAACTTCAATTTCACCTTTTTCAAGACGAGCTAAGCTAGCTTCACCTAAATCTATTCTTCCTTGTTCAGCAAGTTGTTTGAAATATTCTAATCCTGGTTCAATGTTTGTTTCATCTCCACCATATGCCATAGCTGCACTTAATAAGATACATTGTCCAGAAGTTCCTTTGACTACATCGCCTACAGTGACTTTATAATCTCCTTCTAAAATATCTGCAAATGATGTTGGCGCTACATCAACTAAGTCTTTATTCGTAATGATTGCCATTGTTCCATAATAAGCAATAATCCAATCTCCGTCATCATCTTTTGCCCAGTCAGGGATTTCATCCCAATAACTAGTTTTGTATTGTGCAGTTAATCCTTTTGATTCTGCTAGAGGTCCAAATGATTGTCCCACATCTCCGATATCTTTCGTTCCATTTTTACCTTCTGCTTCAAATAAAGCAAGTTCTTCTGCAGATGTCATATCCACATCGTTTTGTTTAATTCCGTATACTTCTTCGATATCATCCCAAGTTCCTACCCAGTTTGCCCATGTATCGGGCATTGCGATAGAGTTAATAACTCCTTCTTCTTTAGCATTCGCTATGATTTCTTCAAGCGTTAAAGCGTTTAAATCTACAGTTTCTACAGTTTCACCCTCAGATGAACAGCCGCTTAATACAGTTAAACTAAGTAACCCTACAGCAAACAGACTTAATAATTTTTTCATTTCTCTCTCCTTGTTAAGATTTTTAACAATTTGATATTATCACTCTTATCTATTTAATTTATCAACAAAGGGTAAACAAATTGTAAATTTAGTGTTAAAAAATTTTACTAAGCTTGAAATATATTTACCATCTTGATGCACATTTATCTAATTAATTTATTACTAACAGGTACACTTTTATTTCGTATTTAGAATATGATATACTTATTAATAATGCATTTATAATGCCTTATCGCTTTTTATTAAATTCAATTAGATGTTTTTTAATTGCTGTAGATAGATTCTATATTATTTTTATTGCTGTTTATATTTTAAACTTGGAGGGAGCAACATTGTTAATAAATAGATATTATAACTTAAAAAAAGATACACAATATTTAAAGTTATTACTCGCAAACACAATTAGTGGTTTTGGTAGTAGTATTGATAACATAGCTTTTTCTTGGCTAACTTATCAAATTACTGAAAGCTCTGTTTGGGTTGCGATTATATTTGGTTGTTCATACTTACCTAGTATTTTTCTTCAACCCTTATCTGGTGCATTTGTTGAGCGGTTTTCAAAGAAAAAAATTCTAATGTTCAGTGATGGACTTGGAATCTTTGTTACTGGGTTTATGGCTTTGTTATATAGTTTTGATCTTTTAAATCCTTGGATTTTGTTGATCTTTGCTTTTTTGAACTCTGCAGTTGAATCTATCCGTATTCCTGCTGGAGTTGCTATCGTTCCAAAAATTTTAAGCAAAGAGAATTATGCTGCAGGAAGTGGATTAAGCCATAGTTTGTCAGAAATTGCTTCTTTAGTGGGTTTAGGTATTACCGGTTTGATTATAATTAATTTCGGTGTTTCAGCTGCATTAATAATTGATTGCATTACTTTTTTTCTTTCATTTATTTTAGTTTTTACTTTAAAATATCAGGAAGAAATTGAATTTTCATCAAACCCATTTGATTATCGCTTCTATAAAAAATCACTTGATGAAGGTATTCAATATCTATTGAGTAATAAAATGATGAAATTTATATGTGTTTTTGCAGTTATAATTAACTTTACTTCTGTTATCTTAGGATCTTATTTACAAATATACGTACTTGAATACTTAAAAATGGATGTGGATATGTACTCTTTTATTTCTGCATCTATATCTCTTGGTATGCTTTTAGGAGCTATAATTGCACCACAAATAGTTGAGAAAATATCAATTGTTAAATTTGCAAAAATCCATTTGCTTATTGTTGGTCTTTTTTATATCTTTATAATTAGCCTAACAGCCGCTGACAGTGAGCTATTTATAACTCAAGCTGCTATTATGCTGTTTTTTCTATTTGGTCTACTCAATGGTGTTATTGGAGTTAAGATCTCGATTAGCTTTTTGGAGTTTGTTAAAGAAGAATTTCTTGCAAGAGTAAGTGCTACTTTCAATTCTCTTGTAACTTTAGCAATGCCTTTATCTTCTTTGCTGTTGATGACTCTTTCATTTCAATTTGAAGTAGATTTCATCTTTATTATTTACGGTACACTAAACATTATTTTTTCAATAGTCTTCTTATTTATACAACACATGACTGAACATGAATAGATAGATTTTTAAATTGTTTTTCATATAAAAAACAGCAATTTTACGTTTTCACGTTAATTGCTGTTTTATTTTTAATCATTACAATTGCAATCGCTCTTTTTTTTCGTATTTGAACAACTTGCACCATGAGGGCAACCAATGCATACTACACCAGCTTTTTTCTGTTTATAAATATATCGAATTGCTAGAAATACAATTGCTACAATAATTATTAATACAATAATATCGTTCATAGTTTTTATGATTAATTATCCTTTCACTTTTTGTGAATTTCCTTTTTTTACTAAGTATCCAACATAGATAACAAATAAAGCTACTATACATAAACCTAATACAAATGAATCACCAAGTGTTCCAACTGTAGCTAGTGTCCCAATTTGATAAATAAGGAATGCTACTGTGTATCCTGTACCTAATTGTAATCCTAGTGCACCTATGATCCATTTTTTGCTATTCATTTCTGCATTCATTGCCCCAATCGCTGCAAAGCATGGTGGAGTAAACATATTGAATGCTAAGTATGAATATGCAGTTAATGAAGTTAATCCCATAATTTGTGCAACATCACTAGCAGCGCCATCAACTAATGCTAACGCATCCGGATCAATCATTGCTGCTGATATTCCAAATACTGTAGCAATAGTACCAACCACATTTTCTTTTGCTATGAATCCAACAATTGCAGCAGCTGCAAGTGGCCATACACCAAACCCTAATGGTTTTAATACATAAGCAAATGGAGATGAAATTACTGCAAGAATGCTTGAATCCACATTTACATCTGTAACAGCTTGTAAATCAAGAGTAAACATTGACATGATTTGTACTCCAACATTGCATAATAAGATGATTGTTGCTGCTTTTTTAATGAATGCCCAAGCACGATCAAACATAACTAGTGTTGCGCGTTTTAAACTTGGAAAGCGATATTCAGGTAGTTCCATTATAAAGTAAGAAACAGTATCTCTTTCACCAGTAATTCGTTGAATAAGCATTGCCCAAATAACAATCAAAACAATCCCGACAAAATACATAGATGTTGTCACCCATGAAGCTTGATCAAAGAACACTGCTGCAATCAATGCCACTACCGGAAGTTTCGCAGCACATGTAATAAACGGTGTTAGCATCGCTGTTGTTCTTCTTTGACGTTCATTTTTAATAGTACGTGATGCCATAATACCTGGAATTGCACATGATGTTCCAATAATCATTGGTATCATTGACTTTCCTGATAAACCTAATTTCTTAAAGAAACGATCCATAACAACAGCAACGCGTGCCATATATCCACAGTCTTCAAGTAACGCTAATAAGAAGAACAATGCCATAATAAGTGGAACAAAGCTCATTAGTCCACCAACTCCATCAATAATTGCTGATGTTACAATTGCTCCTAAGAACGGATTAATATCCTCTCCCATTAAGCCCTCTACATATGAACCAAATGTTTCAATCCATCCACCTAGAATGTCTGAAAAGTATGGCCCAACATAGCTTTGTGATATCGTAAGTACCATGTACATAACTGCTATAAAAATTGGAATCCCTAACCACTTATTTGCAATAATTCTGTCTAGTTTATCATGAATTGTTACTTTTGAAGTTTTTGTTTTTCTAGTTTCTACTTTCTCTACAATTTTATTTACAAATGCATATCTTTCTTTGTCTTCTTTATGTAGATCTTCAACTTTTTCCACTTTAAGTGTTGAGTTAAAAGATGCTTTTTGACTTGTCCCTACAGCCTTCATAGCTACAGAGATAAGTTCTTCTAATCCGTTATCAGATGATTGACTCGCAGATGTTTTTACAACCAAGCAATTCATTTCTTGGGCTAATTTTTCAACATCAATTGCAATGTCTTTTCCATCTACCATATCCGTTTTATTTAATGCAATAACAACTGGTATTTGAAGCTCTGTTAGTTGTGACGTAAAAAATAAGCTTCTACTTAAATTTGTACTGTCTACAATATTAATTATTACATCTGGTTTTTCATTTAAAACAAACTCACTTGTTATACTTTCTTCCGATGTATATGGTGACATCGAATATGCCCCTGGTAAGTCAACAACTTGGACATCATTTTTATTATTTTCATAATCATATAATTGATGTTTTAATTTTGCTTCTTTTTTCTCAATTGTTACACCTGCCCAGTTTCCAACACGTTCATTTTTACCTGTAATGGCATTATACAATGTCGTTTTCCCACTGTTAGGATTTCCGGCTAATGCAATTTTCATAATAATTCCCCCTTATTTAATTAGTTTTGGCTAACTCTTTTTGAAAAAATATAACCGATGTATTTATATAAAAATTGCTTCGGCTAAATTTTCATCAATGCTGTATCTTGCATCTTTTATTGCTACAACATAGTTTTGATTTAATTTTGAAACTATTGTAATTTTTTCACCCTCATAACATCCCAAAGTAAATAAAAAATTTACTAGTTCTTGGTCATTTGTTTTGATGCCGCTTATTACATATTCTTGATTCAAATTTGCTGATGCTAAGTTATTGCTCATTTTAACACCTTCTTTTGTTTGTTAGCTACTGTTAACCTAGCATAAATATAAAGCTTTTTAGCGCAAGTGTCAATAAAAAAGTTACACTTATGTAACTTTTTTATTAATTTATTCAGTTGTTAAATATCTTGGTAAATATTAAATGCATTTTTACCCTCATTTTTTGATTTATATAGTGCTTTGTCTGCTTTATGATTTAGTTTCTCATAATCATTACCATGCTCTGGTATTAATGCAACTCCAATACTTACTCCAATTTTGTCTAAATTGAAATTGCGAATTGATATTTTACCTACTTGTTCTACAATACTACGAACAATTTCTTCTACTTCTTCTTTTGACTCACAGTTTTGCAACAATAAGATAAACTCATCGCCACCTGTTCTTCCTAGAATATCATCACTTCGTAAAACACTTCTTACTGCTCGAACAAAATCTTGTAAATAAATATCTCCTGTTTGATGTCCATAAGTATCATTTATCTCTTTAAAGTTATCCACATCCAATAAAACAAGTGCCTGTACCTTATCAGTTAATTCTGCTTCATGAATCGCATCAGTAATTTTTTCTACTGCTGTTGCACGAGAATAGGCACGCGTTAATGTGTCAGTTTCCATGCTTTTTTGCAAACTGCTTGTTAAGAAATAGCTTGATTCTAGCGCTTTTATTAAATCCCTACGATTTTGACTCGCCAGACGAACATTAATTATAAAATAAATTGTAAAAAGTGTAGCTAAGCCTATCGCAAAAATTAGTGTATTATTTGTGATTGCCTCTATCATTTCATCATTAACTTCAGATAACATAATACTTACAATACACCAATTTGTTCCAGGAACACGTGACATTACTGCTGATCGCTTTTCATTATTTATATAGTAATTTAATAAAACAGTGTTTCCTTCTTCCATATCTTTTCGAATTGATTCTACAGTATGCCCATTACGTATATCCAGAGTACCTATGAAGCTATACATATCTCCATCTTTATACAAATTATCACTGCTTCCGCTTAATAATAGTGCTGTACCATCAATCTCACATAAATGAAAGTATGCTTCGCTACCAAAACTCCTTAAATTAAGTACATTATTAAACTCATCTAAGTAATTTTTTCCAATTATTTCTCCTATTTTATCGCCATTTTCATCATAAAGATTAGTTGATATTAACAAAACACTTCGGTTAGTTGAATTTTCTACTAAAGGGCTATGAACTATTACTTCATTTTGATTTGATTTCCCATAATACTGATCTACATCGATTGGTAATGTACTGCCTTCCCCATTTACTGCATACTCTCCATTCAATGAAACATAAATATCACTAAACAACGATAAATTATGAAGTTTAGTTAATGTTTGATTCATTTCTTCTGGATTGGTATAAACTTGCGATATGGCAACAGATGACATTTGAATAGTACTGCTCGCATCAACTACAACAGCCGAAACTTTGTCGACCATACCTGTTGCAATTTCAACAAGATAAGTATCACTCATATTTCCAACTGACTTCTCATTTAAATTGGCATAGGCAAAAATTCCAATAATTGCGATTAAAGAAATAATTATACCTCCCCAAATCATCAATAAATTATTATTTTTAATTTGTGTTGAATTAAATGGGAATTCTTTTAAATTATGTTTCTTTTCAAAATTCTGCTTTTGTTTTTTTATATTTTCTTCAGATACAATATACATCTCATCCAAAGACATTGGTTTACTGAAAAGATATCCTTGTGAGTAATGTACTCCACATTCAACCAACCTTTTTTGCATGGAAGCTGTTTCTACAAACTCTGCAATGAGCTTAACTTCCATTTTCTTCCCCATATAAGAAATACTTTCTAAGATTTGATCATAGCTGATATCTGTTCCTAGTAATTGCGTCAATGAACCATTAATCTTTATATAGTCGATATTCAAATTACCAATTTCGATAAAGTTAGAATATCCTGATCCAAAATCATCGATTGCAACTTTAATTCCATATTGTTTTATTCGACGAATAAAATCACGTAAGACTTCTGGCTTATCCACGCGTTCAGTTTCTACAATTTCAAAAATAAAGTGACCTGGTCGCTTCATCGATTCTAGTTTTTCGAATAATTTTTTATTAAAATCCTCTGAAATTACATCGTAATATGAAATATTCAGTGTTATTATTTCTTCCCTGTCACCAAACAGTTCCAAAACTTTCATTACCATTGATTCACTTAGATTTAAATATAAGTTATATTTTTTAGAAACTTCCATGAAATCTCCAGGAAATAAGATTTTGCCATCTTCATCCCGAATACGCATCAATGCCTCATAACAATAAAAAGTGTTGTTTCGATTATCATGTATTCCTTGAAAATAAGGTAAAACTTCGTTATTTTCAATTGCGCTTTGAATTGTTTTTACCATCTTGAAATCTTCATTGATTTCTTGGTTAATGCTTTCTTTCACTTCTTCAACATAGAATAACGGTTGATTCATTTGTGTTAAATAATTTGCATGTTCTTTTAACTTATGAATTTTCATGCCTTTTACTGTAATTATAAAACGATTTTTATAATCTACTTCATAGTCAAAATGTTCGCTATCATTAAATATTGTCTGCGCTATACGAATAAATCGATCCGGTGATAAATTTTGTTCAATAGTAAAATATATGGATGTATCATCATACATATATAACTTAAAATTCAATCTAGGAAATTCTTTTTTCATTGCTTCACGAAACGATTTCACATTGAATTGAAATAACTCATCAAATGCTTGTCTTCCGTGTTTTTCAATAAGTTGTTGGTTATTTTCAATTTGAATAAAACAAATGTATTTTTCATTATCCTTGCTTTGCTCAAGCAAAAATTGAGCAGTTGACTTTAAATCTAAAGTAATCCCATACGAAGTACGATTCTTCATACGTGTTTCAACTTCCATTAATGATCTCAGGACATTTGCACCACTGCCTTCATCCAGCGTTTCTTGTACTTGCTTGATTTGTGTTATTAGTTCATCATTTTCACCAATCAACCCATCAATCGATGAAAATGCATCTAAATTAAAATTAATATAATTTTCTTTTTCAGCAAGTGTCACAAAAGACAGTGATCCATTTAAGACATTGCTACATCCATTATTTGTCCCAACCTCACCAAGTAAATATGCACCACTAAAATTTGTTCCTTTAAATGCGTTGATTTCCCACTTTGATATGTTATCTGCAAACAGCTTTCTAAATAAGCATGAATACCCCGTAACAACTTCACTTGAGATTGTTTGTAATTCTTGATGAACTTCTTGCCATTTTTCAACACTATCAAGTGAGCTAAGGTACCCTATTCTAAATTTTGTTCCAGAAGGTAATTCACTAAAATATAGTGCAAGGCGATTGTTTGCACCATCATATTGTAAAAAGCGAGTTGCTCCATTTCCATCTTCTAACACTATTGGAAAACGTAAAAGAATATCAGTAGATACATTGCTTTCCCAATCACTATTTTCACTTAATTTTTGAATACCTAATTGTTTGTTTATCCAACTAACTGCATCCTCATTGTCTATTTCTAGTATAAAACTGTTTTCTGTTTTTGTGATTGTATGTATATCACTGATTGTTGGATGTCCATTAACTGTATTAGTATACGCCAAAACAAAGTCACGTTTGATTAATGCACAAACGTACCCTGCATCCATTGCCTCTTGATCTGTAAAAACATAGCTTACAGGTATTCCGTCCTCACTAAGATACCCTGCAACGCCTCCTACAAATGCTACATCCGGAAGTCGTTCATTTACATTTTGAATTATTTGAGTTACTTTACTTTCTAAGTTACCGAAAAAAATAAATGCAAGACCTGCATCATAGTCTTGTGCATATTCGACGAATTCATCAATCAACTGTTCATCACTTTCACGTACCAAAGAAAACATTTGTGTTTTAAATTGACCATATTCAAATTGAATTACACTAATTAAAACACTTTTCTCTAAAATTTCTCCAGATACTATATTTCCTGATGTTGCGCATCCAATAATTTCTGAATAAGGTAAACACGCCTTAACTTCCTTAGCGATTTTAACACTTTCGTTTTTATCGATAAATGCACTATGAATGCGTACTAAGCAATTTTTACCCTGATCTAAAGAAAGCGAGTTAAAGAATTTCTCTAGTTGACTTTTATTTTCATATACCGTATTAACTGCCTTCACACTTTCACCCACTTCTATAACCCTATTAATATACGTCTATTTTAGCACTATAATGCAAGTGATTCAATGTTGTACACATTTTTGTTTAGAAAATAATAAAAAGAAATCACTCTATGATTTCTTTTTATTTGAAAATTTATTGATTTCTTCTTTGTTTACGATTATTTTTTTGTCATTAACAGTACATTCTATTTCAGAGTTTTCGTTTAGTATTGCTACTAAATCACTTTCATCATCCATGATAATTGCTGTTCCTTTTAGTACATTGACATCCATTTTTTCCTTATTTTTATTGTTTAAAGTAACTATGTAACTCCCATCACCATTATCACTTACATCGCTTATACATAAATTATTTCTTTGTGTGTTCATAGCGATAGCCACTCCACCAACTGCCACTGATGCAAATATTAAGTAGTATAAAACTATATTGTTATTTCTATTTCCTATTAGTGGTGATTCTTCATCTTCAATTATTATGGTAGTACTTATTTGTTCTTCATTCGCATATATGTCAGTGTTTGTAAAAAACAGTAAACACATACTAAGTATTATCATCCTTTTTTTCATAAAAAACCTCCTTATATCACCATTTTAATTATATCCGGTTATATTTCGGTTAAAATTTCTTATCATTTTGAAAACTTTTTACTTTTATTTCATTTATTTACAATTCATTTTAAACATATTTCATAATTATATTAATGAATATCCACTTAATTTTCTTGAAACATCAGCATAAAATCTTAATATACATCATCAATATTATTTTGCTTGTTTCTGTAAATAACATTTTTTTACATAATTTATCGATATTTTATTTATAATAAGTTGGTATATTGTATTTAGCAAGATAAATCTTGCCTGTAGCAAAATAATATAACCCCGAAAATGCTGCGGAACATTCTATCCCCTTATAAAGATATTTAAGAAAAAATGACCTTCCCCTGGTCATTTTTTCTTTTTTATTAAATTGTTATATAGATAATACAGTCACTTATAATAAATATTAGTCATTAAACAAATCATATACTGCACTTACAGGACTATGAGTTTGTATAGCTTCAATTGTTTTCGCTAGCATATATCCAACTGATAAAACAGTAATTTTTGGACACTCTTTTTTCTTTTCATCACTTAATGCAATTGTGTTTGTAATAACAAATTCTTTAATTGGTGCATTTTCGATTCTTTCGATGGCAGGACCAGAAAGTACACCATGAGTCACTGCACAGTAAACATCACTAGCTCCTTGTTTCTTTAAAATATCAATACCCGCAACAAGTGAACCAGCCGTATCACAAATATCATCTACTATAATTACAGTTTTACCTTCAACATCACCAATAACATTCATTGCTTCAGCAACATTAGGTTTTGTTCTTCTTTTATCAATAATCGCTAATGAAACACCTAATGAATCAGCCAAAATACGTGCTCTTGTTGTTCCACCATGATCTGGCGATACTACAACAACATTGTCAAGTTGTTTACTTTTAAAATATTGACCTATCATTTGAATTGCAGTTAAATCATCGATAAGTATGTTAAAGAAACCTTGAATTTGTGAAGCATGTAAGTCAATTGTAATCACACGATGTGCCCCTGCTACTTCTAGTAAATTTGCTACAAGCTTTGAAGTAATTGGTTGACGAGGACGAGCTTTTCTATCTTGTCTAGCATATCCAAAATACGGCATAACAACATTGATTTCTGATGCACTTGAACGCTTACATGCATCAATAGCAATTAATACTTCCATTAATCTTTCAGATACTGGTGCACATGTACTTTGAATTATATATACTGATTTTCCACGTACAGACTCCTCTGGTTCAACAAGTATTTCACCATCTGCAAAATGTTTTACTGCCACTTTACCTTTATCAAGCTTTAAATATTTGCAAATTTCATCTGCTAGCTCAGTACTTGATGTTAGTGAGAAAATAGTAATTTCATCCATATTTGTTTTCATTTTATTTTTTTTCCTTTTCCTTATATTTTATCCCATATCCTGCTTTGTTTTCTTGTCGTGTTCTTGCAATAGCCATACTGCCATCCTCAACATCTTTATTTACTGTTGATCCTGCTGCAACTACAGCATTTTTTCCTATATTTATTGGTGCTATTAAGTTAACATTACTTCCAATAAATGCACCATCTTGCACGGTTGTTTTAAATTTATTTTTTCCATCATAATTAACAGTAACTACACCACACCCCATATTAACTTTAGATCCAATTTCACTATCCCCTAGATAAGTTAAATGAGCACAACGGCTATCATACCCAAGATGAGTATTTTTAAATTCTACAAAATTTCCAATACGGTTTTTACTTTCTACATGACAGTTCATTCTTAAATGTGCAAATGGACCAATTGTTACATCATCATCAACACGTGAATCTGTTATTCTTGAACTATCAATTAGACAATTTTTCCCAACACTAGCATTTTGCAACCAGCAATTTGATAAGATTATCGTTTCATCATCAACAATTGTGTTTCCTGTTAAAGTGCAGTTTGGATAGATTGTAACATCTTCGCCTAATTTAACATCAGCTCCAATATAAGTTGATTTTGGGTCAACTAGTGTTACTCCTCTTTTCATCCAATTTGTGTTTATTTTTTCTTGAATCCATCTTGAAGCGTCCGCTAATTCTACTTTATCATTGACCCCTTCTGCTTCTTTTGGATCATCAATTATCACTGCTTTAACTTTGAAACCTTTTTGATTTAAAATTTCAACCATATCTGTTATATAATATTCGTTTTGTGAATTGTTATTTTTAATTTCACTTAAATTATCAAATAACACTTGATTATCAAAACAGTAAATACCTGTATTGATTTCTTTGATTTTCTTTTCCTCTTCGCTACAATCTTTAAACTCAACGATTTTTGATATATACCCTTTTTCATCTCTCACAATACGTCCATACTGTTTAGCATCTTCTAAAATTGCAGTTAATATTGTCATTTGTGCATTTTCACATTCGTCAAACATTCGCTGATATGTTTCACTTTGAATTCTTGGACAATCCCCGTTAGCTACTAATGTTAGTCCCTTGACCCCTTTTAATTGACTGGCTTGCATCACTGCATGTCCAGTGCCTAATTGTGGTTCTTGAAGCGCAAACATACAGCGGTTTTTAATCGACTCCTCAATTAATTCATGTCCATAACCCACAATTGTTACTACTTGATCAACATTGATTTTATCTAAGCGATCTAAGATATGTTCAATCATTGGCTTAAAACAAACTTCATGCAGTACTTTCGGTTTTTTAGAATGCATTCTAGTTCCTTTTCCTGCAGCCATTAATATTGCTGATTTCATAAATATCCTCCACCATTCTATTTTACCTATTTTTCATCGATAAAAAAAGCCCTAATCTTAATAGTTTGTTCAATTTATTTTTTTTTTGCTGTTTTATAAAAGAACTACCTACAATTTGCTTATCATTTATTTATTTAATCATTGCAATTATTGAATAGATTTTAATTTTACTTAATTATAAAAATTGATGTACTCCATAAATAGAGTGTGTTCTGATTGATTCACCGTTGTTACCGTTACAATTTGTTCTTCTAATTCTATTGTATTCATAGTTTCTAGCTGATACATAACTTCCGCCCATCAAAAACTACTTCTTTATCTTGAGTTATGTGGATTTACATTATTTTAAAATTGCTGTGCTTCTTGTGAAATATCCTTTTTTTCTAAATATTTTAGTTGCGATATTCAATATTTTTTTTTCTTTTGTTATTGCGAAAACAGTTGAACCACTCCCTGACATGAGAACCCCATCAAAACCACAGCTGATTAATTCCTTTTTTATTTCCTTAATTTCGGGAACTAATTTGAATGCACTATATTCAAGTGTATTCCCAAGGCTACTTACAAATATATCATAGTCTTGGTTAATTAAAGCTGTTTTTACTTTTTCAATATTTGGATGACTACATTCATCGAAATTTAATGTGTTAAATGCTGTTTTTGTTGAAACTCCTTTATAAGGTTTCACCAAGAACACATGAAAATCACTTGTAAAGCTAAAATAATCTAGCTTTTCTCCAATTCCACTCACTTGTGCTGGTTGATTCTTCATGCAAAACGGAACATCTGCACCAACTTTTTTAGCTAATTCATTCATTATTTCATCACTAATATTTAATTTTAATAGTTTGTTTATCAATCTTAATGTAGCTGCCCCATCAGCGCTCCCGCCAGCTAATCCTGCTTGTGTTGGTATATGTTTAGTAAGTTTAATATGAAAATTTTCTTTAAAATGATATTCTTCTCTTAATACTTTAATAGCTTTATAAATCGTATTTTTTTCATTAAATCCGATATAACGTGCATTACTTTCAAATTTCATTTCATCAGAAATTTCTATTTTAACTACATCATAAAAGTTGATTGGAACCATAATCATGTTCATTTCATGATAGCCATCATCTCTTTTTTTTACCACATCTAAGCAAAGATTAATTTTTGCATAAGCTCTTTCTATCATATAGTACCTCACTTAATTCCATGAATTTTGTTACATCCAGATCCTCAGCACGAGTACTTTGTTGAATATTTACCTCATTCAATAAGTCCATCGCTAATTCTTTGTCATGTAAGTACTCTTTTAAATTGTTATAAATTGTCTTTCTTCTTTGTTTAAAACATGCCTTTACTAACTCAATAAATGCAGCTTCATCTTTAACTATTTCAGGTTTTTCTTTTTTCACAAATTGAACAACAGTTGAATCCACATTTGGTTTAGGATTAAATACATTACGTGGTACCTTCATTACAGTTTTTACGTCATAGTAATATTGAACGATTATACTTAACGCGTTATAATCTTTAGTCGATACACTCGCTGCCATGCGATCTCCTACTTCCTTTTGCATCATTACTGTAATTATGGAGATATCACACTTGCTTTCAAATATTTTAAATAGAAGGGGTGTAGTTATATAATATGGAAGATTCGCACAAAGCACTACTTGTTCATTATCTTTTTTTAATTCTTCTACAACTTTATTTAAATCCGCTTCTAGAAAATCTTGTAATAAAATTTCTACATTATTATGTTCAGCCAATGAATATTCTAAAACTTTCGGCAATCTTGCATCTATTTCAAAAGCCAGAACTTTTTTTGCAAGCTTTGCAAGTTGTTCTGTCAACGCTCCAATTCCAGGTCCAATTTCAATAACGGCCTTCTCATTACAATTTGACAATGATGCAATCTTAGCAACAATACTTGGATCAGTAATAAAATTTTGTCCGAATGACTTTTTTGCAAACAAATTGAATTTTTTTAATATTTCATTTGTTCTTGATATTGTTGCGATTGGCTTATTCATAGTTTTTCCTCAAAAATTGTTCAATTTCCTCTTTCTTTAATTGAAGCATATTTAGTCTTTTATAACATGTCTTTGCATTTGCTTCCCCTAAGTGAAAATGATTTAATACTTTTTTTCTTATTACTGAACTATTTTCATTTCCACTTAATCCTAGTGAAACAAAATCTTGCCAAGATAAACTTAATTCTAGATTATCATAGGTAACACAATGTTCTAATGCTTCCAAAATATCTTTTTCTTTTGCATGTTCAATCCCAACTTTTCCCTTTCCCCTAGCTAATTTATTTGGTAAAAAGGCATTCTTGCATCCTGGTATTGCTTCATTTATTTTTGTTCGTATTTGTGTTCCTGGAAAATCAGGATCAGTAAATATAATTACACCGCAGCTTGACTGCGCTTTTTTAATCATTTCAATCGTCTTTTTTGATAAATGTGTTCCTTGAGTTTCAATTGTAACAACATCTAAAAAACGTCTTATATTCATTGTATCATTTTTTCCTTCAACCACTATTGCTTCTTTTATTTTCATCCGATATCCCAATCTATTTAAATTCTGTGTTGTATTTTATCATACAGACTTTTTATTTACAAGAAATCAACTACTAAATATATCTTAATTAGTTCAGTTTAAAGTCAATTTTAAATTGTTGAAAAGCATCTTCAAAACTTGTAAATATTTGTATATTATTAGCTGTTAAGCAGCCAACTAAGTAAGAGTTAAATCCTAGACATGATTCTGTTTTATCTCCACCATTTCTTGTAATTCTTAAATCATTGAATACAGGATAAATTTTAAGTTCTTTTTTATTCATGAATTTTTCAATAGCATTTCCTAATTCAACCATTGTACCAGTATCATTATTAGCTAAGTCAAAGAAAAAAACATTTGCCTTATTCACATGTTTATAATCTTCTATAAATATTTCTTTGGATGTTAATATTTTTGAATTATCAAAAGGGAGCTCAATTGGATTTGCCAAAAAATACTCTTTTCCACAAAAATCCAATACTTCTCTAATTAATTTTCCCTCATGCATTCTTTGTTTAATATCTCCACTACTGAATAATGGTCCTGCATTATAAATATAAATCATAAATTATCCTCCATCACTTTATCTTTATTATAATAAAATCCGCTTAATGTTTCACTATAATTTGGTACTTTCATAAAAAAAACTTTTAAGAACTCATCTCAAAAGTTTTATCCTACTTTACACATTAATTCTCCTAAATCATTTCTAGTTCTAATACCAAATTCAACGATTTCAACTCTTACACCAACACGTTTGCTGTTCGTTATTCCTGTATAGCCTTTTTCTGTACCACCAAATAAATCAACGATGTTAGTTTTTACGGCTCCGCCTCGATCAGCAACAATCGCCAAAAACGGCTCTGATGGTGTCATTCCTTGCCCAGACCAACCATGATCAGAGATTTCTACAACTGTACATAATGGAATGCTACTATCTGTTGCAATTAAGTAATATCCATCATATGTGATGCCATCTTTCCATGTTCCATCAGACTGCCTTACCGATGTGATACTTGTTTGAATACCGACCGATGTTCCTGCAAACCCAGTTATCTCTCCTCCGCATCCTACACAATCAGCTCCATATGTCGTTGTTTTTTGAGTTAAGAAGTATGTCCCAATATCTGGCTCTACTCCATAACTATAGGTAACAGGCTCAGCCTCTTTTACAACAGATAAATGTGGGACTAAAATACGTGAGATTTGTTCTCCTTCTGAATTGTACACTATTTCATAAGTATCACTTTGCATTGCAGGTGACCCTTCATTTGTTAAACCGATCAACCAAGATACACCATCTTCAGGATAAGTACCTGGGTCGATTATTTCTACTTCAGGTTCTGCAACAATATATTCAACTACTTCTTGTGAACTTGAATAAGGGATTAAGTTCTCATTACTTGTTATTTCATATGATTTTAAAATCACAGGCGCTTTATAATTCATCTGTTTAATCACTAAGCTTCCAGTAAAGAGCAAACCTAAACTACAAAGGAAAATACAATAATATTTATTTTTCATATGTCCTCCATATTTAGCCAACCAAGTATAGCATATACTATATTAAATGTCTAATTTTAGGTATTATTTAAACAATCTATTATAATTTTCATTTAAGATAATTTGGAAATAATCCTCTGAAATTCCTCTTAATTTACATATTTCTTGTCCGATTAATGCTACATACGACGGAATATTTTTTTTTCCTCTAAAAGGGTGAGGCGTTAAGTATGGACAATCTGTTTCAATTAATAGTTTTTCAAATGGAACGATTGTTGCAACTTCTTTTGGAGTTTTTGCATTTTTAAAGGTTACAGGCCCAGCTAAAGAAATATAATATCCTAAATCCACAAATTTCATAGCCATTTCACTACTTGAACTAAAGCAATGCAACACACCACTTTTTGTCGCTGGGTATCTTTGCATTAATTCATAAGTGTCCATTATTGCATCACGGCTATGGACAATGATTGGTTTATTTACTTTGTTAGCGAGTTCTATTTGTCTTATAAATGCCATTTTTTGTATTTCAGCAGTTTCAGAATTCCAATAATAGTCCAGTCCTATTTCACCAACTGCAACAACTTGTTCATCACAAACCAGTTCTTCAAGTTCTGCCCAATGACCAGTATTAAGATCATGAACATCACACGGATGAAACCCTACTGCAACATCCAAATTTTCATCGTTTCTAGCTGCTATGATTGCTTTTTTTGCTTCTTTTAAACTACAACAAATGATTAATATTTTTTCAACACCGTTGTTTCGAGACTCCCTTACAATTGTATCCAAATCTTCAAATTCACTACTTGCAATATGTGCATGACTATCTAACCACATATTTAATCCTCTACTTTCCTAAGCAAAACCGACTAAACATCGCATCCAATAAATCTTCTCTACTTACTTCTCCTATTATTTCTTTTAATGACATATAGGCAGATTGAAAATCAATTGTAACTAAATCTAATTCTACATTATTTTCAATTGCAAATATTGCTTGATCCATTGATAAGTACGCTTTATTTACTAATGCTATTTGTCTATCATTATTTAAAATAGCTTCATCCAATACAATTTGGTGCTTAATAAATAAACTATTAATTTCATTAATTAATGCCTTGATATTATTTTCTTTTGCACTTATGCAAATTCCTTCATTAACTACTGTTTTTAAATCAGTTTTATTTGTTACTACAATTCTTTGATTGTTTTTTGTTTTTTCTAATATTTCAAAATCTTCTTTTTCAAGTTGTCTACTTCCGTCTAATAATACAATTACTAACTCTGCATCATTGAGCATCTTAATGCTTTTTTCAATTCCTATTTGTTCTATTTTATCAGCAGTTTCTCTAATTCCAGCAGTATCAATTAAATGCAATGTGACTGACTCTAAATTTACAACCCCTTCGACAATATCTCTTGTTGTTCCAGCAATTTCTGTAACAATAGCTTTATCCTCTTCCAATAAAGCATTTAATAAACTGCTTTTCCCTACATTTGGCTTACCTAAAATAACTGTTTTAACTCCATTTTTTATTATTCTACCACTTTCTGCTTTTTTTAATATCTCTGATAGTCTTTTAGAAAATTCCTTAGCTAACGGAAGTACTTTTAAATTGGTTAACTGTTCAATGTCTTCATATTCAGGATAATCAATATTCACCTCTATTTGTGCTATGATATGAACTAAATCATCAATTAAAGGGTTGATTAATCCGGAAACACTTCCCTTTATACCATTAATTGCTAATCCTGCATTTTTTTCATTATTTGCTTGTAAAAGATCCATGATAGATTCAGCTTGTGTTAAATCTATTCTTCCATTTAAAAATGCTCGTTGTGTGAATTCCCCTGGATTAGCAAGTCGTGCACCTGCTCCAATGCATAAACTTAATATTTTTCGTGTTATATATACTCCACCATGACAATTAATTTCAACTACATCTTCAGTTGTAAATGATTTAGGAGCTTTAAAAATACTGACTAATACTTCATCGACTGCTTTGCCACTCCCATAATCATAAATCATCCCATAAGAAATTGTATGGCTCTTTTGTTTAGTTAAATCACCACTAAATATCTTATTTGCGACATCAATTGCCTCGTCACCACTTAGCCTTATGATGGAAATTGCTCCTTGTTGAAGAGCAGTGCTTATTGCCACAATTGTATCTTTCATCAAATCACCTCTTTTTCTAGTTTAACAAAATTTTTTTATCTGTACAAAATATTTAATTCGTTTGCTTAACTATAATAACACAACTCTAGCAATTACTATAATTAAAAAAGAAGCATCTTATTTTTCTCATTATCTGCTTCTTCTTTTTAAGATTCTCATTATATTTTTTGCCATTGGAACAACTTTTATCCACAGTGCATATTGCATTGGATTTATAACTAAGTGGAATTCTCCTGCAAATTCATAATAGTCACCACTAAATTTCTTTTTAAAGTCATGAATTCCTGAGTATTCTTTATTAGTTACTGGCTCTGCACATGTTCCAAAAAAATCCACAAACTCAAAACCCTTATTTATATCATCTTCAATTTCAAACTGCTTAATCGCATAATTTGCTGCTACTTCACGCATAATTGATAGATTTCCACCATAAACAAGCCATGCTCGATGCTTCGTATTTAACGTGATTCCACTTGATAATGTGCACCCATCTGGATAGTCTTTTATAAATTGTTGTATTTTTTCTTTATCTTGCTGCATTTTCTTTAATTGAATTTCAATTTGTTTGATACGATTAGCACTTTTTGAATCACTTGGCGATGTTGTTAATTTATTTTCACACTTTTGTTTTTCGTCAATTAATTTTATTTCTTTATCCTTCATCGCATTCAAATGAGATTGTCCATAATATGTTGCACTATAGCAAGTTGCCATATTTTCTTTTTTAAATTCATTATATATTAGCTCGTAGTATTCTTTATTTCTCTCTACAAAGTGATTACGGATAGCAGTATCTTGTATGATTTCATAGAATTTATCAATGTTCTCTTCTTTTTTACATACAATCCCAATTCTATTAGCATTGTTGATTGAAGCACGAACAACTTTGGAATAGTTTGAGAATACTTCATCTTTATTTTTATCTAATTTTAAACGAAAAGTAAAACGAGGTTGTGTCATCTCGAATTCTTTATTATAGCCTTGATGTTTATATCCTAAGCTACACATTTTTTCCACAAACGTTGTGCGCTCTTCCAAAACATTACCATCGACATCAATTTTTTTTAGCACGACATCAGGATCAATCGATATATAACAAACATTATTGTTTTTTAAGTATTCTGTGATTTTAATAGTAAAATTTTCTACAAGTGCATCATTATCAAAATCTAATACATATCCTCTTGGAGCGTAACATAGTTTTGTTCTTAGAAAAGGGATTTCCCTAAATAGTAAAAGTGATGATGCAACTAGCTCATCATTTTTAAATAGACCCACTGTTTTACTTGTCCAACCACTTGATATTTTAGCTTTAGCCCACAATGAACATTGCATAAAATGCTCTTTAACTGAGTTTTGCATAAAATCATCATGGCTTTTCGCATCTATTTCTTTCAACTCAATCATAAAGCACCTCCAAAATCTATTACTATTTTTCTATGTTAATTTTCTTCAATACATCCAATTAAATCCAATATACGATTTAAATCATTATTATCATTATAAGAGATTGTTATAGAGTGTTTCTCCACATTTACCTTTGTTTGTAGCTTTTTCATCATTATTTCTTCAACATAAACATAATTGTGATTTTTAACTTTCTCTTTTTTAACATTTGTCGTTTTAAACTTCGCTTCTTTTACCAATTTTTCTACACTTCTAACTGATAACCCTTCATTAATAATCCGATTAGCAATGTCATAAGCCATTCCTTCATCTTCAAGCGTAATTAGTGGACGAACATGCGACATTGAAATCTTCCCTTCAATTACCATATCTTGAATTGATTTAGGAAGTTTTAATAATCTTAAAATATTAGCAATGTATTCTCTGCTTTTTCCAACACGTTTCGCTAACTTTTCTTGAGTATAGTCCATTCTTTCCATTAGGCGTTCTAGTGCTTGAGCTTCTTCAATTGCATTTAAATCTTCTCGTTGTATGTTTTCAAGCAATGAAATTTCCATCATTTGAGTTTCATTAAAATCAATAACTATTGCAGGAATTGTATCTAGTTTAGCTGATTTACTAGCACGAAGCCTTCTTTCTCCCGCAATTAACTCATATCCTTGAATACTTTTTCTAACTAAAATTGGTGTAAATACCCCATGTTCCCTTATTGATAGTGCTAGTTCTTGAATTTTTGCTTCATCAAATTTTTTTCTCGGTTGATATGGATTTGGCCTAATTTCTGATATTGGTAATTCACTCGCTTTTGCATCACTATTTCCATTTTGAATATCTTCTAAAACACTACTTAAATCTTCACCAAATATTGCATCTAGTCCTTTTCCTAATTTTTTACTCATGGCCTTTCTCCTTGCGACTGTTATACTTTATTACTTCTTTTGCAAGTGATGCATACGATTTTGCTCCTTCTGATTTGATATCATATTCAAAAATTGATTGCCCTCTAGAAGGCGCTTCTGACAATTTTATATTTCTTGGAATATATGTCTTATATACTCTTTCTTTAAAATGCTTTCTTACCTCTTGTTGAACTTCTACAGATAACTTAGTACGAGCATCAAACATTGTTAAAAGAACACCTTCAATAACCAATTTCGAATTAAATAACCTTTGAACTAATCGAATTGTGCTTAATAACTGTGTTAGCCCCTCAAGTGCATAGTATTCACATTGAACAGGAATTAATACCCCATCTGCCGCTGTAAGTGCATTGGTATTTAATAATCCAAGTGACGGTGGACAATCGATTAAAATAAAGTCATAATCTGCCTTGATGTCATCGATTTTGTTTTTCAACATTTTTTCACGTCCAACTTTAAAATTGGCCATCTCTAAATCTGCACCAGCTAAATCGATATTTGCTGGCAATAAACTCAAAGGTGGTATTTGAAGTTCCTTAGTTGCGTCATTAACATCTATTTCTCCTAATAAAACATCATATACACTGTAATCATAATCAAAATCCTCTTTGGTAATTCCTTGTGATGAATTTCCCTGTGGATCAAAATCGATCAATAAAACCTTTTTCCCTAAATATGCCAATCCAGCAGCTAAATTAACACTTGTTGTTGTTTTCCCTACTCCGCCTTTTTGATTGGCAATTGCTATAACTTTTCCCATTTTATCCGTCCTATCATTTTGGAAACTTAATAACTATTCTAACATCATTATTAGTTTCTTCTTCTTCTACTTCTACAATTACTCCTGCATCTTTTACTAATTTTATTGCCTGATAAATTGTATTAAAAGCTACTCTTAAATTACCCAATACAAATCTTTTCTTTGGTTTTTCTTTTGTTTCACTTTCTTTATATAGTGATTTAATATAATTTTCACTTTGATTTACATTATAACCTTTATTTATGATTTGATTAAATACTTTAGATTGATCAATACTTTCCACAGTTAGTAATGCGCGCCCATGCCTTTCAGTAATTTTTCTTTCTTTAATTGCATCTTGAATTTCTTCTGGTAAATTTAATAAACGAATTTTATTTGCGATTGTGGATTGTGATTTCCCCATTTTAATCGCTAATTCTTCTTGTGTACAACCAACTTGTCTCATAATTAGAACATACGCTTTTGCTTCTTCGATTGAAGTTAAATTCTCTCGTTGTATGTTTTCCACAAGTGCCATTTGTGCTGATTGAATCTCATCAGCGTCCATAATCGTACAAGGAACATCTGTATATCCCAATCTTTTACATGCACGAAAACGTCTTTCACCTGCAATAATCTCGTATGAATCGCCCATCAATCTTACTGTAATTGGTTGAATTAATCCATGTTCGCGAATTGATTCTGCAAGTTCATTTAAACTTTCTTCATTGAATTCTACACGGGGTTGATAACGATTTGTTTCAATTTGCCATATAGGCACATTAACTATTTCAGCCATATTTAATTCTCCTTTATTAATGGGTTCTTTTTTATTTTTCCAAACATTCTTGGATATGTTTTTGGAGTGTTTTTTACTTTTTTATAATATAGATTTATTCTTGTTGAATTATCTTGTAGGTACCTTGTTTTTGATTCGATTAATTCACATCCTAGAATTTTAATTGCATAACTTGCTTCCTCTGCCTCAGCAAGTCCTGCTGATCCCTTCATAGCTAAGAAAAGACCATTTATTTTGACTAATGGGATACACAGCTCTGATAATACCGGTAAATTTGCAACAGCTCTGGCTGTTACAATATCAAATGTTTCACGATTTTTCTTTGCGAAATCTTCTGCACGTTCGTGATGACATTGAATATTTTTTAATCCCAATTGTTTAATTACTTCATTTAAAAAAGTGATTCTTTTTGAAAGTGGCTCCACTATTGTTACATCAAGTTTAGGATAGGCTATTTTAAGTGGAATTGATGGAAATCCTGCACCAGCGCCTACATCACATAGCTTTCCTTCAAGCTTATAAGAGAAAGATGGCAACAACGAGTCAAAGAAATGCTTGTCTAAAACTTCATCCAATTCTGTGATTGCAGTTAAATTCATTTTATTGTTCCACTCTTTTAATAATGTCGCATATATAATAAATTGTTCAATTTGTTCATCAGATAAGATCAGCCCATGATTATGACACAAATCCCTAAATTCTTCTTTTTTCATCGACTTCTCCTCCATGCCATCATATTATATCAAATTATACAACTATTCAAAAGATAAAGTAAGCAATTATTGCAGTTAATTTTTTTATGATTTGTAATTATAATTTCACTTATTTATACAAGAAAAAACTACAATGCACTGTCACTATACATTGTAGTTTGAATACTCTTCTTTCTCTATCTTAATAATTCAATTACATTTTCTATTTGCTTAGACACTAAATCAATTGAATTTTCATCAGGATTTTTTATTGAGTGATAACTGAACAATGAAAATCCACTATAATTTACTGCCTGTCTTGACTCTATAATTTGCCTTGCTAAAATATCATCTTCATATACCCATTCTGATTTACCGCTTTTCGCAAAGTTATCAAGAGTATTTATTTTATATGCACCTAATCCGACAACTAATTTTACATCCGTATCTTTTACAAGATTTTCCCATTGCTTTAGGCATTCATTAAACGGTAAAACTTCGTGGTCATATCCAAAATATATTTGCGGTATAACCATATCTATAATTTCTTCTTCAATCCATGTTTCAACATCGCCGTATATTGTTTCTGTTGTATATTCAATATTACCAGCTGGACTTATTGTAAAGTCACATTTTGAATCTGCATTTTTTATTTCTTTAGAAAGTGAAGATACAAGTGTATTTACATTATCTTTTCTAAATTGGGATAAGCTTCTTCCATCATCAATTGAATTGTACTCAATTTCATCAAATGAATCATTGACATGATCTGGATAAAAATAATCATCCATATGGACTCCATCAATGTCATAATTATTTACCAATTCAACCGCTATATTGATTATTAAATCTTGGACCTCTTGATAGGCTGGGTTTAAGTAATAGCGATCTTCATACAACACCAAATTCCTGCTTTTTTCATTCACCCATTTTTTTTGTATACAATCTTCAGGCGCTTCTTCCATCATTGTTGTTGAAAAAGATCTTAATGGATTTATCCAAGCTTCAACACGAAATCCCTCTTTTTTAGCTTCATCGACCAATATTTTAAATGGATCAAAACTAAGATCGTCCCCAATTGTTCCTGTTATATATTTCGATGTCGGATAATATTCTGAGGGATAATACGCATCTGTAAACGCAGAAGCATGTGCATAGATTGTATTTATTTTTAAACTTTTTAAATCATTTATTAATTCTTCTATATTCAGACGATACTCGCTTTCACTTTTTCCCCATAATATATCAGTGTAGTCAATATAACTTATCCATGTTGCACGAATTTCCGTATCTTCTTTGTTTTTCATATAAAAAAAGAAGGATGCACTCACTACAATACAAATACAAATTGCGACTTTAACCCATCTTCTAAGTACTATCTTCTTTTTCATTTTATCACCCTTAAAATTATATTGTTTCCTAGCTTATTTTATTCCATAAATTATTTATTTATATGCGTGATGAACTCACTATGTGGCAGTGTTTCACACCACTCACAAAATGCTCGCCATTCTGGTAATCGATGTGTTCTTCTTTGAAGATACATAGTTTTTAATTGGCGATAATTTGTTGTCATTCGTGCTGTAATTTTAAAGCCTGCTGGATTTGAGTAAAGTATTTCTAGGTATTTTAATTTTAGTTCTTCATTGTATTCTTTTATATTTTCTGGTTTTGGGTTTGCGAGTAATTCATTATAAGCATTTACTTTTTCTTTCATGATTTCAATCATTCTTGCGTCTACATATTCAACATAAGCTTCATCTAAATTAAATTTTGTAATTCTATGCATTGTTGATTGCGAGCTTACAAAATCTAGAAAGTGATAACGCTCTGCCTCTACCCATGCCTTGTTAGTAAATGTTAAATCAAACTGAACTATAATTCCATTTAAAAAATTATCATGTCCTTCTCCTAATTTACTTGTAGCTAGTTTTACTGTGCTTTTTGCAAACTCTGTAGTTAATGAATCTAAATCTGTGGCCATAGGAAATTTACTTCCTCTAATGCTTTCATCAAAACCATAAACGTTTACATTTTTAACAATATCATTATAATTCATTTTAATTTCTCCCTTTTCTATTTTGCTCAATTATCATTGCAAGTACTGCTATATCTGCAGGATTTACTCCTGATATCCTTGATGCTTGACCAAGAGTTACTGGTTGTACTTTAACTAACTTTTGCTTCGCCTCTAAAGAGATGTGTTCGATTTTGTCGAAATTTAAATCTTTTGGAATAAGCACTTTATCCATATGTTCTAATTTTGCAGCTTCTTTTTTTGCTTTATCAATATATCCTTGATACTTACACTCTATTTCCACTTGCCTTGCAACCTCTTGGCTGAATTCAAAACCTAAGTATGGCTTGAGTTTATAACATTCGACTCTTGGTCTTTTTAATAAATCATAGGCACTAATTCCTTCTGATAAACAATCATACTCTATTGTCTTTAAGTATTCATTCACTTCAGACTTCATTGTGTAGCGAGTTTCTTTCATTGCCTCTTTTAATTTGCCCATTTCTTCAAGTTTTTTGCACATTATTTCATATCTTTGTTTAACTGGTAGACCTAAATCATATGCTTTTCCTGTTAAACGTTGATCTGCATTGTCATGTCTTAATAGCAATCTAAATTCAGCCCTTGATGTTAACAAACGATATGGTTCATTTGTCCCTTTTGTTACTAAATCATCAATCATGACTCCAATATAAGCTTCATCCCTTCTAAGAATGAATTCCCCTCTATTTTCAAGTTTGAGAACAGCATTAATCGCAGCCATTAATCCTTGAGCAGCTGCTTCTTCATAACCACTTGTTCCATTGATTTGTCCTGCTGTAAAGCAGTTTTCAATTATCTTCGTTTCCAATGTTGGTTTAAGCTGTAAGGGATCAATCGCATCATATTCTATAGCATATGCATATATTTTTATTTTTGCTTCTTCAAGACCTGCAATTGAATGAATCATATCTTCTTGCACATCCTTTGGAAGTGACGAAGATAATCCTTGCACATACGTGGTATCCATCGATAAACTTTCTGGTTCTAAAAATAACTGATGTCTTTCTTTGTCAAAAAAACGAACCAACTTGTCTTCAATTGACGGGCAGTATCTTGGCCCAACTCCCTTTACTACTCCTGAATACATACTCGATTTATCTAAATTTTTATGGATAATTTCATGCGTGTTTTGATTAGTGTATGTTAAGTAACAAAGTGCTTGTTTTTCAAGAGGAAGAACATTTTTTGTTAAAGTGCTAAAACTCGCAAAAAAAGGACTCCCCGGTTGTGGCTCCGTTTTTGTGAAGTCAATAGATTCAGTAAACACCCTTGCTGGTGTTCCTGTCTTAAGTCTGAATGTTGTTAACCCTTCATCTCTTAATGATTGTGATAACTTAAAGGTTGTTTCTTCTCCATCAGGCCCAGTTTTATTTATCTGATCACTGATCATAACATGTGATGACATATAGGTTCCTGTTGTCAAAATTGTAATTTTTGATTTGATTACAGTATTATCACTGCATTTCACCCCGATGATTTTGTTGTTTTCCACAAGTATTTTTTCTACTTGTTTTTCTATTAGCTCAAGATTTTCTTGTTCAAGAACTATTTCTTGCATCATTTTAGAATATGCAACTTTATCTGATTGCACCCTAAGAGATTGAACTCCAGGCCCTTTAGCTGTATTTAGCATTTTTACCTGTATCGCAGTTTTATCTGCAGTAATCCCCATTTGACCACCAAGTGCATCAATCTCACGAACTACAATTCCTTTTGCAGGTCCACCAATTGATGGATTACATGGCATTTTTGCGATGTTTTCTTTACTTAAAGTAATCAGCGCAGTTTTATGATTAAGTCTTGCGCACATCAATGCCGCTTCAACTCCTGCATGTCCTCCACCAACAACTAATATTTCAAAATGGTTTGTTGTGTCCATAATTTGCACCTCGTTAAATTTCTATAATCATATCATAATTTTTTGCGCGGTACAAAAATATAATTCTATTTTTGAACGCGTTCCTTTTTTATATTCACTTCTGAAATAAGTACTGCGCTTAATATTAAAATTGAACCGACTATCATTTTAGTAGTTATTGGCTCACTTAAGATAATTACTGAGAAAATAGTTCCAAAAACAGCTTCCATTGATAATATAATAGCTGCTTTTGTCTCATCAACATATTTTTGTGAAATTGTCTGAAGTAAATAACAAATTGTTGTGCTCATTATACCTAAATAAAGAATCGATAAAACCCCTTCAGTGGTTATCACAAAATTGAGTTCATCGAACATAATCATACATAAAAACGACAAAACAAATGCTGTTGCCATTTGTATTAAATTAAGTATGAATGGGGATACTTTTGTTACATACTCTCCTGTTAAAAATATTTGAAACGCAAAACCAACAGCACACACTAAAGTTAATGCATCTCCAAAATTAATTGAGAAATCACTTTGAAGTGATAAGACACCTGCACCAATGATTGCAATAATTGCCCCAATTAAATTTTTCGTGGCAATCTTCTTCTTAACTATTGCCAAGGCAATAAACGGGACAAACACAACATTTGTTGCAGTTAAAAATGCATTTTTTGAGGGGGTTGTATATTGTAGTCCGATAGTTTGAAATGCAAATGCCAAAAACAATGCAATTCCTAAAAAGACTCCACATGTTACATCCTTTTTATTTATATTTTTAACTTGCTTTCTAGCAAAAAAAGCCATCGCAAGACTTGCAATAAAAAACCTTGCTGTTAAAATCTGAAATGGGGTTGCACTTTTCAATGCAATATCACTCACTACAAAAGCGCTTCCCCATATAATTGTCACCAATATTAATCCAAATAATCCAAAATTCTTTTTCATTGTTTCCCCTATTTCTAAAATGATTTTAATTTTCAATCTAAATTATTGATTGATTAATTTTTCAATATCCTCTACACTATCTTCCGATATAAATTTAATTATTAATTCAATGTTCTTATTACATTCTTTTTTAAATAAACTTTTTATTAAGCTTGCATGCCCATACAACATCTGTGTGCTGTTATTTTCTAAATGATCGCTCATTGGAAGATACAGTTTTAGCGTATTTTTACTGTAGCTATATCCTTCAACTTTATTCCCTTTTATATTTTTAATCTCAGGGTTTTTTATTTGATGTTCTCTTAATATTTTTTTTGCTTTCCTTTTTTCCCATGATGTTAACTCGAGTCTTAGTTTATCACAAACACTAAATAAGATATGCTTCACATCTTCTTCATCAAAATATGTTTCTTTTTCTTCTTCATCATTAATGACCAAACTCCAAAGATCCATCCCTCTTTCTTTTGCTTTATTGAATATTTTAGAGATGGTTTGTGGGTTTGATATGTTTATAAAACTTTCTATTCTTGTTGAATATTCAATATTTACTTCATCAAACGTAATTGGGTTTTGAAAAAAAACAACATCTTCTAAGTACAGAGAATTCAACTTAGTTGGGACTTTTTTATCCTTTGTGGTTTTCTTTATTGCTTCAATCATTTCTTCATATGTATTAAAACCATTTGCTTCTTCAAATGTTGACCACATTTGCCTACATGTCATTACTTGTGATTTTTTAAAGTGCCCATAACCAATTATTCCATTTTCATTAAAGTAGTTTTTATCCTCTTTTACATAAAAAAACATATAATCGCCTTCATTGAAATTTATTATTTTCTTTGCATTAAGAGGTCTATAAATATTCATTGTTTTACTTCCATTAAGTCGGTAAAATTCGATTGTTTTTTTATCAAAAAAATATGCTATTGAAGACATATATAAACCCCCTTAATTTTTTTTTATTATATCATTTATTCATCTATATTTAAAGTTTTCAAATGATTTCATTGTTGCACATCAATAATATTTATTTGCCTATTTCGTGATAATATCTTTTTTATCTGACTGAAGAAACAAAAAAATAGTAGAACGTTTTAGTTCTACTATTTTCTCATTTGTTATTTTTACTAAAAATATTTACACACTTTATTCTTAAAATAATCCAAATGTTTTTCCTTCTTCATCAATACCCATATTTAATGCTGCCGGTGCCTTTGGTAGTCCTGGCATCGTCATAACGTTTCCGGTTAAAACTACTATAAACCCTGCTCCATTCGATATCTTTAATTCCTGAACATGTATTTCAAAATCAACTGGTCTTCCTATCAATTTATCATCGTCGGATAGTGATGCTGGTGTTTTTGCCATACAGATTGGATATTTATCCCATCCCATTTCTGTGAACTCTTTAATTTGATATTTTGCAAAGTCACTGTATACTACACCTTTCCCACCATATATTTGCTTTGTTATTTTTTCAATTTTCTCTTCAATTGATAAATCCAAATCATATAATGGTTCATACTTAGACGGTTCATTGCACATTTCGATTACTTTTTTTGCTAAATCGACTGCACCTTCTCCACCTTTTGCCCAAGCATCAGACATAACAACATCGTGGTTGTTTTCATTACACCATTTAATAAGTGTATTCACTTCCGCTTGTGTATCTTGAGAGAATTTATTTATTGCTACAACATATGGAATGTTGAATTGTTTAATTGAGTCAATGTGTTTTTCTAGGTTTTTTACACCTTCCAAAAGAGCTTCTTTATTTTCTTCTCCTAAATCAGAGCTTGCAACACCACCATGTAACTTAAGTGCTCTAATTGTAGCAACGATTACTACTGCATTAGGGTTCAGGTTGCCCATTCTACATTTAATATCTAAAAATTTCTCTGCTCCTAAGTCAGCTCCAAATCCTGCTTCAGTTACAACATAGTCTGCCAGTTTGCATGCCATTCTAGTCGCAATTAAACTATTACAGCCATGTGCAATATTCGCAAATGGACCTCCGTGGATAATAACTGGAGAATTTTCTAATGTTTGAACCAAGTTTGGTTTAATCGCATCTTTCATGACAACAGCTAATGCGCCACCGACATCTAAATCTCCAATAGTTACAGGTTTATTTTCATATGTATATGCTACAATCGCTTTATTTACTCTTTTTTCAAAGTCTTTTAAATCAACAGACAAACACAAAATTGCCATTATTTCTGTGGCTACTGTTATAATAAATCCATCTTTTCTTTCAACACCATTTGTCTTTTTCTCTTGTGCAATTGTTATGTTTCTAAGTGTACGATCATTCATATCCAAGCAACGTTTCCATACAACACGTTCAGGATCAATGTTCAATAAATTACCTTGATAAATTGAATTATCTAACACAGCACTTACCAAATTATTTGCTGAAGTAATTGCATGCATATCGCCAGTAAAATGCAAGTTAATATCTTCCATTGGTACAACTTGAGCATATCCACCTCCTGTTGCACCACCTTTTAAACCAAAAACAGGACCTAATGATGGTTCTCTTAAACAGCCAATAACCATCTTATTTAAGTAATTTAAACCGTCAACCAAACCTACTGTAGTTGTTGATTTCCCTTCTCCTGCTTTTGTTGGATTAATTGCAGTTACTAAAATTAGTTTTGCATTGTCTTGTGTTTCTATGTTATTCATAATATCTAAATTAATTTTTGCTTTATAGTTTCCATAATATTCTATAAAATCACTATTTATTTTCGCTTTTTTAGCTATTAAATCAATATGTAACATTTTATTTTCTTGTGCAATTTGCAAATCCGTTTTTATCCCCATATATTTCTCCTTCATTTAATTAATCTTTTTGCGACCCTCTATTGCCTTAATTAATGTGAGTTCATCAGCATAATCAAGATGCCCACCAATGGGTATACCATGAGCAATACGTGTAACATCAATACCTTTAGTTGATAATTTCTTATCTAAATATAATGCTGTTGTTTCTCCTTCAAGTGTTGCATTTGTCGCTAAGATTATCTCTTTTAAATTTCCATCGATTCGCTCAATTAATGATTCAATATTTAAATCTTCTGGAAAAACGCCTTTATTTGTTGATATTAATCCATTTAGTACATGATAATACCCTTTGAATTCATTTGTCTTTTCCATTGCTATTAAATCTTTAGATGATTGAACAACACAAATTACTGTCATATCTCTTTCTGGATCTAAACAAATTTCGCATATATCATTTTCAGTTAAATGACCGCAAATACTGCATGGTTTTACGTTTGTTTTCATATACAGTAAAGCTTCAGCAAATTCTTTAATTTCACTCAAATCGCACTCTAACATTGAATAAGTGTAGCGTTCAGCACTTTTTTGACCTACACCCGGTAATTTTTTAAATCCTTCGATACATCTTTCAAAAGATTTTGGGTACATTTTTAAAACATCCCTGGCATTTTAACGCCTTGTGTTACTCCTGCCATTTTTGATTCTCTATCATTTTTTGCCTCTGATAAAGCGTTATTAGTTGCTACTAATAATAAATCTTGAAGCATTTCTTTCGAATCTTTATCAAGTAGCTCGTCCTCTATTTCGATACTTACTACTTCGTAAGACCCTTTAACCTCAACTTTAACAGCATCTCCACTTGCAGAACCAAAATAACTTGTTTCATTTAGTTCTTTTTCGATTTTTGCCATTGTTGTTTGCATTTGTTGTGCTTGTTTTAATAATCCTTGAATATTCATTTTTAGCTCTCCTCTATTATTTCAAAATCATCTCCGAATAAACTTGTCATGATTTCGGTGTCACTTTTTTTGACGTTTTCTTTCATTTCTTCAGTAACTTTTGGTTTTTTTACTTCTATTACCATTGGAGTAGGTAAATCACCTGTTTTCCTTCTTTGGATAAATTCATTTGTTGCATCTGCAATATTTTCTCTTGTTGTAACAAATAACCTTTTATTAACAAACAGTTCATCACACATAAAATTTTCAAGTTCGTCTTTAAGTTCGAAAATCTCATTAGCTAATGCTTGATAATCAGTTTCCAGCAGAACAAATAATTCTCCACTTACCGCAACTCTACTACCCTTTAATATATTAGCATACTTTGCGAAAGATAGTTCTTTTGATTTTCTATCCAATATTTGCCAACATTCGACATCTTTTATTTTTTCTTGTTTATTGGCTTGTACCATTAATTGAAGAATTTCTTCAATTTTTAAACTATCTATTGCTTGAGGGATTTCTCTATTCTCCACCATGATTTCTAGTGGCTCTACATTGCTTTTTACAACTATCGGTTGTACTTCGTTTTCATCATTTGCATTCTTAACTATTTCAATAGTTTTCTCTTTTTGTATCTCTTTATTATCGTCTAATTTTGATGTGTTAGTTGAAGCAGTTTCACTTTTGGAAATTGCTATAGCTTTTAAAGTCGCTACTTCAAAGTATGAATACAAATTTGATGCTGTTCTATATTTATCAATTGTCTCAATCATTGTTTGTATAACTTCTAATAATATTGCATTTGAGGATAATTTCATTAATCGAGTCACTTGAATTTTATTCAATTTACGCAATAATTCCTCGTCGTTTGTATAACTATAGATTACTGTTTCTTTTAGCAGTTCTACAAGCTCTGAAGTTAATCGTTTTATATCGATTCCTTTTTCTTGCCAAATGTTTATTTGACTAATTACTAATTTAATATCATTCATTAAGATATTTTCTAACAATGACACTTTTTCTTCAGTCGTTGTAATTCCGTAAATTTCATTTACTTGATTAACAGTGATGTTATTTTCTGCATATGCGATGCACTGTTCTAAAATACTTAATGCATCCCTTAACCCGCCATCAGCTAGTGTAGCTATGATTTCAATCGCTTCTTTTTCACAATGTATATTCTCTTTACTTAACACATCTTCAATTCTTTTAATCATTTCGTGAAGTTCAACTTTTGTGAAATCATATCTTTGACACCTTGATATGATAGTTGGCAATACTTTATGTGGTTCTGTAGTTGCCAAGATGAAAATCACATGTGTTGGTGGTTCTTCTAATGTTTTTAATAATGCATTAAACGCACCAGTTGATAACATATGAACCTCATCAATAATATATACTTTATATCTACTTTCAATAGGTGCGTATTTAACTTTTTCTATTAAGTCTCTTATTTCATCAACGCCATTATTACTTGCGGCATCAATTTCAATTATATCAGTATGATTTCCTTTTTGAATTGAAAGACAACTTTCACATTTATCACATGGTGACATTTCTTTGTTTTGACAATTTACAGCCTTAGCCAAAATTTTAGCGATTGATGTTTTTCCGGTTCCTCTTGGACCACAAAACAAATACGCATGAGCAATTTTGTCTTTTCTAACGGCATTTTGCAGCGTTAACACAATATGCTTTTGTCCAACTACATCTTCAAAAGAGAATGGTCTATATGTTCTATATAATGCTTTATAACTCATTTCATTCCCTCCTTTTTGTATTACTAATTATATCAAATATATGTATTTTTTCATACACTCTAATTAAAAATCTACATGTTTTTATGGCTGTTTTTTGTTGTGCATCCTTTTTAGAGCGAAGAATTTTTTTAATATTTCGCTACTCTCTTCTTGAAGTACTCCCTCAACTATTTTTGGATAATGATTCAAACCTTTTATCTCATTTAAATTATAATTACTTCCATAGCTTCCGCCTTTTGGATCATACGCACCAAAAACTACTTTTTCAATTCTTGACTGCATAATTGCTCCAGCACACATCGGACATGGTTCTAGAGTTACATATAACGTGCACCCTTCAAGTCTCCATGAACCCACTTTTTTACACGCTTTTTCAATACAAAGAATTTCTGCATGGCTTGTGGATATTTGTTTCATTTCTCTTTTATTATATGCTTTTGCAATAATTTTATCATTTTTGACAATCACCGCCCCTATGGGTACTTCATCACACACAAAGGCTTTTTTTGCTTGTTCTAATGCTAATTTCATGTATTTGATATCTTCGTTATTCATAGTTCACCTTCACAAATAAAAAGTGGTACACACAAACAGGCATTCGTATGGCTGCTACGTTCCCGTCCTGACCAGATTTGAAGCTGTTTGTTGTACCGTCTTAAATTATATCTTAAACCATCATTTTCAACAATAGAAATATCACAATATTTTTTGTTTCACGTGAAACATTTTAATCAATTTTCTCTTTATCTCCCATATACCTTCTTAACGCAACAGGAATACGTACAGAGCCATCCTCATTGATATTGTTTTCTAAAAACGCTATCAACATTCTTGGTGGGGCAACTACAGTATTATTTAATGTGTGCGCAAAATATTTTCCGTTTTCACCATTCACGCGAATACCCAAACGTCTAGCTTGTGCATCACCTAAATTCGAGCAACTACCAACTTCAAAATATTTTTTTTGACGTGGCGACCATGCTTCAACATCATAACTTTTTACTTTTAAGTCTGCTAAATCTCCAGAGCAACACTCGATGGTTCTCACAGGAATATCCATAGATCTAAAAAACTCTACAGTGTACTTCCACATTTTTTCAAACCACTCCATTGATTCTTCTGGTTTACATACAACAACCATCTCTTGCTTTTCAAATTGATGTATTCTATATACACCTCGTTCTTCAATCCCGTGTGCACCTACTTCTTTTCTAAAACAAGGTGAGTAACTAGTTAATGTTTGCGGTAGTTCTTTTTCCTCTAATATATTGTCGATGAATTTACCAATCATTGAATGTTCGCTAGTTCCAATCAAATATAAGTCTTCTCCTTCGATTTTATACATCATGCTTTCCATTT
>CAYJAJ010000002.1:9038-54159 GCA_964368495.1 uncultured Holdemania sp. | reverse complement strand
AATAAAACCTTTATCAATCATGAAGTCACGAGCATAAGATAAAATTGCAGAGTGCAATCTTGCAATATCCCCTTTAAAATAATAAAATCCGTTACCACTAGTTTTACGAGCACTATCTAAATCTATTCCATTTAACTTTTCCATAATTTCAACATGATAAGGTACATCAAAACTAGGAACTGTAGGTTCTCCAAACAGTTCAATTTGCACATTCTCACTATCATCTTTTCCTAAAGGAACAGTTTCATCAATAATGTTGGGTAGAACCAGCATGATTTCTCTGATTTTTACTTGTAGTTCATCTTCTGATTTTTCTAAATCCACTAACTCTTTAGCAATATTTGAAACTTCTTTTTTAACTACTTCTGCTTCTTCTTTTTTTCCTTGTGCCATTAATGCGCCAATTTGTTTTGAAATTTGATTTCTGCGTGACCTTAAGTCATCACCTTTAGTTTTAGAAGATCTGAATTCAACATCTAATCGAATCACTTCATCGACTAACTCTAATTTTTGTTCTTGAAATTTTTTCTTTAAATTTTCTTTAACGACCTCTGGGTTTTTTCTTAATAAATTAATATCTAACATTTTATTTCCTCCAATAAAAAAAGCAACCTAATAAGGGACGATTCCTCGTGTTGCCACCCTTTTTTTAATTGTTTCACGTGAAACAACTAACACTCTCAACTATAACGTAGTCACCGAGAAGTATTAACTTCTACTCCAAGATAGATTCATGAAAACTTAGTTGTGATTCACACCAACCATCACATCTCTTAAAATAAGTTTATCCACTACTAGTTCTTTTCATCGATTTATATCACTATTTAATCATTCAGTCCTAATAAAGTCAACTACAACAAAATAAAATAAACATAATCTTGTAAGATTATGTTTATCTTAATTAAATATATTTATTCACTATGTCCATCAGAAGAATTTTCCAAATCATCTGATAATTCAACTTCCTCTTGTTTTTCAACAATAGCTACAGTAGAAACTTTACTTCCTTCAGCAGGAGTAATTAACTTAACACCTTGAGTAGTTCTTTTAAATACAGATACCCCAGCCAAATTAATTCGTATTACAATACCGTCATCAGTCATAATCATACAATCTTCATCCCCATTAACAGCACGTAGTGCCACTAATCCACCATTTTTATCTGTAATGTTAATTGTTTTAACGCCTTTAGCGCCACGAGAGGTTAATCTGTATTCTTCTAACAATGATTTCTTGCCGTACCCTTTTTCCGTAACTACAAGAATAAACTGTCCCTCTTTATCCGTTGTCATCCCAATAGCAAAGCTACCATCAACATTAAATCCACGTACACCCGACGCATTTCTTCCCATAACACGAACGTCTTGTTCATTAAACCTTACTGCTTTTCCATTTGCCCCAGCGATAATAATTTGATCATCACCAGTAGTTTTCTTAACAGCAATCAATTCATCATTCTCTTTCATTGTTATCGCAATTTTACCTGTTTGTCTAATGCTTGAAAATTCATTTACTGCCGTTCTTTTAACAATACCTGCTTTAGTAGTGAAGAAGAAATATCCATCTTCCTTATCCTCATCACGCTTAACAGCAACCATTGCCTTTATTTTTTCATCTTTAGAAAGATTCAATAAATTAACAACTGGGATCCCTTTAGAAACTCTAGAAGCCAAAGGAACACGATAACCGCGAATTCGATATACTTTTCCAAAATTTGTAAACAGCAACAAATCATCATGTGTACTCAGAGATAAAAATTGTTCAATAATATCATCATCATTAACAGACATCCCTTTAACGCCTTTTCCACCACGATTTTGTGTCTTATAAGTATCAGCTGTTATTCGTTTAATATAACCATTTGTAGTCATAGTAATAACGATATCTTCAACCGGAATTAAATCTTCATCTTCTATATCGATATCACCTTCAGTAATTTCAGTGCGTCTTTCATCATTAAATCTCTCCTTAATCTCCAACAAATCAGATTTAATAATTTCTAAAACGCGACTATGATTTGATAATATATCTTGATAATCAGCAATCACTAACATTAAATTATCGTACTCATCTTCAATTTTTTGCCTTTCAAGCCCCGTTAATCTTCTAAACTGCATATCCAAGATAGCTTTTGCTTGAATTTCAGATAACCCAAATTGATTCATCAATTCACTTAATGCGGTAGCAGGATCTTTTGAACTACGAAGTAACGATATAATCTCATCTAAATTATCTAAAGCAATTTTCAAACCTGCCAATATATGGACACGCTCTTCTGCTTTTCTTAAATCATATCTTGTTTTTCTTGTAATAACATCCACTTGATGTTCGATATAATAATTCAAAACATCTTTAAGTCCCAACTGCCGAGGAACATTATTAACCAAAACAATTGTATTTACTCCAAAAGTAGTTTGCATTGAAGTCATTCTATATAGTTGATTTAAAACTATATCAGCTTGAACATCTCTTCTTAATTCAATTACAATTTTTATACCATTTCTATTTGATTCATCTCTTAAATCAGTAATACCGTCTATCAGCTTGTCTCTAACTAAACTAGCGATCTTTTCAACCAAAATAGATTTATTAACTTGATATGGAATTTCAGTTACAATGATTTTTTTCTTTCCATTATCCATTTCACTAATCTCAGCGCGTGAACGAATAACAATGGACCCTCTTCCGGTTTCATACGCTTGTCTTATACCTGTTCTGCCTAAAATAAGTGCACCTGTAGGTAAATCTGGTCCGTGAATGTAATTATCCATCAATTCAATTACAGTAATATCTGGATTTTCCATAACTGCAATTGTGGCATCAATCGTCTCCCCTAAGTTATGAGGTGGTACATTTGTTGCCATCCCAACAGCAATTCCTGTCGTCCCATTTAATAACAAGTTTGGAAACCGAGCAGGCATTACAACTGGTTCCTTTTCCTCGCCATCATAGTTATCCATCCAATCAACTGTTTCTTTTTGGATATCTCTAACTAATTCCATAGAAATCTTTGCCATTTTTGCTTCAGTATAACGCATTGCGGCTGCGCCATCACCATCAATAGAACCAAAATTACCATGCCCATCAACCAATGGATAACGATAACTGAATTCTTGAGCCATACGAACCATTGCATCATAAACAGCTGTATCTCCATGAGGATGATACTTACCAATAACATCCCCGACAATACGAGCAGATTTTTTGTGTGGTTTATCTGCGACAATTCCTAAATCATTCATAGCGTGTAAAATTCTACGATGTACAGGTTTTAGCCCGTCTTTTACATCTGGTAATGCTCTTGCAACTATTACAGACATTGAATAATCAAGAAAAGAAGTTCTAATTTCATTAGAAATATTTGTTTGTTTTATCTTACCGTGATTGTGATTTTCTGACATATCATAATCTCCTTAAATATCTAAATTCTTTACGAATTGTGCATTTTCAACAATAAATTTACGCCTTGGTTCAACTTCATCACCCATTAACATACTAAAAGCTGTATCTGCTTCAATAGCATCGTCAACAGTAACTTGAATAAGTGTTCTTACTTCAGGATCCATAGTTGTTTCCCAAAGTTGATCAGGATTCATCTCCCCTAAACCTTTGTAACGTTGAATATTTAATCTATCTCCCAACTCTTCACGAATTGCTTCTAATTCTTTATCTGAATATGCATACCTTACACTATTTCCTCTTTGAACTTTATATAGTGGTGGTTGAGCGATATAAATATAACCTTCATCAACAACAGGTTTCAAATAACGATAGAAAAAAGTCAACAACAATGTTCTTATATGCGCACCGTCAACATCCGCATCAGTCATAATTACTATTTTATGATATCTTAATTTAGACGTATCAATTTCATTACCCACGCCACATCCAAATGCTGTAATCATTGAACGGATTTCTGCATTATCAAATATGCGGTGTAATCTTGCTTTTTCAACATTTAAGATTTTACCTCTTAAAGGAAGAATAGCTTGGAATTTACTTTCTCTTCCTTGCTTTGCACTTCCACCAGCTGAATCCCCTTCGACAATATATATTTCAGAAATGCTTGCATCTTTACTCGAACAATCAGCTAACTTCCCAGGTAAACTAGAAATTTCTAACGCACCCTTTCTTCTTGTAAGCTCACGTGCTTTTTTTGCAGCAAGTCTTGCCTTAGATGCAACAAGTGATTTTTCAATAATTATTTTTGATTGATTAGGATTTTCCATTAAGAATCTCTCTAATTGACTACCGAAAACGTTAGAAACTATTTTTCTAACTTCACTATTACCTAATTTAGTCTTTGTTTGTCCTTCGTATTGAGGATCAGGATGTTTTACAGAGATAATTGCAGTTAAACCTTCTCTTACATCATCACCCTGTAAATTTTCTTCATCTTTCTTTAAAAAATTATTATCTTTTGCATAATTATTAATAATTCTATTTAGTGCAAGTTTAAACCCATCTTCATGATAACCACCTTCATGTGTATGAATGTTATTACAAAAAGAGTAAATGTTTGAAATATAACCTTCATTGTATTGCATAGCTATTTCAACTTCAATTCCATCTTCAGAACCTTCACAATAAACAATTTCATCATGAATTGTTTGCTTACTCTTATTTAAATAGCTTACATATTCTTTAAGTCCTCCATTATATAAGAAAATTTGCTCTTTTTCTTTTGCACTATCTCTTTCATCAATAAAAACTAATTTTATTCCTTTATTTAAAAATGCAATTTGTCTTATTCTATCACGCAAAGTTTCATGATTATATGAAGTAGTTTCTGTAAAAATTAATTTATCAGCTTTGAATCTAACAATAGAACCATGTTTATTTTCATCGCATTCACCGATTTCTTTCAAAGGTGATACTGCATTTCCACCATTTTCAAAACGCATAAAATAAACTTTACTATCTTTATAAATAGTAACTTCTAAAAATTCACTTAATGCATTAACTACAGAAGCACCTACACCATGAAGACCACCAGATACTTTATAAGCACCACCGCCAAATTTACCACCTGCATGAAGCACAGTAAAAATAGTTTCAACCGTAGATATTCCTGTTTTTTCATGAATACCTACAGGCATTCCGCGTCCGTTATCTTCAACAGTCACAATATTATCTTGATCCACTGTAACAGTAATTTGATTAGCATAACCTGCTAAAGCCTCATCAATACCGTTATCAACAATCTCCCATACCAAATGATGCAACCCCTTTTCAGAAGTTGAACCAATATACATACCTGGTCTTTTTCTAACTGCTTCAAGACCTTCTAAAACTTGTATATCATCTGCTGTATAAGAATAATTCATTTCGTTATTCATAATTAATCCTCCTGTGTTATTAATTTTCCTTCACTTATTTTCAGTACATTAATATTTAATCTAATATCATTAATCAATTCATCAATATCTGTAGTCGTAAGAATTGTTTGAACTTCTTTTGGAATAACACTAAACAAATTCTTTTTTTTATTTAAATCTAATTCACTTAACACATCATCTAACAACAATATTGGATATTTGTTTTTCTTATATAAAACAAACTCAATAAATACAAACTTTAAGGATAAAACAACCATTCTTCTTTGACCCTGAGATGCAATGCTATCTAAATATTTATCATTCATCATAAACTCTAAATCATCTCTATGTATGCCTAAAGAAGTACTTTTAAGAATTCTATCTCTATCTCTACTATCTTTTAATACTTGTAAAAATTCATCTTTATTTAAGTAATTAATTTTTTCAGATATACTTTTATACTTACAATATATATTTGCATTGTCCTCAGAAATAATTTTATAATACTTATTCATTTCTTCATTAATCATTTTAATAAATTCAATTCTTTTAGTTATAATTTTAGTTTGATAATCAACCATCTGTTGCTCTAAAATATCTAATAAATTATTATCATCTTTACCTAACTTAAAAAAAGAATTTCTATCTTTCATTAAAGTGTTATATTTATTTAAATAAAGACTATATAAATTATCAACTTTTCCAATTTCAATATCCATCATTTTTCTTCTATTTCTAGGAGAAGAGCTAAAAATATCTACATCCGAAGGAACAAAAAGAACAGCATTTAAATTACCAATAAACTCACTAGTTTTAGAAATAGGATTTTTTGATATAAAACAACTTTTTCCATTTTCATGTATAAGACATCTAAGTGATTTTTTATGATAATCATCAACCATCAAACAATCAATACGTGATATATTACTATCATACATAATTAAATCACTATCATTACTTGTTCTAAAAGATCTTGTTGTTGATAAATAATAAATACTTTCTAATAAATTAGTTTTCCCTTGTCCATTCATTCCAACAATGACATTTATTTTATCACTAAAGGAAACAGATAAATTTTCGAGGTTTCTAAAATTTTTACACTCTATTTTTTCAATAATCATACAGAAATCTTATATACTTTATCTTCAATTTTTATAACATCACCTTTATAAATTTTTCTACCTCTTCGATCTTCCTTAACATCATTCACAAAAATATTTAGTTGTTTAACTGCTATTTTTGCTTCACCACCAGAGGAAATCCAATCAGTTAATTTTAATAGTTGACCAAGTGTTATAAATTCAGTTTCAATTTTTATCATATGTACCTCGATTCTATATAATAAATCAAATTAATTATATCATAAATAGCCCTTAATTTGTTATATTTATTTAAAAAAATCAAATAATACTGGGATATTGATAATTAAAAAATTCGCTTAAAACGAAATTAAATTACATTAAATCAAATAAACCAATAAAAAAAACAATTTTTTATATAAAATTTAAAAGGTATTTATAAACATAAATACCTTTTAATAAATATAGTATAAAATTTCTAATTATAAGTTCTTACAGGTAAAACCAACTGAATAATTGAATCATCTTTTTCATTTTTAATTATGAAAGGTTTCATTTCTCCACTAAATAAAACTTTAACTTTAGTTGCATTTAAAACTTTAATTGCCTCATAAACATATTTACCGCTAAAAGAAATTTGGAAGTCATTTCCTTCATAAATAAAGTGTGATAAATTTTCAGTACTTGAACCAATTTCTTGAGACTTACTAGAAATAACAACATTATTTGTGCTCAAAGATAACTTAATTAAAGAAATCCCATCATTTTTAATAAATGAAGCACGATCAATTGCATTTAATATATCTCTAGAATCCACAGTTAATTCGTTTTCGAAAGCATTTGGAATTAATCTTCCTGTATCTGGATAATTACCTTCAAGTAATCTAGTTTGGATAACATTATTTTCAATCCAAAATTGAGCCTTTTTGTCAGATACACACAATAAAACTGTACTATCTTTCTCAATAATTTTAGCAACATCATTCATGCTTTTTGAAGGTATTGTTATATTAAAATTACTTTCTACATCTAAATTAACGATTTTTTTAGCTAATCTATAACTATCTGTTGCCACACATTCCAATATGTTTCCATTGGATTTAAAATTAACTCCTGTAAGGATTTGTCTTGTCTCCTTATCACTTGTAGCAAATGTAGTTTGATTCACAATTTTTTGTAAAACATCAGCATCAACTTTAATTTGTTGACTAGGTCTAGAAAAATCAATAGTTGGATATTCAGATCCTTTAATTCCATTAATCTCAAATTTTGAAGTTCCCCCGCTAATTCTTGTTAAACAGCCATCAATAATTTGTATATCTATATTCTCAACTTCAATTTTTCTAACAATTTCTAAAATATATTTACTTTCAATAACAATACTACCAGTTTCTTTAATATTAAGATTAATATCTTCATCCTCTGTAGTTAAAGTTTTCATAATAGAAATCTCTGCATCACTCCCCACTAAAACAATAGAATCTTGATTAACATCAATTTTTATACCAGAAAGTGCTGGAATAGGTGAATTGCTTGAAACAGATCTTGAAACTACTTGTAATGCATTATAGAAAACTTTTTTTGATATACTGAAATTCATATGAATCCTCCTTATATTTTTATTAAATAATTAGTTTATTATTACTAAGAGTGTGGAAAAGTGGATAAATAACTAATTACATATATATTACAGTATAATTTTAACATTTTTACTTGTTAAAAAAAAGTGGAAAATTGGGGATAACTAAATTCCTTTTAAAAGAACTTCAATTTCCGTAACAGCTTGTTTATACAGAATATCTTTTTTAATTTTCTTTTCAACCTTATCACAAGCATTCATTACTGTAGAATGGTCTCTTTTACCAAATTCTTCTCCAATTTTAACAAAAGGCATATCAATAAATTTTCTACATAAATACATAGCGATATGTCTAGCATTTGATATATTAGATGTTCTAGTTTTAGAAATTAGTTGCTGCTTAGTTAATCCATAGTAATCAGCAACTTCTTTTTTTATTTTAGAAGGAGTTATTTCATTAGAAGAAGTATTTTTTACTTGAGCTTTAAATATCTTCATTGCTAATGGAAGATCAATATGCTCTTGCTCAGAAGTGTTAATAGTCATAAATAATAATCTATTAATACAACCCTCTAATGATCGCACATCCTTTGAAAAGTTTTGTGCTATATAAGATAAGACATTTTCATCAATTGAAATTGAATCGTCAATCTGATGACTGATTTTTAATTTTAGTATAGCAACAGCTGTTTCAAATTCAGGACTATCTAAACCAACAGATAAACCAGATGAAAACCTGCTTATTAATCGCTCTTCTAACCCTTTGATTTCAGTAGGATGCTTGTCGCTTGTAATGCAAATTTGCTTTCTGTCATTAACTAGTTCGTTAAAAACACTAAAAAAGATCTCATGACTTTTTTCTTTACCGGCAATAAATTGGATATCATCCATTAATAAAACATCAATATTATATAAATTTCTTTTGAATTGATCTATAGTGTTTTTTTGAATATTTGTTACAACACTTTCAACGAAGTCAGATCCTGATGTGTAATAAATTACTTTTTCAGGATAATTTGTTTTTATAAAATTTCCAATTGCATTTAACAAATGCGTTTTCCCAAGTCCACTATTTCCATAAATAAATAATGGAGTATAAAATTTTCCAGGATTATAAGCACATGCTAATGAAGCTGCATGACTTTCTTTATTGCTTCCCCCAACAACAAACTTCTCAAATGATAAATCTTGATTAAATTTGATTTGATGTAAACTTTCCAAAGTATTATTTTCGACAACATTACTTGCTGAAACATTTCTAAATTCATTTTTATTTAGGATCTCGCAAGTAATAGTATCATTTAATATTTCACTTAAAGTTTGACTTATTAAATTAATTTCTGTAATTATAACTTGTTTCGATATTTCGTTGTCAACAACAACGATAGCTTTATTATTATCTAAACTCACTAACCTTGAATTGCTATAATACGTATCAATGACAATATTATCTAATCCAGGTTGGTTAGAATTTCTAAGAAATGTAATTAATTTTTCCCACAAATCATTTAAATAGATTTCTACTGTATTAGTCATTCTACCCCTCCTTGTTATATAATATTACAACAATATGAATAACTTTTATACACTAAAAAACAAATATATTACTTACAAACAAACACTGTGGAAAACAATCTAAAAAAAAGCTATAATTTATAGGATTTTTTGATACTTATCCACAATATCCACAACTTTACTGTGTGGATAAACTGTGAATAAAAAGAATGTTCATATTTTTTTGTGGAAAATTGTTTAAAAAAATAAAATTAATAACTCTTTCAACATCTTATGTATATAAAAAAAACCTTTAAATAAAGGAAAATCATGAGTTAAACACTTATCCACATTATGTTGATAAATACAAATGTTGAGGTGTTATTAATTTGTTAATAATACGATAAATATAAATATATGCTGATATAAAAGTTGTTTTTTTGTGCATAATATTGTTAGAAGGTGATTATGTGTATATAAAATACGGATTAATGTTTATTTTGTTGTTAATATTTGGAAATTTTTGTATTGGTGAAGAAGAAAGAAAAGAACCTGTAAAATATGTAAATGATGTTGTCTTATCAAGTGAAATTGATATTGATAGTAATGACAGCATACAAGTGATAATCAATAAAAATAGACCATTAGATAAAGAATATTATCCTAGTGACTTAGTAATACCAAATGTATCATCAATTAAAGAAGAAATGTATTTAAGAGAAGAAGCTGCTCATTCGCTTGAAGAAATGTTTGAGTATGCAGAAAAAGAAGAAATAAATCTATTATTAATAAGTGCATTTAGATCATATGATTATCAAGAGAATTTATATAAAAAAAATATAGCTAATGATGCAAACGCAAACAGATACAGTGCTAAACCTGGAGAAAGCGAACATCAAACAGGATTAGCTGTTGATTTGTCATCTGCATCGATGAATTGTTTATTAGAAGAGTGTTTTGAGTCTACCAAAGAAGGAGTATGGCTAAATGAAAATGCTCATTTATTTGGGTTTATTTTAAGATATCCAAAAGAAAAAGAGCCGATTACCGGATATATATTTGAACCGTGGCATTTTAGATATATAGGAAAAGTAGAATCTTTGAAAGTCTATAATTCCAAATGCACATTAGAAGAATACTACGGACTAATTTCAATCTTTTGATTTTGTATGATATAAAAAAGTAAAAATAGTAGATATAAAGAAACATAGGGATGCGCAAATAAAAGGATACTGTGGATTAATAGTATAAACAAATCCTGAGATGAGTGCACCTAAAATCATTCCTAAAGACTTCATCGAATTATAAAAACCAATAATTGTTCCACTACTTTGTGAATTTCCGTATTTAGCACAAAGATTTTGTAATAATGGCAAATAAATAGAATTGCATGCAAAAAACAAAATGTTAAATAGCAAAAAATAAGTAATATCATTTATTTGGGTTATTGCAAATAAAAAGAAAGAACATGCTAAAAATACGAAAGTTAAAGAAGAAGAAATGAACTTTTTCTTCATAATCCAAATACAAAGCGTTAAATTAGTAATTAAAGAAACAACTCCAACGGTAGCTTTAATTATACCGTTATACGATGGTGGAAAATCAAATATATCTTTTATATAATAATTAAATGATTGATCATAAGCTGTTGTCGCTAAACTAGAAACAAACGAAACAACAAATAAAATAAGAAGTAATTTTGATAAGTAAGTCCTTATTTCAACAAAAGACTTTAATGGGTTTGCCTCTTTTAACATTGAAGATGCATCATAAGGTTTTAAATTTTCTCTAGTAACAAGCATTGAATAATGTAAAAAACTAACAATAACTAAAAGTATAACTTGTAATATGAAAGAAAATTCTATATTTATATCTCCCAGCAAACCACCAATTAAATATCCAAAAGTGCTTGAAACAGTTGTGATAGTTGCATAAATCGTTAAATTTTGGCCTCTGTTTTCATTGTTTGAAATATAAATAATATAAGTTAAAGCACACACCATAGTTCCACTCATAAAAAACCCTGCAAGAGTACGTGCCAATATAATATCAAATGGATTTGATGCAATCATAAATAGAAATTGAGAAATAGAGTAACCAAAACAGCCAAAAGCCATAATTCTTCTTTCAGAGAAAACATTAATCATCTTTCCCCAAAAAGGAGAGAATATAAACTGTGCTAATGACATGGCTGCAAATGCAACCCCAAACATATAATCTTCAAGTTTTAAGTTTTGAAGTAATGTTGGAGTAACTGGATGAGCTAGATTAGCAGCTACACTCTGAAGAATAGTGATATAAAAAAATATTGAAACAGGATTCAAAAATTTACTTTTCATTGTTGTTACTCCTTAACTTCAAATATAACTATGTTGTTCTTAATTAAGTATATGGTTTGAATTTTAAAAAGTAAATGTGTTTTCAAAAATAAAAAATAAAAAAAGGAACTCATAAATAAGCTCCTTTAAAAATTTGTATGTAAAATTAACTATTCTGCATGTGCAGCTGCATTTTGTCCAGCAATGCGACCAAATACGATAACATCAGAAACAGCGTTACCACCAAGACGATTAGAACCGTGGATACCACCAGTTACTTCCCCAGCTGCATATAATCCACTAATAACTTCTCCACTTTCATTTAAAACTTCAGTGTTAGCATTGATTTCTAAACCACCCATTGTATGGTGAACACCAGGTGCAACGTAGATAGCGTAGAAATTTCCAGTATCAAGTTTATTAGCAAAGCTTGTTCTTCCGAACTCAGCATCGTTACCAGCATCAACTGCTGCATTCCAAGTATCAAGAGTAGTAGTAAGTGCAGTAGAATCAACATTCATAGCAGTTGCTAATTCCTCAACAGTAGATCCTTCAACAGTATAACCTTTACTTATATATCCAGCGATTACAGCAGATGCATCAACCATTTTCTGATCAACAACTAACCAAGCACCCCCATCAGGTTGTGCAACAATTGAAGCAGACACATCATCACGAGTTCCAACTTCATTACAGAAACGAACTCCATCGTTATTAACCATAATTGCACCATCTCCACGTAATCCTTCAGTAATTAAAGCACTAGTTTCTTGATGTACAGTTGGATGAATTTGAACTTGTTCCATATCTACAGTAGCAGCACCAATTGCTTGTGCCATTTTTATACCGTCTCCAGTTATACTTGGAGAGTTAGTTGATACAAAACCTTCATATTCAGGCTTGTATTCTAATACCATATCAAGATTATATCCAAAACCACCAGTAGCAATAATAACAGATTTTGCATCATATGTTACATCTCCTGCTTTTACTCCAGTTACAGCATTGTCAGTAACAACTAATTCTGTCACTTCGGTTTCAAAAATAATTTCTACACCCTTCTCTTTTGCAGTCTCAGTTAAGATTGGAACTAAGTAACTACCAACTGCAATGCTTTGTCCTTCATCGTTTACTGGTTTATGAATACGTTTAACACTAGCTCCTCCAAAACTACCAACAAGAGATAAACTTGCATCAAAAGTCTCTAACCAAGCAATACTATCTTTTGACTGATTAGCTAAGATTGTAACTAATTCGTGATTGTTAATGTTATTCCCTCCAACAAGTGTGTCTAACATAAACAATTCTTCTGTATCAAAGTAACCTTCAGGGTTAGCTTTGAATTCATTCCACTGAGATTCTACTGTTTCAGTAAGTTCAGCAAGCTCAGGGTAATCTGCTTTTGCAGAAGCAATCATATTATCAACGCCTGCAGATTCTTTTTCAATATCAAATACCATCTCATCTTGAACAGGAGTGTTTGCAGCATTCATACCTCCAGTAGAACGAACAGTATTTCCACCAGTCATTAGTAATTTTTCAAGAATAATTACCGATTTTCCAGCATCAGCTGCTTCGATAGCAGCAGTAAGACCAGCTCCACCAGCACCTACAATAATAACATCTGCAGAAGTAGATACAGTATCTTCGGTTGAATCAGGTGTTTCAGTTGAATCAGGTGAAGTATTACTTGTAGTACAACCACCTAACACAAGTAAACCACTTAATAATAAAACTAATAATTTCTTCATTTCATTTCCTCCGGTTTCCCACATCAATTATATGACCGAGAAATAAGAAACGCAAGATATTTGTTAATAATTTAACAAACTATTTAATATATTTACTAAATTTTATTTTACCTCTTGAATATTACCTATTTTATCAGCTAAAAGTACACTCATATTCAACTTGTTTTTTAATAGTTTAGGAAGTTCGTTCCACTGTTTGCGATAAAGTGTAGAGTCATTAAATGCAATGCTATATAATGCTTCTTCATCTTCTAAATCTTTTAAAATTGTATTTAATTTAAGAGGCAATGGTTGTTTTCTTCCTCTTTTTGAACCTTGAACATTTACTAGCCATTTCATTTCATCTTTTTGTGCTTCAATAATGTTGTCAAAAATTGTAGTCTGCCACCCTCTTTCGTTCAACCATAAAGTTACAAGTTGTAATAGGCTGTCAGTATTTCTGTTTGTTCGAAGAATTCTATCTTGCATCTTTTCGTGTTCGTTTTTTGCAGGTCTCCCTCTTTTCTTGGGTGGAAAAACAGCCACACGATTAACTAAATTATCTGTATAAAATCTAACATCAAGGTGCGAACCATATCCAGTTTGTCCCTTTGGTCTACGTAATATTTCATCTCCCTCTAGCATTAGTTTGTAAATTGCTTGACAGCACGTCGGCATAGTAGCATGGTTTGGAGATACAATTTCATGTAGTTTTTTTGAATTAACTTCAATATATTTAACTCCTTCGTTATTTGCATTTGTTTTTAGTTCATTTAATACTTTAATGTATTCTTTGATTCCAGGACCTTTCATACTTTTATCCCTACCTTTCTTTGATGACATTTTATGACAAAGTATATGTCGAAGGATGTCGAAAAAAAAGTACAGATATATTAATCTGTACTTATTCATCGTTATTAGTGGATGTAGTAGGTTCTTCTGTGTTATTTGTATCAGTTTGTGTTGTTGTTTCGTCCATAATACTAGTGTTTGAAGAATCATCATTCATGTTGTCTAACTCTCCAGGAAGATAATAAATATCTTCCCCTTGTTTTGATAACATGTATTTGCCACGCGCATAATTTTGCACATAGTCAGGATTTTCCAATTTATCAACTTGAGAAGATAATTTTCTGTTTTGATCAGTAATTACATCCAATTCTGCCTGAACAAGTTCAAGTTTATTTTGTAATTCTATCGTTCTCGTTACTTCCATAACTATTGTATATAATAAATATGCAGAAATTGATAAAATAATAAAGCTAAATAGCATTATCAATTCTTTTCTTGGTTTTCTTGTTTTTACGACTCTTCTTTTTTTCAAACTTTATACCCCGCTTTTTTATTTTTAGTGTATTTACTATTATATCAGTCATCTTGTAAAATGCAAGTTTTGACATTTTCAAAACGAAGTTAACTTTACTTATTAAAATACTTATAAAAGGAGAAAATGTATTTAAATAAAATTTAAAATATAGAAAAACACCAAAAATAAAAAGAAATATGCAATATAACTGAGTAAATCCACCATTTAAATGAAATAAAAAATAATAAAAAAATATAGTGAAACAAGTAAAAAAAAGGAATTCAAAAAATTTTTTAAGATTACTATTGAAAAAAGCAATATTAATGCAATTTTGAATATTAAACAACAAACCAAAAAGCCAGCCCATTAATAAATGAAGCATCAACATTTGGAATTGTTGTGGCAATAAAATCATTGAAATAGCCTTTTGATGAATCCGGTTTTATCACTAGTTGATTTACTTTCTAAATATTGAATAACGTCAATTAAACCACGTATAATTAACTCACCACGATCAGTATCGAGTTTATCTAAAGTCAATTCTTTACCTTGAATGATGCACCATCCTTGTGAAGTCTCTAGTAAAAACTCATGAGAATCAAAGCTATCTATTTGCTTTACTCCTGTAAGTTCTAATACTTTTCGATCGTTCAAAGTACATCTGTGGTAAGGGTTTGTTTCAAATTTAATAGGCATGTCGCTCATAAAAATACCTCCTGCTTTAATATATGTGCAAGAGGTTAATTATATTACTTAATTTGTTTCAACTACTTCATATAAAGAAGAAGCATCAGCTTTTTTTGTGCTGTCTTGCAACTCTAAAACACGTATGGTTATTTTGCGTTCTCCAAAAATAATTGTGATTAAATCGTTGACTTTAACATCATAAGATGGTTTAGCTGCTTTACCATTTACAAATATTCTTTCATTTAAAGCTAACTCTTTAGAAATAGTTCGTCTTTTTAACAATCTTGATACTTTACAATACTTATCTAAGCGCATTATTTCACCTCTATAAGTATCATATCATTTATTCATTAAGATTACGAGATAACAGTTTTATAAAACTATAAATAACTTTTTTCATACTATCTGTGGGATTTGTATCACTAATAAAGAAAGATCCAACCCATAAGCTATCAATAACTAATGGAAAGACAGTAATTGATAAAATTGTGTTATCAATTTCAAACATTTGAATGTTATTTAGGGTTTCTTCACTATATACTTTAAGTTTTTCAATCGTAGAAACAGTTAATTGTTTTGATACAAAATTTTCATGCTTTGATACAAATTGGTCATCTCCATAAAAAAGTAACGGACTTTTAAATAAATCCTGATAAGTTTCAATCATATTTTCTAATTGTGTAAAATCTTCACTGAGATGTTGATATTTTTTTATGATGATTTCTTTATTGTCGGACACAAAGAATTCAATCGAATCCCCTTCTTTTAGTTTATAAATTTTTCTAATTTCTTTAGGAATAACCAATCTCCCTAAATCATCTAATCTTCTAACAATTCCTGTAGCTTTCATATATGCCTTCTCCTTTAAAACTAATACTATTATGAGAAAGAAGCATTGAATTTATACTTTAAAAATTAATTTTCGTTTATTGTACATGATTTTATTTTAGTAATGACTTCAATTGATAAAACAAGTATGTTTTTATGTTTGGGTAAAGTAATAATTAATTTGTTGTTAGCATACTTTATTTTAATGGACTTAGATATAGAATTAATAGCATCAAATAGCTTAATACCATCAATGTTATTACTAAAAGATTCACTTAAAATTAGTTCTGCACCACCTTTTGTTTCATGAAATCTATCAATATTTGGGTCATTAATTAAAATTTCAAGTTGCTTCTTTTCAAATAATAAACGCACAGCATTTGGGAACTGTCCAAAGTAATCACGAATTTCGTCCATGTAGTTCAATAATTCTTCACTATTAGAGATTTCATCAATTTTTTGGTACATTGCAATTTTTTCAAGGTCTTGGGGCGCAAAATCTTGAGGAATGTATCCATCAATTTTCATTAAAGGTTTTATACGCTTTTCTTCTTCTGCTTTAATGATTCCTTTTCTTTCGTTGATGGCTTCTTGAAGCATTTCAATATAATAATCGATCCCAACAGCATCAATAAAACCAGACTGATTAGGGCCAAGCAAATCACCTGCACCACGAATTGTTAAGTCGCGCATTGCAATTTTATAGCCGCTACCTAATTGTGAAAATTCTTTTATAGATTGAAGGCGTTTTGATGCAATTTCAGAGAGTTGCTTAAACTTTGAAACAAGAAGATATGCATAAGCCACACGATCGCTTCTACCTACACGTCCCTTAATTTGATAAAGTTGAGATAGTCCAAAGCGATCTGCATTTTCTACAATTATTGTATTTGCATTGGGAATATCAATCCCTGTTTCAATGATCGTTGTACATATAAGAATGTTGTATTCACCGCTACTAAAGTAAAACATCACGTCTTCGATTTCTTCTCTGCTCATTTTACCGTGTGCTACAGCGATTTTTGCGTCAGGAAGCTCAACTTGAATTGACCTAGCAATATTATATATTTGATCAATGTTGTTATATAAATAAAACACTTGTCCATCACGCGCCAGTTCTTTTTGAATAACATCAATAATAAGATTCTTATTTTTTTCAACAACATATGTTTGAACAGGATATCGATTGCTTGGAGGAGTTTCTAACAACGATAATTGACGTACACCGATGAGTGACATTTGAAGTGTTCTAGGGATAGGTGTTGCACTGAGTGATAGGACATCAATGCTTTGTTTCAATTCTTTAATTTTTTCTTTATGCTCTACCCCAAAACGTTGTTCCTCATCAATAATTAAAAAACCTAAATCTTTAAAAGACACATCTTTAGAAAGTAAACGATGTGTTCCAATAAGAATATCAATTCTCCCTTCTTTTAAGTCTTGTAGAATTTGTTTCTGTTTTGCAGAAGAAACGAAGCGATTAATTACAGCAATATTGACTGCAAATTTTTCAAATCGCTTAGTGAATGTTTTAAAATGCTGCAAAGAAAGAATTGTTGTAGGGCATAAAAAAGCAACTTGTTTTTGATCGTTTACTGCTTTAAATGAAGCGCGAATTGCAACTTCAGTTTTACCAAATCCAACATCCCCACAAAGAAGCCGATCCATAGGTTTTGGCATCATCATGTCCATTTTAATATGATCAATAGCTTCTTTTTGATCATTAGTTAATTCGTATTCAAAATCATTATCAAAAAGAATCTGATCATCGGTGTCTTCGCTAAAGGCAAACCCTATATTATCTTCTCTAGATGAATACAGTTGAATTAGTCTTTCAGCAATATCTTGAACATTTGCCTTTATTTTTTCCTTTGTTTTTGACCATTCACTACTTCCAAGTTTATTTAATTTAGGAGTTACACCTTCACGTGAAACAAACTTTCTAACAAGATTAAATTGTTCAAGTGGCACAAGTAATTCATCATTTCCTTTAAACAAAATTTGAAGATAATCTCGATGAATACCCCCAATCTCTTTAGTAATGATTTGAATATATTGTCCAACACCGTGTTGATGGTGAACGATATAATCTTTAGGATGTAATTCCTGATAGCTACTTAATGCTTCAGCTTGATTGAATTTGTTGCTGAATCGAGATGTTCTTTTATTCTTTTTAAAGCATTCTTTTGATGTGTACACAATGAGGTTTTTATCTGTGATTTCGAATCCCTCATCAAGTTCAATTGGAAAAAATAATATACCATTTTGATTTAAATTAAAATTATTTTGTATACTTAATCCTTTTTCCAAAAGAATTGGTTCGATAAGATTCTTTTCTGCTTCACTCAAACTGAGTAATATAGTATGATCATTTGCTTGTTTTGCAATTATTTCGGAAAGAATGTGAAGTGGTTCTGTAGGGAGAGACGTTTGCCTAATTGTTGATAAGTTATTTAAAAAAGGATTAATGTGAGTGAAACTGTATTTTTGGATTTCACTAAGCGCATCTTTATATATAGAAAAGTGAGGGAGTAATTGTCCTTCCTGTACCATCTCTTGGATATAGAGGATACTCTCTTCATTCATTCTAAGAAGATGATCTTTACATTTTATTTCATTACTAAGTACAATTTGTGGACTATCAATAAAATCTAATAAACTTGCAGTATCATCTAAGTAACTCAAATATGGATAAAGTCTAGCTTCATAAATATGATTTTCTAGAAATTCAATGTCCAAAGACAAGCAGTCTTGTAGAATCATTGCGGTTTCGGGGCTCTTTTTTCTAAACATTTCAAATTCTTCTAATGTTTTTTGTTTAAGTGTAATAACCTGTTCACTATCCAACAAAAATTCACTTGCACACAATAGTTCCACAGTATTTGTTGTAGAAACAGTTCGTTGCGTGCTAATGTCAAAGAAGCGTATGCTTTCTATTTCATTATCAAAAAATTCAATACGTATCGGATGAGGATAATTTATTGAAAAGATATCAATGATTCCACCACGAATAGCATAACAAAGAGGCTGTTCTACTCGAGATGAGAAAGTGTATCCAGCATTTTGACAATGATGTTTAAGTTCATCCATACTAATTTCTTGATTGATTTCTAAAGTAATTTTAGCGTTGTTAAAGGTGCTAGGCTTCATCATATGATGAGCTAAAGCTCCGATGTGGGTAACACAGATTTTAGGTTTATTATCAAGCAAGATTTTTAAAGTTTCTAGGCGTTTAGCATTTGCTTCAAGAAGCGAAGAAATGGATTGAACACGAAGAGATTCTTCAACGTCAAAAAGGACACATTGTGCCTGTAGTAGGGGGGTAATTTTTTGATAAAATAGTTGTGCTTGGTATGGATTATCTTTTATAACTACAATGTTGCGTGGTTTTTTGTGAAATGAAGCAGCAACAATAAGTGTTTCTTCAACCAGACTATAACAGCTTAGCTCTTTTTTATATTTTGATAATTCAAGTACTGATGGGCAACTAGAAACTAAATCTAATAGTTGTTGTCTCATCATCGGTTATATCGATTCATTACATCATTGAAGCTCATTGCCAGCGTTGCCCTAGCTGCTTTAGCCACTTTATCAAGAACTTCGTTGTAAGTCTCTTGTTGAGAAGTAGGAATTTTTCCTAAAACATAATCCTTTGTAGGAATAATAGGATCTTTACCTATTCCAATACGTATGCGCTTAATATCTTGTGTGCCAAGCAACTCAATAATATTTTTTAAACCATTTTGTCCACCTGAGCTACCTTGATAACGAATGCGAACCTTACCTACAGGCAAATCAAGATCATCATGAAGAATCAAAATATCTTGCGTATCGATTTTGTAATATCTAGCAAATGAACTAACTGCTTCACCAGATAGATTCATGTAAGTTTGTGGTTTCATCAAATACACTTTTTCACCCTTAAAGTTAAGTGAAGCTATTTGTGATTGAAACTGATTCTGTTTAAATTCGACATTTAATAGCTTTGATAAAATATCGATAGCCATAAAGCCAACATTATGTCTTGTTTTTTCATATTCTTTACCAGGATTTCCTAATCCGACAATTAATTTCATAGTGATGTCTCCTATCGTTTTATTATTCTATCATAAGTTTAAAAAAACATGTAGATAAAAAAGATAAGTTGTGGATATAATCCAAAATAATGTAATGTACAACAATTAAAAAATAATAATTCATATGATTTTCAATGTGAGCTGATTACAAATAAAAAAACCTTTTAAAAAATAAAAGGTTTTAAAAATATTATTGGACTTCAACTTTTTTATCAATAAAATACCATGCAACAAAATATAATCCTAATAATTCTATTGTAGAAATAAGTAAAGTGACTGTTTGAAGATAAACAACATCATTATTTAAAAGAAAATCAATATTGTAATCGATAGAAAAAACAGATAAATTTCCTAAAATAATAATATATGCAAAGAAAATAAAGATTGAAGCAAATAATCGATGGTTTCTAATATAACTTGAATGTGCTATTGAAACGACCGCAAAGATCAGAATTGGTAAAGCTAATAATTCAACAATACCAGATAAAATCAATAAAAATAAATTAAGGTCAGTGTATATAAATAATTGTTCAAAAGCATAGAAAATATCATCAAGATTGATTAAAGCTAATAATTCAATATCAAATGAGATAGTGAAAACAATAAATCCCAAAAAGAATACAAATGTGCTAATAAAAATCCACATTGCACTTGACAACACTTTTGATAAAAGCAGCTGATGTGTAGATACAGGTAAAGTTAAAGTTAAGTATCCTTGTCTATTAAACATTGAGTTCATAAAGTTTTTTGCAATCGTGATTATAACACCGAAAACAATTCCAATCCCCAAAAATATGAAACTCATAAAAGCAATACCAGTTATAAAATCAGGAAATACTTCAGTTGACATCATCATTCCTGATAAAATGCTTAATACAAAATAAGCAAGAAACATATAAGCGAAATTACGCCAAGATTGTATAAATTCATATTTAATTAGTTTTAACATTTGAATACCTCCTTGAAGTTTTCGTCAATTGATTTTCCAGTCTCTTCGCGAATTTCTTCAGCATTTCGATGAAGAACCACCGATCCGTCTTTTAAGAATACAATTTCATCAAATATTTTTTCAATATCTGTAATCAAATGTGTAGATAATAAGATTAAACTATCAGGGCTATAATTATTTAAAATAATATCTAAAATTAACTCTCTAGCTGCAGGGTCTACACCGCCAATAGGCTCATCAAGAATATAAATTTTTGCATTTCTGCTCATAACAAGAGCCAACTGAAATTTTTCTTTCATCCCTTTAGACATTGTTTTAATTTTAAGACTTGGTTTTAGTCCTAAACGTTTAGTTAAATTTAAGCATCTTTCAACATCAAAATCGGCATACATATCTGAAAAAATATTAATGGCATCATTGATTTTCATCCAATCACTGAAATAGCTCTCATCAGGTAAATATGAAATGATGCTTTTGCTATGAACACCAACTTTTGTATCATCAACTAGTACTTCTCCCTTGTAGTCTTTAAGTAACCCATTAATGACTTTAATTAATGTCGTTTTTCCACTTCCGTTTGGACCAAGAAGTCCTACAATTTTTCCTGATTCAAGATTTAATGTAACGTTGTTTAATGCAGGTGTATTCCCATAAAACTTAGAGCAATTTGAGATAGATAATAAATTCTTACTCATGGTTTATATCCTCCTTATTAATTGTGTGTAGCATGGTTAATCCTTCATCCAGTGAAAGACCAATAGATTCAAGACTCAAAATAAAATCTGTTATAGTTTGATGAGCAATCTGCATCTTAATGGAATTAATTACTTCAATATCATTACAAATAAATCTTCCTAAAGTTCGCTCACTATATAATAATTTTTGAGATTCTAAATCTTGCATTGACTTTTGCACTGTATTTGGATTAACACCATACAAATCTGCAAGATCTCTCACAGATTCAATTTTATCATTAGGCTTGTAGTGACCTTTGATAATTTTTCGCTTTATATCTGTACTAACTTGCATATAAATTGGTGTATTAGAATCGAATTTCATATCACAATCCTCCTTACTGTATTAATACAATAACACAACGAAATGAAATTGTCAATAAAAAGCTACTAACTGAATTTCAGTTAATAGCTAAAATAAAACTTTATTTTTCTTCTTGACTGTAAACAATTTTAAGGTGACGGTCTTTACCTTCTCCTTCGCTTTCAGTTTTGATGTTAGTGTAGTTTGTAAGTACTTGATGAATAACTTTTCTTTCATCATTAGGCATTGGATCAAGTGTAGCTGAAACTTTCGTACGTTGTACAGTTTTTGCAATACGTTTAGCCATTGCAGTTAATTTTTCATAACGGCTTTCTTTGTAGTTATTAATATCAACTAAAATTTGAAAGCGATGTTTAAATATTGAATTAGTAGCATTTCTAACAACAGTATTAATTGATTGCAGTGTTTGTCCGTTTTTACCAATTAGAATTGCGTTGTTTTCAGTGTTCAACATTACTTTAAATGTGTCATTTTCTTGAACAATCTCAATTTCCATTTCTAAATTTAAATTTGTAAAGAAAGTTCCTAGATATTCAAAAATAAATTCTTTAACATCATTTAAGCAATAAACATCAGCGGTAATGCTATTTCCTAATCCAAAAAGTCCTTTTTTTTCATCTGTGATAAAGTAAGTTAATTCTTCAATTTCTACGTTTTTTTCAGTAGCTACATTTTTTAATAGCTCTTCTATATTTTTTGCAGTATAACTTTTCATTTGCTAAACCTCCTAGTATGTTGGATTTTGCTTAGAGTTGTGATTAGCAATAATTGCTTGTGTTGCAAATGTTTTAACAACAGTTACAAATGAACTTATAATCCAATAAATTGTCATAGCAGTAGGCCATGAAATTGAAATAAATGGAATTACAAGTAGCATAACATTCATATAAGCACCCATAGGTTGTTTTTGTTTAACGTAACGTCTTCCTTCACTTTCGGCAGCTTCTCTAGCTTTTTTCTCTGCCATAAACTGAGGAAGTTTCATAGATAATGTTTGGAAAATAATCATAATAATAAATAAAACTAAATATCCCATTTCACCATTTAAAATTCCGTCAAGTGGTGTGATTTCAAGTGACATTCCCATAAATGATCCTGTCGCTACAACTTCTGCACGACGAACTGCATAGAAAATCGAGAAAATAATAGGTAATTGCAAGAATGATCCTAATAATGTTGTTAATGGATTAATGTTGTGTTTTTGGTACACAGCTTGCATTTCTTGTCCTTGTTTCATTTGTGAAGCTTGATCTTTTTTTCCTTCATATTTCTTTTGGATTTTAACAATTTCAGGTTGGATTAGTTGCATTTTTTGTTGAGCAATTGTCGATTTAAGTGTTGCAAGTAAAACCAATACATGAACAGAAATAGTAGTAATTGCAATTGCAGCAGCAACCCCATAACTATCTCCAAAGATAGGAGCTAGATAGTTGATAGCTTGAGCGATTGGATAAACAAAGAATGTAGAGAACCAATCTTCAGATTGAAACATTTGTTGAAACGTAGTATCAGAAGTAATTTGAATAACGTTCCCTTGTTCGTCCATTGGAATACTACATCCAGATAATAAGAATAAACCAAGGACAACTAAGACAAGCAGTTGAATTCTTTTTTTGTTTTTCATGTAAATCTCCTTTAATTTTATATAAATAAATAGTTTAAATAAGTCACTATCTTATTTTAACTTTTTTAATGCACATTTCCAAGTCTTTTTTATTTTCTTCAAAACTTTGTATAGCATATTTATTTCTTGCTATTAAAATGCCATCAATGTTGCATTTTTCAAAATCGATACCTTGCAACATCATTCTAATTTGTCGTTTATATTTGTTACGCATTACAGCGTTGCCCATTTTTTTTGAAACAGAGATTCCAAAGCGACTATGATCTAGTTTTTTTCTAGACGCATATAACACTAAACTAGGACAAGAAGCATATTGTTTCTTATTCATAATTTCTTGAAATTCCTGTGTTTTCTTTATACGATACTCTTTTTTCATAATTTAACAAAAAAGCCACCATAAGGTGACTTTTCTTATGCCGACAATGTCTTTCTGCCTTTATGGCGACGGCGGGCTAATACTTTGCGACCTCCTGCCGTTTTCATGCGGGCTCTGAAACCGTGGACTTTTTGGTGTTTTCTTTTGCTCGGTTGATACGTTCTTTTCATAAGAGCCACCTCCAGTTCTTTTCATACTCTTTTTATACAATAATGAGCAATTGCTTGTAAATTATAATACAGTATTATTATAAAAGTCAATGAGATTTTATTTATTTCTGTTTTTAGATTAGAATACTTACCTGAATAATTTTAATAATAGGAACATTTAACTTAAAAAATACCCTAAATGAATTTTGAATATTTATAAAAAAAATCAAATAATTAGCAAATTGTATATAAAATTAATAGTATATAGTTTAACAAATGCAAAATGAGATATGATATTATAAATATAGTTAATATTGGAGGAGATATTATGAATAAAAAACCAATTGTATTAGTTGTAATGGACGGTATAGGTCTTTCTGCTAATGAAAGAGGTAATGCAGTTACCAATGCATACACCCCACAGTTAGATAACCTAATGAAAAATAATCCATGGGTAGAACTGAAAGCACATGGTATTGCAGTAGGATTACCTAGTGATGAAGATATGGGAAATTCTGAAGTTGGACATAATGCTTTAGGATGTGGACAGATTTATAGTCAGGGTGCAAAACTAGTTAATGAAAGCATTGAAAGTAAAGAAATATTTAAATCTGAAACATGGAAAGAATTAGTTGAATATGCCAAAGGAAATACATTCCATTTTATAGGATTATTATCAGATGGGAATGTTCACAGTAATATTAGCCATTTAAAGGCAATGATTAGTCAACTTAAAGAAGAAGGAATAAATAAAGTACGATTACACGTACTTATGGATGGACGTGATGTACCAGAAACATCAGGTTTAATTTATATTGATGAAATTAATAGTCACATGAATAGCTTAAATGATGACACTTTTGATTGCCGTATAGCGTCGGGTGGTGGACGAATGAAAGTGACTATGGATCGCTATGAAGCTGACTGGAGTATGGTTGAACTTGGATGGAAAACACATGTATTAGGTGAAGGACGTCAATTTTCTAGTGCCAAAGAAGCAGTTGAAACTTATCGCAGTGAATTGGGATGCTCAGATCAAGATTTGCCGGCCTTTGTAATTGCTGAAAATGGAACACCTGTTGGGACTATTGAAGATAATGATGCTGTAGTCTTGTTTAATTTTAGAGGAGATCGTGCTATTGAGATTTCAAAAGCTTTCGATAATATTGAGTTCAATTATTTTGATCGTGTACGCTTTCCTAAAGTTAAATATGCTGGAATGCTTCAATACGATGCAGATTTAAAAATACCTCATCAGTTTTTAGCGAATCCGCCAAAAATTTTAAATACGATGTCAGAGTACTTGGTATCAAAAGGTGTTAAATCTTATGCGATATCAGAAACACAAAAATTTGGACATGTTACTTATTTTTGGAATGGAAATCGCTCAGAAAAATTCGATGATAAATTAGAAACATGGGTAGAAATTGCTTCAGATGTAGTACCATTTGAACAACGACCTTGGATGAAATCTGCAGAAGTTACTGATGAATTAGTTAAAGCCATTGAATCTAATGAATTTGATTTCTTACGCTGTAACTATCCTAATGGGGATATGGTTGGACATACAGGAAGCTATGAAAGCACGATTATCGGTGTTGAGTCAGTAGATATAGCACTAAAAAGAGTGATTGCAGCATGTGAAAAAGTGGGAGCTATTTTGTTAGTTACTGCAGATCATGGTAATGCTGATGAAATGTATGAAAAATCAAAAGATCCAAGTGCTGCACCAAAACCAAAAACAGCACATACTTTAAATAAGGTTCCGTTTATTCTTAAAGGGGCTGAAGTGACTTTAAAAGAAGGAAACTTTGGATTAAGTAATGTCGCTGCAACAGTTGTTGAGTTAATGGGATTAGATGTTCCAAATTGTTGGGATGAAAGTATTATTAAATAATTTATATAGAGCTTAAGACAAGTGGTTTTAAGCTTTTTTAATTGTAAGTAATGTAGTAGGCATACTATATTTAAATAGAAAAGAGGAATAATATGTGTACATCAATGAAATGGGTAAATGACGCTTTTTACTTCGGAAGAAACATGGATATAGGCTATTCGTTTAATGAAAGAATTGTCATAACACCTCGTGATTATCCAATTAAGTTTAAAATTGAAGAAACAATAAAAAATCACCATGCGATTATAGGGATGGCAATGGTAGCTGATAACTATCCTTTATACGCAGATGCAATGAACGAAAAGGGACTGGCTATCGCTGGATTAAATTTTCCAAATTATGCTTATTATCCTGAAACAGTGGATGTAAATAAAGTCAATATTACCCCGTATGAGATTATTTTATGGATTTTAGCTAAATTTGAAACTGTAGATGAAGTGAAGGAGGCATTAAATGGATTTCAGTTTATTGCGATTCCTTTTAAAGATTCTTTACCTTTGGCAACACTGCATTTTATGATAAGTGATAAAAACAAAAGTATTGTAGTTGAGAGTACAAAAGAGGGTTTAAAGGTTTATGATAATCCAGTTGAAGTGATGACAAATAATCCAACTTTTGATTTTCATTTAACGAATTTAAGTAACTACATGCATTGTAGTCCTAAAGATATTGAAACAGGAAACATCACATCATTAATGAAAGTAAGACCATTAGGCCACGGAGTAGGTGCATTAGGACTTCCAGGAGATACGACAACAACATCACGATTTGTAAAAGCTGTATTTTTAAAAAGTCATGCAGTAAGTGAAAGTGATGAAGCAAGCAATCTGACTACATTTTTTCATCTGTTAGATTCAGTAAGCGTAATAAAAGGTTGTGCAATAACTAATGATGGAAGTTATGATTACACAACCTATACAAGTTGCATGAATGTTGGCGAGGGTATTTATTATTACAAATCCTATGATAACAATCAAATTCAGGCAATAAGAATGATGAAGGAACAATTAAATAATACTGAACTTCTTGAATTCCCATTAATTATTAATCAACAGATTGGATATGGAAACTAAGAAATATAAGTGAAAATTGAGTTTAACTCGAAGTTGATATTTCTATTTATATTTTGCAATGGCGATGAGTATTTCATGGTTTCAATCTTGTTGTTAAAAAAACTAATTATTGTGTTTAGATAATTCAGAATTGTAAATGCGGTTAAAAATGATGTATGAAAAGAAATAAAAGACTGCAAACATCAATGAAAATAAGACTGCAAATAAATCTAAATTTGTAATGCAAGTTCTTAGCAGTTGAAGTGGGTCAAGGATATCCCAAGAATTAAAACGCAAGAAACGACCGATGTATACTCCATAGCCACATAAGCCACTAACTAAAATAGGATAGAGTATATTTAAAAGGCTGTTAGAGTTGATAAAGCATTTTTGAATAAGAGCAGTTGAATACAAGCCAAAAATTAAAGCTAAAAATATTGAAGATGCAATGAATAATAATTCAATCCAGGCTGAAAAATCAGCTAAATAACTTCCATCACTTGCGACAATAGAAGAGGATTCAAGGTGAATTAAATCAGTAACCATATAACAAGAGTTAGGTAAAAACAATAACCATGCAAGTAAAAACAAATACATAAAAATATTTCGCTTTTTGAAATGAGTTATAATTAAATATGGAACAAATGCTAAAAACATTGGAGCCATTGCCAACAATAAGTTCCAGTAGAGCCAACTTAGATTTAAATCTGTAATGTATTTATTTATTGCGATTCCAACAGCAGCTAAGATCAATGTAATAGCTGATATGGCAGAAACTAGCTTTAAATTAGTTTTAATCATGAATAATCCTCCAAACAAGAAAAATATTAAATAAGTATAATACGTTTTACTTAATCTGTAAAACACTGTATTAATTTTAATCTCTATATTTTAATATATTATTTTTTAGTATATGATTGTTAGAAGAAAGCATAGGTGGAAAATATGTTAGATAAATTAAAAGGTGAAATTGCATTACATACAGAATCGGTATCAGAGTTAGTTAAATTCATGTATGATAATCCAGAATTAGGAAACGAAGAATTCAAAGCGATGGAAGTTCTGAGTAATAAACTAGAAAAAGAAGGTTTTGATGTCGAAAAAGAGTATATTGTACCGACTGGTTTTATTGGAAAATATGATAGTAAAAAAGAAGGTCCGATTATAGCATATTTGTGTGAATATGATGCTCTTCCAGAAGTAGGGCACGGTTGCGGACATAATTTAATTGCTGGAATTGGAATACTTGCAGGATTGAGTTTAAAGTCAGTGATTGATGAACTTGGTGGACAAGTCTGGGTAGTAGGTACACCAGCTGAAGAAAATTTTGGTGGTAAGGTATCCATGGCACAAGCAGGTGTGTTTGATCATGTTGATGTAGCATTAATGATTCATCCGAGTACTACGAATGGATTAGGAGGAAGAACGAATGCACTCAATCCACTAAAATTTGAATTTTTTGGTAAAAATGCTCATGGTTGTCGTCCTCAAGAAGGAAGAAGTGCCTTGGATGCAGCCGTATTAACATACACAAGCATAAGTATGATGAGGCAATATGTTGAAGCAAACACTTACATTCACGGAGTAATTAAAAATGGTGGTGAGGCTGCAAACGTTATTCCTGCATATGCTTCGATGGAATATTATTTTCGTGGGAACACAATGAAATATGTAAAAGAGCTAAGTGACAAGGCAATAAAATGCGCTGAAGCTGCTTCTTTAGCAAGTTCAACAGAGTTAAAAGTCAGTGTTTATGAATGTCCATATGATGATTTTAATATTAATTATACACTGTGTGATATGCTTAAACAAAAATATATTGAAATGGGAATTGAAGATATTGAAGAAGTAAATGAAGATCCACGTGGATCAAGTGATATTGGTGCCGTTAGTTATAGATGTCCTGCACTACATGGGTATATAAAAATTGCTGATGAATGTGTAACCGGACACTCTAAAGAAATGGCTATGGCTACTGTTTCATCAGCTGGGAAAAAAGGAATGGATGACTCTGCATTGGCATTAGCGCAAATAGGAGTTGATTGTATAACTAAGCCTGAAATATTAAGTAAAATTAAAGAAGAATTTAAAAACACACAAAAATAACAGTAATTATCAATAGAAGGCACATAAATTATTTAGTGCTTTCTAAATTTATTGATAAAGTAAAAAGTAGACTTCCAAAATGATCCTAAATTGAAAACAATTTGAGGACTCATTTGTTTGTCTACTTTTTTATTAATTTTGTTTCTTACTTTGCGCTGATTCTAAATTATGCTTTTGATCAGCAAGATAATTACCAATAAATGATCCAATAAAAGAGATCATAGTATACACGATTCCATAAACATAAGCAGTGCTATTGTAATATATAAATATTGATGGAATAAACAATAAGCCAACTACAATCGAAAACAAGAAATTAACACCAAATTTTTTGGCATCATTATAAGCTAAAACAAAACTAAATAAAGGATTTACTGCTAATAGTAAAATGATAGAAAAAAATAACTCTTGATTAAATAAAGGCAGTAAATAATAAATGCAAAGCAATACAATTATTTTCATAGAGCAACCCTACTTCCTAATTAATAAAATTATAGCAAATATAATCAAGGATTACAAAAACTAAAGTAAATCAAAAGCACTTTTTTATTAACTATCGAACATGAAAATTAATAAGTATCAAATTGGAATTTCTATGATTTTACTCTCAATGAAATTAGGAATGTATTTTCCACTAGTGCACTCTTGGATAAGGGTACATATATCTTTGTTTTGAGTAAAGAAATAATAATGAACTTGTTCTTCGTATTTTTTATCGGTGATGGTGCAATCGTCTTTCAACAAATAATCAAGCTTTCCAATCAAATCATAGCTAAAAGATAATTGATAGACATCAACTAAAAAAGTTTCTACTTTAGAAGCTTTGTGTAGAGCTTCACTTACACTGGTAGAATAGGCCCTAACAAGTCCACCAGCACCTAATTTTATACCGCCAAAGTATCGAACAACAACAGCACAAACATCTGTAACACCACTATTTTTTAGTGCACTTAACATAGGAATTCCTGCAGTACCAGATGGCTCCCTATCGTCATTACAGCGCTGGAGTTCATGATTGTTACCACTAATAAACGCAGTACAATGATGATTTGCATTGGGATGTTTTTTTTGGATTTTCAATATAAAATCACGTGCTTCTTGTTCGCTAAAGATTTTTTTTAAATGACAAATGAAAGTTGAGCGTTCAATTTCAATTGTATTTTCAAATTCGTCAGTAATCCGCATTGAAACACCTTCTTTCATAAAAAAAGTATATCAAATAAAAATCTAAAAATACACGGAATATGAACAAATTACTGCATCCAAAATATCGAAGTTATATTGACTCAATTAAAAAAGTGATGTTAATGAAATAAAAGGATTATTAAATAATGAAAATATCACTAATTGTAACGTGATAAATAATAGTGTTATTAAGAATAAATACTACTAAATAAGAAAATAAAAATAGTACTTGCATAAAATTTTTAATTAAGATATTGTATAGTAGCTTTTGAAAAAAGGAGGATTGAGTAATGAGTCAAACAAGTTCAAACAAACTAGCAACAATGCCAGTTGGAAAATTACTTTACAGTATGAGTGTTCCTGCAATTATTTCAATGATTATTCAATCACTTTATAATATTGTCGATAGTATCTATGTTGCACAACTTGGCCAGGACGCATTATTTGCGATGGGGTTAGTATTTCCTATGCAAATGATAGGACTTTCTGTAGCTTTAGGTTGTGGAATAGGTACCAATGCATTAGTAGCGAGAAGATTAGGGCAAAAAAGAGTTGATCATGCTTCGCAAACAGCTACAACAGGAATTGTTCTTTCAGTAATTCATTCAATCATTTTATTGATATTTGGGTTGCTATTCTCAAAACCGTTTTTAAGTTTGTTTAGTGATAATCCAGAAATTATTTCAATGGGATCAATTTATTTATATATAGTTATGGGAATTAGCTTAGGTCAACAAGTTCAAATTAGTTGTGAGAAAATACTTCAGGCAACAGGAAATATGATTGTACCAATGATTGCCTTATTTATTTCGGCAGGATTAAATATTATCCTTGATCCAATCATGATTTTTGGATACTTTGGATTTCCGGCAATGGGTGTTGCAGGTGCAGCATTAGCGACTGTTGTTGGACAACTTGTTGGAATGATTTATATAGTATACGTGTTATTTAAAAAAAATCATGATGTTAAAATTGAAGTTAAAGGATTTAGATTTAATTCTATAGTAGTAAAGAAAATTTATAAAATTGGTATCCCTACAATGATTATGAATGCAATTGGTTCGGTTACTACAACGGCAATGAATTCGATTTTAGTGGGTTTTAGTAGCACAGCTGTTAATGTATTGAATATATATTTTAAAACACAATCCTTTGTGTTCATGCCGGTGTTTGGATTATTGCAAGGTGGAATGCCAATACTTTCATATAATTATGGTGCAAAAAACAAAGAACGTTATATGAAGACTATGAAATATATATTTATTACGACAATAGTAATTCTAGGCTCTGGAACAATTTTGTTTTTACTAGCTCCAATACAGTTATTAAATTTATTTAATCCTACAGAAGAATTAATAGAAATTGGAGTTTCAGCACTAAGAATAATTAGTTTGAGTTTTATTTTTGCATCAATTTCTATTCCGATTAGCACAATGTTTCAATCGCTCGGTTTAGGGATTAAAAGTATGCTACTATCCATATTCAGACAGTTAATTTTATTAGTTCCGATAGCTTATGGTTTGGCGATAGCATTTGGCTTAGAAGGTGTATGGTGGGCATATGTTGTTGCAGACATATTAGTTATGTTGATATTCACACCAATTGCGTTTAAAACAATGAAGAAAGCATTTAATTAAACGTATAACAGATATCTCTAAGTACATAATAGCAGTAAGGTGGTGCAAGGTATGAAAAAGATTTTTTTGGCAGATTGTCCGGTTGAATTAAAAAATTCGTTAATGAAAAATCAAGAAGCATTAACTAATTTCCTAAATATGAATTATTTTAAACAACGATCTGTTTCAATTTATGTAAGCAATGCAAAAAATCAAGAAGAAATAAGCAATAGAATTGAAGTAGTGATTAATCGATTATTGAGTTTATAAATTAATTTAATTAGATTAATAAAGTTGGATGTACTAGGGAATAAAATGGACAGTTGTATTAAATTATGACTGTTTTTTTTACAAACAAGTAGTACATGATATACTTATATTAAATATGAGGAGAATCAGTATGAAAAGATGTTATTGGGTTGAAAATGCACCACAAATATATGTGGATTATCATGATAATGAATGGGGAGTACTAAAGTTAGATGAAAAGTATTTGTATATGATGTTAGTGCTTGAATCATTTCATGCAGGGTTATCGTGGCTAATTATTTTAAAGAAAAGAGAAGATTTTATTGCTGCGTTTGATAATTTTGATGTAAACAAAGTTGCAAATTATACTGAAGAAAAATATGATGAATTAATGAATAATGAAAAAATTGTGCGCAGTTCACTTAAAATAAAGGCTACCATTAGTAATTCAAAATTATTTATAGAAATTCAAAAAGAATTTGGATCATTTAAAAATTACTTGATGACTTACTTTGAAAAAGTAGTATATGTTGAGCCAGATGCAACAACAAGTGTATTTTCTGATGCAATATCAAAAGATTTAAAGAAAAGAGGATTTAAATTTGTAGGTAGTGTGACAGTGCATTCATATCTACAAGCAATCGGCTTAATTAATTCTCATCAAAAGAGTTGTTTTTTATATAAAAATGAGATAGAACATGGCTTGTAAAAGCTTAAAGTGCTATACTAAATAGTATAGAGGGTGTGGGAATATGAAAAATCTAAATAAATTAGTATTGGGTTTTACAGCATTAATCTTATTACTTTGCGGGTGTAAAGAAACTGTAGATATACCTAGTTCAACGGCAAGTGTAGAAAAGGTTTCTGGAAGTTATCAGGAAGTTGCCATGTCTTATGTAAAAGAAATAATGGAAGAAGATTATCAGGCAATTTCAAATAACTATAACTATGATGAGGAAATGATGAAACTTGTTAATGATAATCAGTTGAATATAGTGTTTGAGTCGTTAATCACGCAAAATGGAAAAATAATTGAAGTTCAAAATAGCAATGAAATTGCACAAGGTGCATATGTAATTGTGCAAGTTCCAACATTACTTGAAAAAGACAACATTACAATAAATGTAGTGTTTGATGTCGATAGAAACATTGCAGGAGTGAATTTTTCAGAATATATAGAACCACTGAATGAAGTTGTTTCCCCAATTCATTTACCAACTGGTGCGACTGAAGTGGAGACGCCAATGATTATGCGTGATGGAAAAGAACTATCTGGAACATTGACCCTACCGAATTTAGAAAAACTTGGGCCCATTGTGGTGTTAGTACATGGTTCGGGTCCTAATGATAGAGATGAAACAATATATGGAAATACAATATTTAGAGATATTGCGTATTTGTTGGCAGAAAAAGGAATAGCTAGTTATCGTTATGATAAAAGGACATATTTATATAGCGAAGAGAGTGCTGAGGATACAACATTTACAGTATATGATGAAACAATTAATGATGTTGTAGATATTGTTTCAATATTAAAATCAAGCGATGAAGTAAATAAGGATGAAATTTATGTGCTTGGTCATAGCTTAGGAGGGTATTGCATACCAAGAATTGCTCAAGAGACAGAAGTTGCAGGATATATAATGATGGCAGCACCAGTAAGTGATTTAAAAACAATCATGGAAGAACAATTCCAATATTTAAGTAATTTTAGCGATGATAAAACTTATTTTGATGAAGCTTTAGAAGAATTAAAGCGTTTAGAAAATATAGAGATATTAAAGGAAACTGATGTAATAATGGGTATGGGAGCTGCTTATTGGAAAGATATTCTAAGCTATGAACCACTGATTGAGGCAAATACTATTGATGAGCCAATACTTGTTTTACAAGGTGAAGAAGATTATCAAGTTACAATGTCTGAATACATGTTGTGGAAAGATGAGTTTGAAGAGAAAAGTAATTGGAGCTTTATTAGTTATGAGGGACTATCTCATCTCATGATGCCCGGAGATATTTCTGAAAATCCGAATCAGTATTACACAATAAAAAATAATGTTGATAAACGTGTGAGCGATGATATTGCAGAGTTTTTATTAAAATAATAATGATAATGCATAATAATTGTAGTAAACAAATTAAATGTTGTATAATTAAATAAATAATGGAGGAAATAACTATGAGTAAATTTGTAGTATGTGAAGTATGTGGAAATATTGCAGAAAAAGTTTATGAAACAGGAGTTCCGATGATGTGCTGTGGCAAAAAAATGTTAGAAATGGTTGCGAATACAACAGAAGCAGCAACAGAAAAACATTTACCTTTAATTGATATTAAAGAAAAAGAAGTGCTGGTTAATGTTGGTGAAATTGAACATCCAATGGGCAAAGAACATTTAATTAATTGGGTAACAATTCAGACAACAAAAGGTTGGAAATTCCACCGATTTAATGATACAGACAAACCAACAGTTTCATTTAAATTAGACAATGAATCAGTAATTTCTGCATATGCCTATTGTAATTTGCATGGACTTTGGAAAACATCAGCTTAATCACAAATTAATATCTAATGTAAAAAAGGAAGTATGTGCTTAAAGCCAAGCAATACTTCCTTTTTAATTAACTTACTACATTGATTGGATTGCCATCTGCATAAGCCTTAATATCATTTGCAGTGATTTCAATCATTCGCTGTCTTGTTTCTAAACCTTTCCATCCCATATGAGGTGTTAATATAACATTTTCCATATCGTAAAGTGGATTATCGTTAAGTGGTGGTTCAATTTCTTGGACATCAAGAGCTGCTCCAGAAATTTTATTTTCTTTAAGTGCTTTAATTAATGCAGGCTCATCAACAAGCGGTCCACGAGATGTATTAATTAAAAAAGCACTAGGTTTCATCATATTGATAGTTTTTTCGTTGATAATGTGTTTTGTAGCATCAGTGAGTGGACAATGAAGTGACACATAATCGCTTTGGCTTAGAACTGTTTCAAGATCAACAAATTTTATGTTTCTAACATTTTCTCTTTTTGTTCTTGTGTAAACTAAAATATTCATATCCAATACTTCTGCAATTCTAACAACTTCTTTACCAATGTTACCATAACCAATAATACCTAAAGTTTTACCATTCACTTCTACATGGTTAACTTCCATGCATTTTGTGAAGTTGTTGCGATTCTTGTTGATAAGCATTCTTTGCTGAGTATGCAAAGATGAACTTAAATTTAATACAAATGTGATTGCGGTATGGGCAACACGCTTTGTACTATATGCAGGCACATTACAAACGGTAATACCTTTTTTCTTGCACGCATCCATATTAATGTTGTTATACCCTGTACCGGCTTCAACAATTAATTTAACACAGTCAGGAAATGACTGAATCATATCGGCTGAAAGTGGTAGCTCTTTGGTGATGACTACTTCTTGATTTTGAACTCTTGTTAAAATTTCTTCTTGTTCTGTGTTTTCATAAACTACAAGATTATCTGAAAGAATAGATAAATCAAGTTTATGATCATAATTCATTTTTTCTGAGTTTAATACTACTGTTTTCATGTAATTTTTCTCCTTGAGTGTTCTAAAAAAATAATGCAATATGCTAGTGAATTTGTCAACAATTAAATAACTAGATAAAAAAATTATACTAGGAATACAAGGTTGTAAAAAAATCCAATGACTTAGAAGCAAGTTATAAAATTAAATTATCAATAATTAATTGAAAAAATACTTGAAAAGTGGTTTAATAAATATGTAGTTAATTTGATAAATAATATTTTATCAAGTGTAGTTTTCTATATTATACGGGAGGAAAGTATGAAAAAACTATTTAAATTAGCATTAGCGTTAATTCTTACTTTAGGATTAGTTGGATGTACATCTACTACAACTGAACCTGAAGAAACAACAGTACCAACTGAAACAACTACTCCAGAAGTAGCAACTTGTGAAATCAAAGTTGGTCTAGTTACAGACATGGGTGGAGTTGATGACAAATCATTCAACCAATCTGCATGGGAAGGTCTAGTTCGTTTTGCAGAAGAAAATGGATATCCAACTGAAAGTGGAGAATGTATTACTTACTTACAATCAGAAAGTGATGCAGATTATCTTCCAAATTTACAAACTTTTGCTGATCAAGGTTATGATTTAGTAATGGCTGTTGGTTATTTATTCCAAGAAGCAGTGGATACTGTAGCTCCATTATATCCAGATACAAAATTCTTGTTTGTTGACTCAGTTTCTGACAATGCAAACGTTATGAGTGCAGTTTATGCTGCTGAACAAGGTTCATTCTTAACTGGTGTTGCTGCTGGTCTTGAATCAATCGAAAGCGGAAGTAATACAGTAGGATTTATCGGCGGTATGGAAGGACCACTTATTGGTGCATTCCAAGCTGGATTTGAACAAGGTGTATTAGCTGTTAATCCAGATGCAACAATCTTAGTTGATTATGCTGATCATTTTGCAGATGCTGCAAAAGGACAAGCTTTAGCTGTAAAACAATACGATGCTGGTGCATCAATTATTTATCAAGCTGCAGGAGCTTCAGGAAACGGTGTTATTAAAGAAGCCAAAGAACGTGGTGGCGTTTGGGCAATCGGTGTTGATAAAGATCAATACGAAGATGGAATTGTTGATGATGGATCATCAATCGTTTATACTTCAATGATTAAACGTGTAGATAGCTCAACTTACCAAGCTGCAATGGCTGCATTAGACGGAACATTTGCTGGTGGAGTTAAATCTTTTGACTTAACTAACGAAGGTGTTGGTGCAGAAGTTACTGCTGGTAGAAACTTATCTGATGAAACAATCGCAATGATTAATGACTATGCTGCGAAAATCCAATCTGGGGAAATCGTTGTAAGTGCAGAACCTACAATTGCAAACGGTTCTTCAAACAAATAGTTTTATATAAAACTCACTTAACAGTGAGTTTTTTTTTGCTATAAAAACTGCAATACGTTAAATTTTAACTATTTCTGCAAATATAAGTGTTGTATCTTTAAAAGCAATTTATTTTAATGTATAATTAAAAAATAGAAATATAGCTAATATGAGCAAGGGGTGTATTATGGAATATGCAATAGAAATGTTGAATATAACAAAGGATTTTCCTGGAATACGTGCGAACGATAACGTTAACTTACGAGTAAAACAAGGGAGTATTCATGCACTTTTAGGAGAAAATGGTGCAGGTAAATCAACTTTAATGTCTATCTTATTTGGGCTTTATCAACCTACAAGTGGAACGATTAAAGTAAATGAGAAGGAAGTAAAGATTACTGATCCTAATGTTGCGAATGAACTAGGAATAGGAATGGTTCATCAACATTTTAAATTAGTGGATAAGTTTACTGTCACTGAAAATATTATATTAGGAAATGAGCCTACCACAAAAAATGGAGTAATCGATTATAAAAATACTTCAAAGAAAATTGCAGAGTTGTCAAAGCAATATGGATTGGAAGTAGACCCTAATCAAAAAATTGAGGAAATTACAGTAGGTATGCAACAACGTGTTGAAATATTAAAAATGTTGTACCGCAATGCTAATATATTGATTTTTGATGAACCCACTGCTGTGTTAACTCCACAAGAAATTGAAGAATTAATTCAAATAATGAAGAGCTTGATAAAACAAGGGAAAACGATTATTTTGATTACACATAAATTAAAAGAAATAAAAGCAGTGGCTGATACCTGTACAGTTTTAAGACGTGGAAAATACATTGATACAGTGAATGTTAAAGACACATCAACAAAAGAAATGGCTGAACTAATGGTAGGTCGCGCTGTTGATTTTGTTGTTGAGAAGCCTGAAAAAGAAGCAAAAGAAACAGTCTTACATATTAAAGATTTATGTATTCAATCCAATAGAGATACAGTAGCGGTAGATCATTTTACTTTAGATGTTAAAGCAGGGGAAATTGTAGGTATTGCTGGGATTGATGGAAATGGGCAATCAGAGCTTGTTTATGGAATTACAGGATTAATGCCAATTAAAAGTGGAGAGATCAAACTAAAAGGTCAAGATATAACAAAATTATCTATTAAATCTCGATTTGAAAAAGGTCTAGGTCATGTTCCAGAGGATCGTCATAAACATGGATTAGTACTTGATTTTAAGCTAAAAGAAAATTTCATTATACATGATTATGATCAGGAAGAATTTTGTAAAAACGGTGTATTACGTTTTGATCAAATTGAAAAAAATGCAAAAAGATTAATTGAAGAGTTCGATGTAAGAAGTGGACAAGGTTTAGAAACGATAACTCGTTCTATGTCTGGAGGAAATCAGCAAAAAGCTATTATGGCAAGAGAAATTGATCGTAGCCCAGACTTACTTGTCATTGTACAACCGACACGAGGACTTGATGTTGGTGCAATTGAATACATACATAGTCGTATTGTAGAAGAAAGAAATAACGGAAAAGCTATCTTGCTTGTTTCATTTGAATTAGATGAAATATTAGCTTTAAGTGATCGCATTGCAGTAATGTACAATGGAACAATTACAGGTTTAGTGAATAGTAAGGATACTAATGAGAAAGAATTGGGATTAATGATGGCTGGTCAAAAAAGGGGGATTGTAAATGAATAAAAGAGAAAAAATACTGATCCCTTTGATTGCTGTATTTCTAGGGATTTTAGTTGGTATTGTTATATTGTTTGTTTCAGGTAGAGATGTTGGTGCTCTTTTTGCGGGTTTACTGCAAGGGTTGACAGGAATTGATATTTCTAAAGCTGACTCTGTAATGAATATGCGTTATCCTGCAGAATTTTTAGTTTCAGCTATGCCAATAATTTTGACAGGTTTATCGATTGGGTTTGCTTATCGAACAGGAATGTTCAACATTGGTGCAGAAGGACAAGTGATTATGGGGAGTCTTGCATCGGTTATGGTTGCAATATTAGTTCCAATGCCAAATATTGTGGGGCAAATCGTTTGTTTATTAGTTGGAGGAATTGCTGGAGCTCTTTGGGCATTTGTTCCTGGCTTGTTAAAGGTTAAATTTAATATTTCAGAAGTTGTTACTGGGATTATGTTAAATTATACTGCATTATATAGTGCTAACTATTTTATTAAGGGGTTACCTGGCTCAACAGTAACTAGAACAGAAAGCATACCTGCAACAGCAAATTTAGGGAGTGATTTACTAAAATCACTTACTAATAATAGTCGCTTTCATTGGGGATTTATTGTAGTCATTTTAGCGCTAATTGCTTATTGGTTTATTATTGAAAAAACTTCATTCGGATATACTTTACGTGCTACAGGATTTAATAAAGAAGCTGCACGTTACGCAGGTATTAAAGTAAGTAAGAGTACGATTTATTCAATTATGATTTCCGGATTTTTAGCAGGTCTTGCAGGGGCTATTGTCTTACAAGGTACATTCGGATATGGTCGTGTAATGACTGCGATGGATAATTATGGATTTGATGGAATTGCAGTTGCTTTAGTTGGTGGTGGAAATGCAATAGGAATAGGGTTAGCAGGAATGTTGTTTGCTCTATTAAATGTTACTCAACCGCTACTTCAAATTTATGGTGTGCCAAAAGAAATTGGAGAAATTATTTCAAGCTCTATCGTTTTCTTTGTAGCAATACAATATGCAATTTCGTATTATATGACTAAAATTAGAAGTAAAAATAAGGGGGTACAATAATGGATATAATTATTTCGATGTTCCCATCTGTGTTGTTGATTGCAGGTCCAATAATTATTTGTGGACTTGGTGGAATTTTCGCTGAAAGAAGCGGAATTGTTAATATTGCATTAGAAGGAATCATGTTGGTAGGGGCATTTTCTGGCGCAACTGTTTGTGTTATCCTTGAAGGGGTGCCAGCGGTTGCAGAATATGCAGGTTGGATTGCTTTGGTTGCTGGATTAATTGCAGGATGTATTTACTCTATATTACTAGGTGTAGCTACAATTACTTTTAAAGCAGATCACACCATTGCTGGCACAGCCTTAAATTTATTATCTGGAGGAATTACGGTTTATTTGTGTCAAATTATTTTTGATAAGCAAAGAACTGAATCATTTTCGAAAGGAATTTCGAAAGTTAAAGAAGTTCCGATTTTATCAGATATTCCTATTCTAGGAGATATGATGTTTACAAACATATATCCAACAATATTCCTCGCGATACTATTGGTAGTAATTAGCTACTTCGCATTATTTAAAACTCCATTTGGATTACGACTTCGCTCATGTGGTGAAAATCCACAGGCAAGTGCTTCAATGGGTATCAATGTTTATCGTATGAGATATATAGGTGTTTTAATTTCAGGTTGTTTTGCAGGTCTTGCAGGTGCAGTTTTGGTATTAACTGAAACAACGCAATTTACAATTTCGTCTGTGCATGGTATTGGGTTTATTTCTATTGCTGCAGTGATATTCGGTAAATGGAATCCATACGGTGTTCTAGGTGCAGGGATTTTCTTCGGATTTTCAAGTGCACTTGGTGTCTATGCAAGTGCGATCCCGTTGTTAAATTTAATACCATCAGAATTTTTTGCGACAATCCCTTATGTATTTACGATTATTGCTTTAATTATTTTCAGTGGTAAAGCAGTTGGTCCAAAAGCTGCTGGGCAAATATATGATGCAGGAAAACGTTAATTATTGTAAAAATAATTCTTGTTTACTTGCCATGTATAAGATATAATTACATAAGCAAAGTATCCTTTAAAACAATCCTGTGAGATTGAAAAGGCAAATATAAACTTAAACATTAAGGATCCTTTTGCATAAATAGAAAGGGTCTTTTTTTAAAGACAAATGGATTAAAAATGAATAAAAACAATGATTTAAAACTAGATGTACACGAAAAACCAAGCGCAAGCAAGTGGGCGCTGCTTTCAATGCAGCATGTGTTTGCAATGTTTGGCGCAACGATTTTGGTTCCAATTTTAACAGGTTATCCAATTTCTGTAGCTTTATTTGCATCAGGACTTGGAACGTTAATTTATGCGCTTATTACTAAATTTAAAGTTCCAGTATACTTAGGTTCATCATTCGCTTATATTTCGGCAGTCTTAATTGCAGTAGAAGCGTTAGGTGGTGATAAAAGCGCAGCACAGACAGGTCTAATTTTAATAGGGATAGTGTATGTAGTGGTGGCTTTTGTAGTTAAAGTAGTTGGTAAAGCATGGTTAGATAAACTCCTTCCTCCTGTCGTAATAGGACCTATGATTGCGGTTATTGGTCTTGGTTTAGCGACAAATGCAGTCGCTAATGCTGGATTTGTAGCTGGTGGAGACTATCGCAATATGTTGGTGGCGGTATTTACTTTCAGTATTACAGCATTGTTTTCGACTAAAGCAAGAGGATTTTTCAAAATAATTCCGTTCTTATGTGGTATTGTAGGTGGTTATATTTTTGCTGTAAGCTTAGGTTTAGTGGATTTCACTCAAGTACAAGCGGTAATTACAGAAGGCCGATTCGTGGGACTTCCTGAATTTATCTTGCCATTTGAATTTATGGGATTTGAATCTTATACTTTATATTTTGGTCCAGAGACATTTGCGATTTTACCGGTGGCTTTAGTGACAATTGCTGAACATATCGGAGATCATACTGTTTTAGGTAAAATATGTAACAAAAATTTCTTGAAAGATCCAGGTTTAGACAAAACACTTATGGGTGATGGAATCGCAACAGCAGTTTCAGGTTTACTTGGTGGACCTGCAAATACAACTTATGGTGAAAATACAGGCGTAATCGGAATGACCAAAATTGCATCGGTCTATGTAACTTGTGGAGCTGCAGTTGTTGCAATATTATTGTCGTGTTTACCAATTGTTTCCGAAGTTATCGCAACGATACCTTCAGCGGTTCTTGGAGGGATGTCAATTATTCTTTATGGGGTAATCGCTTCTAATGGTTTACGTGTATTAATTGATAATCAAGTAGATTTTTCTAAGCAACGCAATTTGATTATAGCGTCGGCTATGTTGGTAATCGGATTAGGCGGCGCAGTGCTTTCACTAGGTAGTTTAGTTACTTTATCAGGGACAGCGTTAGCTGCACTTGTAGGGATAATACTTAACCTAGTTTTGCCTAACGCATAGCCAAATAAAAAATAATATTTTCTACTATGATATTAAACATTCCTTTCACATAGAGAGGGATGTTTTTTTAGTTTAGAAAATAGGATTATTTCTTGACATTTTAAATAAATTATCATACAATTACAAAGCTACGGAAGTAGCATGCTTTTTAAGCGTGGGAGGATGTGCAATCATTCACTTACCACGACACAAGCACATAGATATAAGGAGGTAAGTCTTGTGAGTAAAAAAATTGCAAAAGTTTGCAAGCTGCAATTTGCAGCAGGCGGAGCAAAACCAGGACCAGCGCTGGCTTCTGCTGGAATCAACATGCCTCAGTTCTGCGTTCAATTTAATGACGCAACTAAAGATCGTGCAGGCGATGTCGTACCAGTAATTATTACTGCATACGAAGACAAAAGCTTTGATTTTGTATTAAAAACTACACCAGCTAGTAACTTGTTACTAAAAGCAGCAGGTGTAAAATCAGGTAGTGGAAATTCAGTTACAACTAAAGCTGGTAAAATTACAGCTGATCAGTTAAAAGAAATTGCTGAGTACAAAATGCCAGATTTAAATGCAAATGATGTTGAAGCTGCAATGCGCATTGTTGCGGGTACTGCTCGTAATATGGGTATTGAGATCGAAGGATGGGAGTAATAGTAATGGCTAAAAGAGGAAAAAAATATCAAGAAGCTGCAAAATTAGTAGATAGCAGCACTAGTTATGCAATCGCTGAAGCTGTTGCACTAGCTAAGAAAACAAACATTGTTAAATTTGATGCATCTGTTGAAGTGTCATTTAACTTAAACATTGACCCTCGTCATGCGGATCAACAAATTCGTGGAGCGATGGTACTTCCTAACGGAACTGGTCGTTCTCAAAAAGTTCTTGTAATTACACAAGGAGCTAAAGAGCAAGAAGCGAAAGACGCTGGAGCAGACTTTGTAGGTGGTAAAGAGTTATTAGAAGATATCAAAAAAGGTTGGTTCGATTTTGATGTAATCGTAGCTACACCAGATATGATGGGTGAACTTGGTAAATTAGGGAGAGTATTAGGACCTAAAGGATTAATGCCAAACCCAAAAACAGGAACTGTAACAATGAATATTGCGAATGCAGTTGCTGAAATTAAAAAAGGAAAAGTTGAATATCGTTGTGACAAAGCAGGTATCGTTAATGTATTAATCGGTAAATGCTCATTCACTGATGAAGCTTTATGCGAAAACTTTAATGCATTATACGATGTTATCGCAAAAGCAAGACCTGCTGCTGTAAAAGGTGCTTACATGAAAAGTGTAACTATTACAACAACAATGGGTCCTGGAATTAAAATCGCTAACGATTAATTCTTGACAAATATTTAAATTAGAATACAATGTAGTTGTTATCAATATACCATAGACAGCAACGGCGTGAGCTTAATCATGTTGCCGAGGTAAAATTAAGTACTTAAACTTTTTTTGCCCATGCTGTTATTAAAGCGTGGGCTTATTTTATATGAGTATATTGTGGCATAGAAAAATTAGGAGGTGTAGCAATGAAACAAGCGGTATTAGACGCTAAAGTGCAATTAGTAAATGAAATTACAGAAAAATTTACTAGCAGTGCTTCAACTATCGTAGTTGAGTATCGTGGTTTGACTGTTGCAGAAGTTACTGAACTTCGTAGATCACTTCGTGCTGAAGGTATAGAATTTAAAGTATATAAAAATTCTATGGTTGAGCGTGCTGCTGAACAAGCAGGTTACAATGAACTTAAAGATCAGTTGACAGGTCCAAATGCAGTTGCATTTAGTACTGACGCAGTCGCACCAAGCCGTGTATTAGCAAGTTTTGCTAAAAAACACGAAAAATTAGTTTTAAAAGGCGGAATTGTTGAAGGTAAAGTTATCGGTGTCGATACAATTCAAGAACTATCTAGCTTACCTAACAGAGAAGGAATGCTTTCGATGTTACTAAGCTGCCTACAATCACCTGTTCGTTCATTCGCATGTGCTGTTAAAGCAGTTGCTGATGCAAAAGGTGAAGAACCGGCTACTGCTGAGTAGCAAACAAAGCTGTTGAATAACTATTAGGAGGAAAATAAAATGGCAAAACTTAATCATGAAGATATCTTAGCTTACTTAGAAGAAGCTACAATTCTTGAACTAAACGAATTAGTAAAAGCAATCGAAGAAAAATTCGGTGTAACTGCTGCTGCACCTGTAGCTGTAGCTGCTGCATCAGCTGAAGCTGCTCCAACTGGACCAACTGAAGTATCAGTAATCCTTAATGACGCTGGACAATCAAAAGTTGGTGTAATTAAAATTGTACGTGAAATTACAGGTCTTGGACTTGTTGAAGCTAAAGGTCTTGTTGACAAAGCACCA
>CAYJAJ010000002.1:0-9028 GCA_964368495.1 uncultured Holdemania sp. | reverse complement strand
ATCAAACCTGAAGATGCAGAAGAAATTAAGAAAAAACTTATGGAAGCTGGAGCTACAGTAGAAATTAAATAATTTCTTAAAAATCATTGATCTTAAAGCCGACTTATGCTCGGCTTTTAAGCCCTAATGAGGAGGATGAATTATGAGTCATTATTACACTGATAATCGTCATTTATCACATGACCGGAAGGATATATCTTTCCGGTTTTCGGGCTTAGATTTTTATTTTCAAACAGATAGCGGTGTATTTTCAAAAGATCACGTGGATACAGGAACTGCAATATTATTAAATGTACTTAAAGATGAAAACATATCTGGCAATGTTTTGGATATGGGATGTGGCTATGGAGTGATCGGTATTGTAATGAAGAAAATGTTCAACGATATTGATGTAACTATGGTAGATATTAATCCTAGAGCGGTAGAATGCAGCGTTTCTAATGCGCAAAGAAATGATGTAAATTGTAAAATATTGGTATCAGATGGGTTTAAAAATATAGAAAATTCCTATAATATTATAATAACTAATCCACCAATCAGAACAGGAAAAAAAGTGATTTATCAGATGTTTGAAGATAGTGCATCTTTTTTAGAAAAAGATGGAAGTCTTTATTTGGTTATACGAAAACAACATGGAGCATTAAGTGCCATAAAAAAGCTAGAAGAATTATTTTCTAGTGTTGAAATTAAAGATAAAGACAAAGGATTTTATGTCATAATGGCGAAAAAGAGTGGTTGACAACTTGACGTCTTTATGATAATATATTAAATTGCAAAAAACTATGCCAAAAATGGGATTTTAGCCCCTTTTTCGCGTTTTAAATTAAGAGTGAAAGGATGGCGTAAATGAGTAAAAAACAAAGTTACCGAGTAATTGAATTGGGTGCAAAAGCAACACGTCGTGATTATTCTAAGGTTAGTGGAACTTTAGAATTACCAAATCTGGTAGAAATTCAAACAGATTCTTTTGAGTGGTTTATTAAAACCGGGATGGATGAAGTTTTTGATGATATCTACCCTATCCAAAACTTCAATGGTGATATCAAACTTAAATTTTTAAGTTATGAAGTTGGTTCACCTAAGTATTCAGTTAGTGAGTGTAAATTCCGTGAAGCTAACTATGCTGCTCCACTTAAAGCAAAGATGGAGTTAGAAATTATGGATAACGAAACAGGAGAGGTTCTTACGAAATACGAAGATGTATTTTTAGGTGACTTCCCTTTAATGACGCCTACAGGAACATTTATTATTAACGGTGGAGAACGTGTTATCGTATCTCAAATTGTTCGATCTCCAGGAGCATACTATGACTTGCTTTCTGAAGATAAAACAGGCAAGGAAGTTTTCACAAGTGAATTAATTCCAAGTCGTGGTACATGGTTGGAATTAATGAGTGATTCTAAGAAAGCAGCACTTGGTAGAATTATGAATTTATCTGTGGATAGAAAACGTAAAATTTTATCTACAGTATTATATAAAGCTATTGGTTGTAGCTTAGATATTAAAAATACTGATGATACACATGATGTATCTAAGATGAATAAATTCTTAGAGTCTTTAAATATGGAAGTTCACAAAGACATTACTGTCGATGATGAACCAAGGGATTTTTTAAATGTATATACGCAATTGTATACATCTTTATTTGGAAATTACGAAGAGATTCGTAATACTTTAGCTGCAGATAAAACAAATACAAGCACAGAAGCACTGTTACAAATTTATGAAAACCAACGTGCTGATGAAATCCCTACACTTGATGGATCAATTACATTAATGAATGCAAAATTCTTTGATCATAGAAGATATGATTTAACTGCTGCCGGACGTTATAAATTAGGTAAGAAGTTATCAATTTTAGAGCGTATGGAAGGTAATGTAATCGCAGAAGACATAAGAGGTGTTGATGGTGAAGTATTACTTAAAGCCGGAACATTAATTACTAAAAAAGAAAGAAATGCGACAAAAGATATTCTTGCTAAAGGTATAAATATTGAAGCTTATCCAATGAATCATTTGTTCTCACATCCTCATTCTGAAATGGTGTCTACTAATGATACATATGCTCTTGTAGGACGTATTTTAGCAAACGATGTGGAAACTTCGGCGATGCTTTATGAACAAGGTACAGTATTAACATTGACAGATGTTTATAATTTATCAAAAGAAGTTAAAGAAATTCAAATTTATACAGGGATTATCGCAAAACCCGTTGAAATTACAAAAGAAAATGTATCAAGTGTGCTTAACTATGGTTCAAGAATGTATACAATAGGACGTATTACAGAGGAAGCTGCTGATTTCTTAATCGATGGTGAATTGTGTGTTGAACGTTATTTGCCTGATGTAGAACTTACTGCGATGTTAGCAGAAACTGAAGAAAAAATAATGTTATCTGCTGCAAGTAAAAAATTAACTGTATGGTTAGTTGGGGCAGCAGTATCAGTTGTTAAAGTTCATCCTGTTGATGATAAAGACCGCGTAGTTAAAGTTGTTGGGATTGACCCGTTAAACAAAAAGAAAACAATCACGATTAGTGATATGTACGCATTCTATAGCTACCAATTAAACATGCTTGATGGTGTTGGTAATGTAGATGATATCGATATGCTTGGAAATCGTCGTATCCGTACTGTTGGAGAATTAATTCAAAATCAATTTAGAATTGGTTTAAGTCGTATGGAAAGAGTAGTTAAAGAACGTATGTCTATTGCTGAGGTTGCAGGATTAACTCCAAAGCAATTAACTAACATTCGTCCACTTACTGCGGCAATTAAAGAGTTCTTCTCTTCATCACAATTATCACAGTTTATGGACCAACAAAATCCACTTGCTGAACTTACAAATAAACGTCGTATTTCGGCGCTTGGACCTGGTGGACTTACTCGTGAGCGCGCTGGATTTGAAGTGCGTGACGTTCACAATTCATCGTATGGTCGTATTTGCCCGATTGAAACACCAGAGGGACCAAATATCGGTTTGATTAACAATTTAACAAGTTATGGACGTATTAATGAATATGGTTTTATTCAAACACCATATCGTATAGTAAAAGAAGGCGGAGTAGTTACAGAAGAAGTAGTTTACTTGTCAGCTGATGAAGAAAAAGATTATGCAATTGCTCAAGCCAATGAGGTTATTGGTGGTGTACTTGTTAATGAAAATGTAGTAGCACGTATTGCAGGTGAAACTGTAATGGTAAAACGTGAGCAAGTTGAATTAGCCGATGTTTCCCCAAAACAAATTGTTTCAGTAGCAACAGCATGTATTCCTTTCTTAGAAAACGATGATGCTTCTCGTGCCTTAATGGGTGCCAACATGCAACGTCAAGCAGTACCATTATTAAATCCTCATTCACCATATGTTGGAACTGGGATTGAACATCGTATTGCAAAAGATAGTGGTGCTGGTGTTGTTTGTGTTGAAGATGGAATTGTAACTTATGTCGATGCACTGAAAATTATTGTAACTGGTGCAAGTGGTGAAAAAGAATACGAATTAATGAAATTCAGACGCTCAAATGCAGGGACATGTTTAAACCAAAGACCAATTGTTAAAAATGGAGAATCAGTAAAAGCTGGAGATATTCTAGCTGATGGTCCTTCAATGGAAAACGGTGAACTTGCATTAGGACAAAACGTAACAATCGCATTCATGACATGGCATGGTTATAACTACGAAGATGCAATTATTATGTCTGAACGTATGGTTAAAGAAGATGTTTATACTTCGATCCATATTGAAGAATATGATATTGAATGCCGTGAAACAAAATTAGGTCCTGAAGAAATCACTCGAGATATACCAAATGTTAGCGAAAATTCATGCCGTCACTTAGACGGGCGTGGTATCGTTATGATTGGTGCAGAAGTTAAAGAAGGGGATATTCTTGTAGGGAAAGTTACTCCGAAAGGACAAAGTGAAATCTCACCTGAAGAAAAATTACTACTAGCTATCTTCGGTGAAAAGAGTCGTGAAGTTCGTGACAATTCACTTAAAGTTCCACATGGTGGAGCAGGGATCGTACATAGTGTGCGTATCTTCAGTCGCAAAGATGGACATGAATTACCTCCAGGGGTAAATGAAGTTGTAAAAGTATATATTGTTCAAAAACGTAAAATCTCTGAAGGAGATAAAATGGCAGGACGTCATGGTAATAAAGGGGTTATCTCTAGAATACTACCTGCAGAAGATATGCCATATATGGAAGACGGTACTCCAGTAGATATCATGTTGAATCCATTTGGGGTTCCTTCACGTATGAATATTGGGCAAGTATTGGAAATCCATCTTGGATTTGCGGCTAATAAACTAGGCGTTAAGTTTGCTACGCCAGTATTTGATGGTATTAACAACGAAGAATTAAAAGACATCATGGAAGAAGCAATGTGCACTGTTGATGGTAAACAAGTTCTTTATGATGGACGTACAGGTGAACAATATGATGAGCGTATCTCTGTTGGTGTAATGCACATGATTAAGCTTGCTCATATGGTTGATGATAAACTTCATGCTCGTGCAACTGGTCCATATAGTTTAGTTACACAACAACCTCTTGGAGGAAAAGCGCAAAACGGTGGACAACGTTTTGGAGAAATGGAAGTTTGGGCACTTGAAGCTTATGGTGCCGCACATACTCTACAAGAAATATTAACAGTTAAATCTGATGATATTGGAGGTAGAACAAAAACTTATGAAGCGATTATTAAAGGTAAAGATATTCCTGAGCCTGGAATGCCTGAATCATTTAGAGTTCTAAAACATGAACTTCAAGCCCTTGCGATAGACGTGAAAATGCTTGATGATGACGGTGCAGAAGTTGATATGCGAAAAATTGAAGACAACGAAGAAATTGTAGATACAGTAATTGAAACAATTGTTGCAGATGCAAAAGAAGATTTGGTAGATGATTCATATGATGATGTGGATGAACCTGCTGAAGCAGAAGTAGTTGGATTCGATGAAGATGATGAATATGATGATGAATTAGGGGGTCTGTAAATATGAGTATAAATAAATTTTCCTCAATTCAAGTGGGTTTAGCGTCTCCGGACAGAATTCGTGATTGGTCACATGGAGAAGTTAAAAAACCAGAAACAATTAATTACCGTTCTCAAAAACCAGAAAGAGATGGATTGTTCTGCGAGAAAATTTTTGGTCCAAGTAAAGACTGGGAATGTTATTGTGGAAAGTACAAAAAAGTACGCTATAAAGGTGTTGTTTGTGACCGATGTGGTGTAGAAATTACAAAATCAAATGTAAGACGTGAGCGCATGGGTCATATTGAACTTGCAGCTCCTGTCGCACACATTTGGTATTTACGTGGTATTCCTTCAAGAATGGCACTGTTACTAAACATTGCGAATAAATCACTGGAAGAAGTTGTTTATTTCGTATCTTGGGTTGTTACAGACCCAATGGATACAACATTAACATATAAACAAATTATTTCAGAAAGAGAATATCGTGAACATCTTGCAAAATATGGTTATGGCAGTTTTGCAGCGCAAACTGGTGCTGAAGCTATACAAACATTACTAGAACAAGTTGATTTGGAAAAAGAACACAAAGATGTTATTGCAGAACTTGAAGGTGCTAATGGAGATAAGCGTAAGAAGTTAATTAAACGTTTAGAAACTATTGATGCATTTAAGACTTCTGAAAATAAACCAGAGTGGATGGTATTAACTGCTCTACCGGTTATTCCACCAGATTTAAGACCGATGCTTCAACTAGATGGTGGGCGTTTTGCAACAAGTGATTTAAATGATTTATATCGTCGTGTTATCACACGTAATAATCGTTTGAAAAAATTGCTAGAATTAGGAACACCTGCAATTATCGTTCAAAATGAAAAACGTATGCTTCAAGAAGCAGTAGATGCTTTAATTGATAATGGACGTCGTTCAAAACCAGTTACTGGAGCAGGAGGAAGAACTTTAAAATCTCTTTCTCACTCATTAAAAGGGAAGCAAGGGCGTTTCCGTCAAAACTTACTTGGAAAACGTGTTGACTTCTCAGGTCGTTCAGTTATTGCGGTTGGGCCAGATTTAAAAATGTATCAATGTGGTATTCCTCGTGAAATGGCTATTCAACTTTACAAACCGTTTGTAATTAATGAAATTGTTAACCAAGAGATTGCCTCAAATCCAAAAACTGCTGAAAAATTAATTGATCGCCAAGACTCAAGAGTATGGGATGTTGTTGAACAAGTTATTGATAACCATCCAGTATTCTTAAATCGTGCACCAACTCTACACCGTTTAGGAATTCAAGCGTTTAAACCTAAACTAGTAGAAGGGCGTGCTATTCGTCTACATCCATTAGTATGTACGGCGTTCAACGCAGATTTTGATGGTGACCAAATGGCTGTCCATCTTCCATTAAGCGAAGAAGCACGTGCTGAAGCTGAAATCCTAATGTTAGGATCAAATAATATTCTTGGACCAAAAGATGGAAAACCAATCGTTACTCCATCACAAGATATGGTTCTAGGGAACTTCTATTTAAATATGGAAGAAACTGCAGAAGAATTTTATGAAAAAGCGAATAAAATTGAAGAATTTGGTGATTTAGAAACTGCAAAAATATGGAGAAGTTTCGGAGATAATGAAGGACATGTATTTAAAGATATTGAAGAAGTAATAATGGCTTATCAAAGTAAAGTTATTCATCTTCACACTCGTATAGCTATCCTTGGAGCTGCTTTAAAGAAAATTAATTTCACTGAAGCACAAAATCAGTCTTATTTAGTTACAACTCCAGGGAAAGTGATTTTCAATGAAATGTTCCCAGAAGATTTCCCTTATATTAACTTTGTAAGTTCAGAATCATTAAAATGTACACCTGATTCAGAGTTTTTACCAAAGGGAAGCAATATAAAAGAAGAAATTAAGAAAAGACCACTTAACCCTGAATTTAAGAAAAAAGATTTAGGAAGCGTTATCGCTGAAGTATTTATCCGTCGTGGTACTGAGGGTACATCAGAAATTTTAGATAAAATTAAAGATTTAGGTTTTGAATACTCAACAGTTGCAGGGATGACAGTATCTTTAGCAGATATCAATGTTGCACCTAATAAACATGACTATGTTGAAGAAGGGAAAGCAAAAGCTGAGCAACTTCAATTACTTCTAAAAAGAGGACTTCTTACTCCACCAGAGTGGGAAAGACATTTCTCAAAACTTTGGGATGACATTAAGAAAAACATTGGGGATGAAGTAATGAAAAGTTTACCTCGTAAAAACCCAATTAACATGATGGCGGTTTCTGGAGCTCGTGGGAATGCGTCACACTTTACACAGCTTGCCGGAATGCGTGGGCTGATGGCAAAACCAACACAATCTAAATCACGCAAAGAATATCAACCGTCTATTATTGAGGTTCCTATTTATTCTTGTTTCCGTGAAGGATTAAATGTATCGGAATTCTTTATTTCAACTCATGGGGTTCGTAAAGGATTAACGGATACTGCCTTAAAAACAGCGGAGTCTGGATATTTAACTCGTCGTCTTGTCGATGTAGCGCAAGATGTGACTATATCAGAGGAAGATTGCGGAACAGATCGTGGATACTATGTTGAAGAACTACTTGATCGCAAAGATAACTCAATTATTGAAAACTTCTTTGATCGTATCGTGGGTCGTTATACAAAATCTGAAATATTCCATCCAGAAACTGGTGAGTTATTGATAGGTTCAGATGAATACATTAGTGATCTTGTCGCTAAAAAATTATGTGATGCTGGTATTAAATCTGCATATATTAGAAATACATTTACATGCGGAAAGTACAAAAGGAATTTGCAAAAAATGTTATGGGCGCAATATGGCAACTGGTAAAGATGCTGAAGTGGGTGAATCTGTAGGTATTATGGCTGCTCAATCAATTGGGGAACCTGGTACACAGCTTACAATGCGTACATTCCATACAGGAGGAGTTGCCTCAGGTTCAGATGGAGATATCACCCAAGGTTTACCACGTGTCGAGGAATTATTCGAAGCACGTTGTCCAAAACACGTATCCGTGTTATCAAAAATCGATGGTGAAATTACTGAAATTACTGAAATTGAAGGGAATTTGGGTACAAAAATCGTTGTAACAAACGAGACTGAAAGTATTGAGCATAAATGTGATTTAACACAAATTGTTCGTTCATGGATGAAAGTCGGAACAAAAGTTTCTGTTGGTGAAAAACTTACTGAAGGTCAAGTGAATCCAAAAGAATTGTTGGAAGTTGCAGGGGTAAACGAAGTCCAAAAATACATTCTAAAAGAAGTTAAGAAAGTATATGCATCACAAGGTATTGAAATTTCTGATAAACATATCGAAGTAATTATTCGTCAAATGTTAAAGAAAATAATTATTATTGATGGCGGAGACACTAAATTAAGTGCTGGTCAAAGTTTATCGATAACAAACATCACAAAAATCAATCAAGGTGTGTTGTTGTCAGGACAAAAACCTGCAATATTTGGACCTACACTATTAGGTATTTCAAAAGCATCTGTCGAAACAGATAGTTACTTATCGGCAGCTTCATTCCAAGAGACTACAAAAGTTCTTACTGAAGCAGCAATTAAAGGTAAAGTGGATCACCTAATTGGTCTAAAAGAAAATGTATTAGTTGGAAAACTAATTCCAGCAGGTACTGGTTCTGAAAACAAAGAACGCGAAACAACAAGATTGATTCAAGCTAGAGCACAAGAACTTCGTGAAATCAGAGAAATCAACAATGATCTTTATGAAGAAGATGATATGATTGAATCGATTGTGAGTGCTGTAACTGAAACTCCGGTTATAGAAGAATTCAGTGCAGAAGAGTAAAGTAGTTTAATCGATTTATGAGCATACCCTATAGGAATGGCATTATGAAAATAATGAATTCTTATAGGGTTTTTATTATTAAAAATACAAAAAGCACTCTATTTTAATAATTATAAGTAAAGATATAAAATATTTATCCATTTTTTAGAAAAAAGTAAAAATAAATATTGACGGGCAGAAATATAAGTGATAATATAAGTAA
>CAYJAJ010000001.1:87583-119373 GCA_964368495.1 uncultured Holdemania sp. | reverse complement strand
ATATATAAGTATAAAGTAATTTTTTATAAAATTATTTTTTTATGAAAGCGGGGTGAAATTTTGAAAGCTTTTTTTGAAGAATACGGATTAGTTATTGTAGTAATTGCAGTTTTTGGACTATTCATAACATTCGCAAAAGGTGATTTTATGAATGAATTAACTCAAGGTATACTTGATAGTTTCAACAAACTACTAGGATAGGAGGAATGTTTGTGAGTGGTGCTGTTGCTTTTTTTAGTATCATTAATTTCTTTGTGTGCTTAGTACTAGGTGGGCTTGATTACAGCAATGAATTATTATTAGATGATAATATATTTGAAGCTACTCGCACCACTCAATTAACTACACTACAAGATTGCATTAATATTGGAGATTACATTGTAAATAATGAATGTACTTTAGATGAAGAAACTACGAAAGAAATTTGGAGAGAGAATTTTGAATTTAATAATGATTTGAATGCTCCATACACCATTAACTTTATTGAAGTAAATTCTTTTCCAGCTGCAATAGCTGCAGAAATAAGCTTCGAAAATGAATTGAAGAGCATTGATGAAATTTCTACCACGAAATACTTTAGTTTAATACTTGTTGATGATAAAAGGAGTAATTAATGAAAAAAATTAAAGAACATAAAGAACTAGCTACATGCATTCTTATGATAGTATTTGCAATATTCACAACAATGATATTTAACCAAACCATAGTCCACTCTTTAAACTTAAAACAAATTCCCATAACAAACAAATATTTAAAGGAAGGAAAAGAAATAACAAAGGAAGATTTAATGTTTGTCGAAATTCCTAATACTATTTTATCTGAAAATATTTATATTGATGAAATTGACATTGTGGGTAAAGTTGTAGATTATGGTAACTCCCTTGCTGAAGGCTCGTTGATTTATCGTGATCTAATTAAAGAAAAAAGTGAAGTTAAAAATGCTGGGTATTTTGATCTTGAGGAAGAAGAACTTGCTGTTACTTTAGAAGTTGACAAAGCAAATACTTATGCAAACTCAATAAGAGAAGGCCACAATATTGACTTGTACTTTTCTGGCACTGGAATCGAAGCCATTGATAATCAAGAAAAAATTATCTATGGTGAACTTGTAAAACAAACTAAAGTATTGGCTATATATAACGATTCATTAGAAAGTGATGGCTACAAAGAAGGATCAACAACCTATCTTGTAGTTGCCCTTTCTTATGAAGATGCTGATTTAGTAGGACGAGCTAAAGAATTTGGAGAAGTGTTTCCCATAATGAGTTATGATGCAGTACATGAAGTGAGTAACCCAACAAATTATTATGATATCACTAAGATTAAAGATGCTATATACCAACGCACAATCGACATAACTTTAAAAGAAATCGTGCTTCCTGATGAAAACATCATTGAATAATCAATTTCAACATATTGATTTAGGGATATTACAAGATGTAATTAATAAAGAAGATGTGCGTGATATCGTTTGTAATCCTAATGGAACAATATACATAACCTCAAACACTAAAGGATCTTTTCTTGCAGATTTTAAAATCGATAAATACAAGTGTTTTCAAATCGCTAATCAAGTCGCTAATAAAATGGAGAAAGAATTTAACCCTTCATTTCCATTTTTAGAAGGTGAAATTGAAAAAGGCTGTTATATTCTTCGTGTCAGTGCATTTCATCCACATATTGCTGGCGAAGGAGTTGCCTTAGCATTAAGAAAGGTCACAAAAGATAACATCTTAAACAACAAGATGATGTTAAAAACAAAATTTGCGACCAAAGAAGTTCTCGCTTTGTTAAAAACATACATTAAATTAGGTGTTAATATTTTAGTTATTGGTGAAACCGGAAGTGGAAAAACTCAACTTGTAAAATGGTTAGCACAGTTTATACCCAACAATCAAAGAATTATTACTGTGGAGGACTCAATGGAATTTCAGCTACCTTTACTTTATCCTAATAAGAATGTGTTAGAAGTAAGGGTTAGAGATAAGTTGAGTTATTCGAATGTTATCGCAAAATGTTTAAGACAAAATTTGCAGTGGTTGTTTCTTCAAGAAGCCAGAGAAAAAGAAATTGATGACTTGCTTGATGCGATGAGTTCAGGTTGCAAGGTGATTACAACAATGCATACTGATGAAGACGTAGGTGTAACAACAAGAATACTTCAAATGCTTAAATTGGATTCATCAAACTATGCTTCATTAAATCACCGTGTCCACTGTCTTATTGATGTTGTAATATGCGTTAAAAAGAAAGAAGATCATGGGGTTAAACGATTTATTTCATCAATAGTTGAATATGATTACACGAATCTACAACCAAAAGAATACTGCATTTATAAACATCAAGAGCAGCTTCAAGAACATAGCCCAAAACTCAAAAACAAAGGATTGAAGAATGAATAGTTATATAACTCTTTATTTTATGACTTGCTTATCTATCATTCTTTTATGGGCTGACTTAAAATTCAAATACAGTTTTCATGAAGTTTCTAAAATGTTGAAGAAAATAAATGTTCAATACACTATCAATGAATACACAACCAAGGCAATTGCAATATCCATTGTTATATTCATTATTGTCTATAGCACAATAGAAGACTTATCATATACATTATTTTTAATTGGATACATTTTATTATTTTTACCTTATCTTAACTACATACATTGTGTACGAATCTATAAAGAAAAATTAAATAAAGAAATATTCGATTATGTAAATATTGCATTAACTTATTTAAATGAGAATAAAACTGTGACAAAAACACTTATTGATTGTTCTACAGTTTTAGATAGTCCATTAAAAGATGAATTAATTAAAACAATTACGAAAATTAATCAAGGAAATTCACTAGAGAATTCTTTACAAAGTATCTACCAGTGTGAAGAAATAAAAAAACTACATCAACTTTACATTTCTAAATCCAAAGATGGTATTACTTCTTTAGTGCAATACAAAGTATTATCAAAGTATATCGAAGAAAAAGAAAAATTGGCTAACAACTTTAAAATTGGTATGGATACAAAAAGAAAAGGTTTTTATATGGTCATCTGTTTCAGCTTGTTTTCTGCCTATTTAACTAAAACAATGTTTCAAAGTGATTTGGTAAGTAATGCTTCTCAATTGAATTTCATATACTTTATTTTTTATTTATTTCATTTAAATTTAGCCTTATTTTTTGAAAGAAACTTCGCTAAGAAAAGAGGTTTAAAATGATTTTTATCTTTTATTTTTTATTGTGGTGGATTTGGTTTTACGACTATAAAAAAACACAACACATTATTTTATTTTTAATGGAAAAAGATATCTGCTTTCTTTTAGGACATGTCAGCAAGAAAAGTGCACAAGCTTTTTTTATTCAAAGAAGTATAATTTCTTTAGTATTAGCTGTAATTTCATATGAATTTCTTGATTTTAACACTCTTCTATGCAGTGTTCTATTCATCCTTATATATAAATTTCAATACATTCTTTTATTGAATAAATATAAAATACGATTAAAAAAAGCTGACTTAGAATTCCCATTTTTATTAGACAAATTAGCATCTTTAGTTCAAGTAAATACAATTCCAGTTTCTATTGCAAAATCCATAGATGAAGCTCCCGATTTATTTAAAAATGATTTGAATATTTTAGTGAATGAAATCCACTGTGATGGCGATAGTTTAGTTCCTTATATTCACTTTGCAAAAAAATATCATCAAATAGAAGAAATTGAAAGCATTATGAGAACTCTTTATTCCTTGTCTACAATAGGAAAAGGAAAAGAAACTATCTTAATCAATTTTTGCAATATGTCAAACAACAAATTAATCCAAAGAAAAAAAATCGATGATGAAAATGTCATCGATCACTTTAACTTATATTCCTATATTTTATACGCATCAATGGGGATTTTGTTATTAGGTATGTTTAGTACAATGAATTTCTTTAACTTATAAAGGAGATAAATAATGAGCAAAATAATTGAGCTTTATGGTATGACAATTATGTTTTGTATGTTTGTATTTATATTAATTGGTGTTATCGCTGTTGGAGTTTACTATTTACCCATTAACTCAGCATCAAACAGTATTGTAGAAATCATCGAAGTCAATGAGGGAATGAATGATGATGTGGTTTCAAGAATAAATGAAATTGAAAACGAATTATCAAAAATTACAATTAACATTAGTGACACTTCATTAAATGATGACTATAAAAAATATGAGGTCCAAGTTACAACTGTTTTAACTATTCCCATCATCAATCTTCAAATTCCATTAACATCAACTAAATCTAGTAAAAGAGTACTTTTGTAATGAAAGCAATACTGACAGTATTATTATCAATTATTCTACTATCACATCCAACTTCAGTAAGTGCTGAAAGTGGATGTAAAGATGTGCTTTATTATTCAATGACTGACTGGATTAGTCAAGGAAAGCTGTTTGATGTAACTTTTAGCAACACCCGTCATTTTGTAAATACCAAGGGATTAGGAGTTAGCTTTAATTTATTGGGTACTAGAGATTATCCAAACAAGTCTAGTTCAACAAATTTCGATATTGGACATAAGACAATTATTAAGTCTACACAAAACGTACAATCTAGAAATTTTTTCCAAATACAGTTTTCCGAGAAAATTTATATTGAAAATATCACTTTAGATATCAAGGCTATAAGTAGTTCAAACAATTTATTTAGCAAAAAAATCTATAAAAATGCTTCGGTACATGAATACTCAGATGAAAATCGATTAGGAATCGATTATGTCAGCGGGACATTAGTTGGTACATATTCAGATGATGAATCCACAATAGTCATTGATGACACCATTCAGTCACTGATCATTTGGTATGATCATATTGAAGACATCACCGAATTCCACTTTAATGGTTTCGAAATTAGTAACTATCAATCACTTGAACACATTGGTTGGACAACTTCACCTATCGAAAACGCGAAAACAACAAAAGTTACAGTATGTAGTGAAACAGGAAACTATTTACCTGATGGCACTTTTACTTGGCAAAAACAAGCTGAGACTTTCTTTTCTCCATCAATTACAGCCCTTGATTATACTCCGAGTGTATTACAACATTATTATTCTAATTATGATGCAGGCAAAAAGATTCATATACAAAAAAATACTAACCCTAGCGTTATCAAAGAAGAACTCCCCTATGGATCAAGCATTGACTCATTCATGAAACTAACAAACAATCAATGGCAATCATATGGAGAATATGGTACTACTTTTCCATATATCTACCTTAACAAAACCAATACTGGTATTCTATATAATGCAAAGGCCGCTCATTGGAATTGGTCTGATGGATTTCATGAATCAGAAAGTAAAAGTTGGTGTGAAGATGTATTGGGAAAATACAAGGAGCCTTGTTATAAAGATTATGGCCACACTTCAAACACCAGAGGAAATGTCTATGAAGTTGTTGGATATCTTTATTCCAATGTTACACCTCCTTTGTTTAGGGCAATCCAAAAAGTTGAATACTATTTAATCAATACAGACACCAACAACGCAGTTCACCTTAAAACGGTGAATGATGGAAGCACACAACAGTTTAAAATTGATGAAACTGGAAAGTGGATCATTGAAAGTCACATTTTTGATTTGGCAGGAAATGTAGGAAAAAAAGTATCCAAACCTTTTCTCATAGATAACGAAAACCCGATAATTTCCTTTACTCCAGTTACTTATCAGGGTAATGAAAGTCTTGAAGTGAATATCCAAGTTTCTGATTCACATTCGAAAATTAAAGTTTGGCGTTACGCTATTGATAAAGGAAATGGTTATGAAGCATACAGTGATTTTATTTCAAATGATGAACAGCATCCTATATTTTTTCAAGAATCAGGAACGTACAAAATAAAAGTTCATGCTATTGATCATGCTGGAAACGAAAGCATTGCTGAATCTCAAACCTATGAAATCCATCGTCCTTATGCTAGTATAAGTACAATGTATACAACAGTTTATGAAAAAAATAAAACAAACAAATTACACATAAAATTAGATATGCAAGATATCTCAACGAATAATCCAGTTAGTGTTAAAACATTAATTAACAATGAAGTGTTAAATCACATCACCACAACGGATGATTCTGTAATTATTGATTACAAAACAGCAGATGAACAAATCACTATCCAAGTCATCCTTAATGATGATACAAATAATTCATCCACAATGAAATTAGAAGCCTGTGCAATCAGTAATACCCATTATTCAGGTCAACAAATTATTTTCAATGAACCTGTTGTTTTTATGGTAGATGATAGTGGTCAGAAGAATTATTATGAGGAACTCGCTATCAGTTTAAAAACAAATAAAACTAGTTACTTTGTTGGAGAAGGAATAGATATTGAAGTAAATGCTAACTATTTCAATGAATGTTCATCAGTTAATAATTTTAAGTGCATTTCTAGCGCAGAAAATTATTACCCAGGTAATAATAAATTTATCTTTGATAATGCTGCTAAAAACATTGATCAACTATATTTTAAAAATGGTTTATATGAGGTAGAGGCTACCTATGATAACGGTTATAAGCTTCCTGCATTCTATGCCGGAAAAAAACTTGGTGAGATTTGTCTTCAACCGGAAAACTGCAATGAAGATGAAGTGATTAACGCTGGAAGAAGATGGTATACGGATAAAACTGCCTCGTTTGGTGAATATCAAATCATCAATGTTGCCAATGATGTCGCAATAAACAAAGTTAGTTGGCAAGCAAGCGTTTCCTACACGTTGGATGAAACATTGTTTGATCAATTTAAAATACGTTTCGCTGATCCAAGTAATCCTTTTCCAAATAGTAATTCTGCGATGTGGCAGGAATATGAATCATGGATAACTCAATTCAAATAAAAAAGAAATGAAGTTTAACTTTCATTTCCTTTTTTTTCTAGTTTTTCACATGCTAAATGAACACAATCTTTTACTGACTCACTAAATGTAGGATGCGGAAATATTACTTTTCTTAAATCATAAATCGATTGATTAGTTACTATGGCTTGCGTAAATAAACTAATCATATCAGTAGCTCTTGCGCCCATTAGTGTTGCACCAATTACTTTATCATTATCACAATCGACTACAATTTTTACAAATCCTCTTGGTTGATTTGATAAAAAACTTTTTGCGTTAGCCGCTGTAGGAACTTTAAATGATTGTGCATTAATTCCTTTGTTTTTTGCATCTTCTAATGTGTAGCCAACTACCGCAATTTCAGGATGCGTATAAATGCAACTTGGAATGATGTTTAAGTCATAAATTGCTTCTTGATTAAACATATGGCATACCGCATTCAATCCTTGTGCAGTAGCTACATGAGCAAGTTGAATCTTGCCAATCACATCTCCAATTGCATAGATAGAAGAAACACTTGTCTTAAAATTATCATCAACTATAATTTTTCCTTTTTCATTTTCAAGCTCAAATGATGAACTAAATAGATTATCACAATACGGTCTTCTGCCTACCGCAAACAATACTTGATCACACTCAAGTGTTATCTCTTTGTCATTATTTTTTAATATTAATTTATTTCCAGTTTCTATTTTACATAATGCAGTTTTAGTTAATACATCAATTGATAATTTTTTAAATTGAAGCTTTAAACTCTGTGAAATTTCTTTATCTAAATTAAAAAGAAGAGAGTCAGCCATTTCAATTATTGTTACCTTAGAACCTAAACTAGCATAAAGTGCTGCAAACTCACACCCGATGACACCACCACCCACAATGACTAAATGTTGAATTTGTTTTGTGTTATTTAATAGCTCGTCACTTGTCATGACAGATAAATTTTCAATACCTTCTATTTTAGGTACAATTGCCGCACTCCCGGTTGCAATTAAAATATTATCCGCACTGTATGTTTCATTATTTATTAAAACATGGTGTTCATCCTGAAGGATACCTTCTCCATAAATCACATCGACCTTGTTTTTTTTAAGCATTGATGCAATTCCATCTTGAAGTTGTTTAACTACATTATTTTTTCTTTCAATCATTTTTTCAAGATTGAAATCAAATGAACCTGTGATTTTAAATTCTTCGTTGTTATCTAAGCAATGAGCCATTTCACTACTATGAAGTAGCGTTTTAGTTGGTATGCATCCTCTATTTAAGCATGTCCCTCCTAATTTATCTTTTTCTACTAATGCGACTTTTTTATTTAGTTTCGCAGCAAAATCAGCGGCTTCATATCCTCCAGGCCCTGCACCAATCACTATTAAATCATATTGATAACTCATCAAACCCACTCCTTTTTTAGCCAATCAATGATATCCATTTGCATATGTTTTTCCTCATCAAAACATTTGATCATCTCTATCTTTTTAATCATTTCATTTACAAGGAATTCACAATCCAATAAACACGTTTTAAGATTTTCAATAAAATCTAACTTTATTGAATCACAATATATTTCATAATGTTTTATTTTACCCTCATTTACATGAAGGTAAAAATCAATTTCTCCCCACGTAAAACGATTACTTCGTTTAATTTCAAATGGGAATTGTGTTTTAAATAAATACTGGCTATGACTGTATTTTAAATATTCTTTTTTCACATCATCATTATCCTCATCCATATCCAGATATGTAATCTCATTTTCATATACTTCTTGAAATGCCTCAATGATTCTATCTTTTAATAAAGTGACCGATAAATCTGGGTAATAATCAATTAAATTAGCCACTCGTGATTTTACAGAGGATACACCTTTTGATTGCAGCTTTAACAATGATGGATTTAGATATTTATTCATCGCAGCTAAATCAACATGAACTAATAGAGTTCCATGATGACAACTTTTTTCTTGCGTGTGTGAAAATGCATTTCCTGATATTTTTTTATGATTCACACAGATATCGTTTCTTCCACTAGCTTCTGCATGAATACCCAAACTTATAAGTGCCTTTAATATTACACTCATTTGTTTTGAAACATCGTAGTTTTCTTTGTATGCAATAAAAGTAAAATTCAAATTGCCTAAATCTTGATAAACTGCCCCACCACCTGATGCACGTCTTGCCAAAATGCATCCATCTTCTTTCATTTTATCGATGTGACATTCTTTATAAGCATTTTGATTTTTACCAATGACAACAGTGCTTTCATTTTGCCACAAATAAAGAATACACTCGGTATCCTTTACTTGATTTAATAAGCATTGTTCAATAGCTAAATTACGATGTGGATTATTATCTTTAGCTATAACAACACTGCATTTTTTAATCATGATTAAATTGAAACCTTACAATCGGTTCTCTTGCTGCTTTAACTTCATCAGGCCTTGAAATCGGAGTTGTTGTTGGTGTATTTTGAATATATTGCGCATCAACTTTTGCCTTTTGTGCAATTTCTTTAAACACACTAATCGCATGATCAAGTGTTTCCTTTGATTCAGTTTCAGTTGGTTCAATCATCAATGCCTCATGCACAGTTAGTGGAAAATACATCGTTGGCGGATGAATTTCATAATCCAATAAAGCCTTTGCCACATCCATTGCACTAACTCCATATTCTTTTTTAAATGATTCTAAACTCATAACAAATTCGTGCATGCATATACCTTCAGTTGCCATATCAAAAGTATCACTTAATTTTGCCTTCATATAATTCGCATTTAATACAGCTTGGATAGCCGCTTCTTTAATCCCTTCCTTACCTAGCGCCAACACATAAGTAAGTGCTTTTAAAGTTACGGCAACATTCCCATAATTTGATTTAACGCGCCCCATTGAATGTGCACTTTGTATTACTTGATTATCTGTAACAATGTTGTTTGGCAAAAATGCTGATAAAAAATCTTTACATCCTACTGGACCACTTCCAGGTCCACCTCCACCATGAGGTGTAGAAAAAGTTTTGTGAAGATTTAAATGCACAATATCAAATCCCATATCTCCTGGTCTTGCAACGCCCATGACTGCATTTAAATTTGCACCATCATAATAATTAACACCACCAGCATCATGAACAATTTTAGTAATTTCTAAAATATTTTTATCAAATATTCCTAATGTATTAGGGTTAGTCAACATCAATCCTGCTGTATCATCCCCTACTGCTTCTTTTAATTTTTCAACATCCACACAACCATCCGCAGTTGATGGAATATTAACGATAGTATACCCACACATATTTGCACTTGCAGGATTAGTTCCGTGTGCTGAGTCAGGTACAAGTATTTTTGTACGACGTTTTTCATTTCTAAAATGATGATATGCTTTCATCAACAAGATACCACAAAACTCTCCATGTGCTCCAGCTGCTGGCTGAAAACTCATCGCATCCATACCCGTAATTTCAGCAAATACCTCTTCTGCAAGTGACAAGGCTTCTATACTTCCCATCACTGTATCCAAAGGTTGCAAAGGATGAACTTCGCTAAAACCTGCCAATCCTGCAGTCACTTCATTTATTTTTGGATTGTATTTCATAGTACAAGAGCCAAGTGGATAAAACCCATCATTTACACCATGTGCTTTTTTCGCTAGTTTTGTATAATGCCTTTGCAAATCACTTTCAGCAACTTCTGGCAAACGACAAACACATTCTCTTTTAAAGGCATCCTCAATTTTTACCTCAGGCACATCAAAATCAGGAAGGTAGTCATTACCACGACCGTTTTTACTTATTTCAAATACTAAACTCATGCTTGTACTCCCTTCAAAATTTGTATTACACTATCCATTTCTTCTTTTGTATTTACTTCAGTTACACACCATAAAATATGTTTTTCATCAAGTGCAAGTCCACCAAGAATATTATTCTCTTGTAGTGTTGCTAATGCTTTTTCTGCATCAACAGGACAAGTTGTCACAAACTCATGAAAGAAAGGATGATTATGCTTCGAAACATAATTGATTTCTTGTAACTTTTCCTTTAAATAAGTCGCTTTACTGTGACATAAATTTGCACACTTTGATAAACCATTATGTGACATCAGTGACAAATAAACACTTGCAGTAAGCGCACAATGTGCTTGGTTACTACAAATATTACTTGTCGCTTTTTCACGGCGAATGTGTTGTTCGCGTGCTTGAAGAGTTAAAACAAATGAGCGTTTTCCATTTTTATCTACAGTTTGCCCTACAATTCTTCCTGGTAACTTTCTCGTTAATTTTTCTGTACAGCACATAAATCCAAGATAAGGCCCACCAAAATTAAGTGGCATACCCAACGGTTGACCTTCTCCTACAGCAATATCTGCTCCCCACATCGCAGGAGTTTTCATTACTGATAAGGCGATAGGATTGCACCCCATAATTACTTTCGCGTTTTTATCATGACTTAATTCAACAGTTTTATCAAAATCAGCTAAATTCCCATAATAGTTGGGTTGTTCAACATAAACACACGCAACCTCATCTGTAAGCAATTCACTTAAGTGATTTGCATCGTCAACACCACTATCCTCATTGATCATTTTTACTTCCAATTCATTTCCAAAACAGTAAGTTTTTATTGTTTCAATAACTTGTGGATTTGCACAACTTGATACTAAGACAACATTCTTCTTTCTTTCCTTGCACATTGCCACTGCTTCAGCAGCTGCAGTTGCACCATCATACACCGATGCGTTGGATGAAGACATTCCAGTTAACTCACACATCATTGTTTGATATTCAAAAATTGCCTGTAAAATACCTTGACTAATTTCTGCCTGATAAGGTGTATAAGCTGTTAAAAATTCATCCTTTGAAACAATACTTTTTAATGCTGCAGGAATATAATGACGATAGGCTCCTGCACCTCTAAATATTGTTGGGAATACTATGTTTTTATCTGCTAAAGCTTTCATTTGTTTCAATGTATCATATTCACTTTGTGAACTTTGAAGATTCAGTTCTTTAAGCAATACTGATTCTGGAATATCATTAAATAAATCTTCGTAGCTATTTAATCCAATTTCATGAAGCATTGCCAATGACTCTTCATTGGTATTAGGTACATATTTAGCCATAAAGATTTCCTATAATGTCGCAACGAATGCTTCATATTCATCAGCTGTTAATAATTCTTCTTTATCGCTGATGTTTTCAACTTTAATCATCCATGCTTCATAACAATCTTCATTTATTTTTTCAGGGCTATCCAATAGCTCTTCATTAATTTCAAATACTGTTCCACTAACTGGTGAAACTAAATCTGAGACAGCTTTTACTGATTCTGTATCACCAAAGTTTTCTTCCATAACTATACTGTCTCCTACTTCAGGAAGATTAACAAATACAATATCTCCTAAAGCATTTTGTGCATAATCACTTATCCCAATTATTGCTGTTGTTTCATCGATAAATTTCACCCATTCGTGTGATTTTGAGTACATGCATTCTTTTAAAGTTTTCATAATTAATTTTCTCCCTTTTTATATTTTCTTTTTCTTGTAAAACGGTAAAGCCACAACCTGTGCTTCAATTTTTCTGCCTCGAACATCTGCAACTAAAATTGAATCTATCTCTGCAAAGTCGACATCGACTATCGCCATTGCTACTGGATATCCCAAATAAGGGCAATGTGTTCCTGATGTTGTAACTCCTACTTGTTTTTCATCTTTATATAACACCACATTTTCACGGATAATTCCTCTGCCAACAACTTTTAATCCAACACGTTTTTTAGTGATTTCACCTTTATTGATTAATGCTTGCTTTCCAACAAAGTCTTCTTTATCCATTTTCACAAACATTTTTAAATTTGCTTCTAATGGTGTTATCTCATCATTCATTTCATGACCATAAAGTGGCATAGCGGCTTCTAATCGCAAGGTATCTCTTGCGCCAAGACCACATGCGATTAAGCCATCTTCTTTTCCAGCATCCATTAATGTTTCCCAAATTTCTGGTGCATCTTTTTGATCACAGTAAATTTCATAACCATTTTCACCTGTATAACCTGTTTTTGATACAATACATGGCTTACCTGCAATCATGGCATGTAAGTTAGCTGTATAATATTTTTCTGGCAACATTTCTTCACTACATATCTTAAGCAAAATTTTGTGTGCAAGTGGCCCTTGAAGTGCAAGTTGACCTACATTGTCACTGATGTCTTCTAAGTTGATATCGAATTTAGCTTTTGATTTCATCCATTTTAAATCTTTATGACGATTTGATGCATTTACTACAATGAAGTAATTGTTTTCATTTATTTTATAAACAATTAAATCATCAACAATACCCCCTTCATCATTCATCATTAAACTGTATCGAGCTTGTCCATCCACCATATTAGTAAAGTCATTACTCAATAAATAATTTAAATATTGAAGTGATTCACTTCCTGTAAGCATAACTTCTCCCATATGACTCACATCAAATAACCCACACTTTTGCCTTACAGTCATATGTTCTTCGATTACCCCAGTTGAATATTGTATAGGTAACATATACCCAGCGAATTCAACCATTTTACCTTGATACTTCAAATGAGTATCATAGAGCGATGTTTTTAGTACCATAAGTTCCTCCTTAAAAACTTAAAAAAGCACAAGATTAAAAAATCTTATGCCTCTGTCTTTCACCTGAAAGATTCTTTCTTAACGAAATTGCCTCATCGGTATGCCTTAGCACTTTCCAGAGTTTCGTCCAAAACCGGTCCTTTTGCCTGAAAGTTTACGCATTATTTCCTCTTCGGCTCCATCATATTTTAGGTATCTCCCGGATTCTTCATACGAATTAGTTTTATTATCAAATATAATAATACCATGTTTTATACTGAAAACAACTAAAAAAACATAAAGAAACTTTGCGTCTTTATGTTTTAAATTGTTATTTTGCTTCGTCAATTGCTTTATTTACTGTTTTAATGTAGTTTTCAACACTAATTGTCACTGATGTCATTAAATCTGTATTGACTACTTTCCCGTCACTTAACTCGACTGATTCAACACCATTCGCCATAATATAATCCTCTAATGATTGTATCTGAACATGCCAAGGTGCAACAGCGCTATCGGATAATTTGTATTCATCACCTAATTCTTTTTTACTTGAATTCTCATAAATTTCATCAATGTTTAGATCAACAATTTTTCCATCTTCAAGCTTTAAACTTACTATCGGTGTCCCAAAATCACTTTCTTCTCCTAAGACATCAATCGCCTCTTTCGTATTTGCACTTTGCGATGTGTTTGATGTTGGAGTAGGTGTAGAGCTTGGAGTCATTGTTGGCTCAGTAGTGCTTCCACCCATTGAGCAACTGCATCCAGCTAGTGAAAAAACCAATAAACATAAACTAATAATTTTTAACATAAAAACCTCCTACATTTATTTTGTTTTAGATGAAGTTTATTAAAAAGGAAATTAAATCCTATTTTTCTCTTAACATTTTACGAAAACGCTTATAATCCGGCATATACATTTCAATTAAATCATAGAAGCGTTTTGAATGATTTGGAACAATCATATGTGAATACTCATGTAAAAGAACATAATACAAGCATTCTAAAGGCATATATATTAAATTGACATTCATTGTGATTTTTGCCTTCTTTGGTATGCAGCTTCCCCATTTACTTACCATTTTTCTAAAAGATACTGTTGGATGAGGAAGATGATAATCATCCATAATTAAGTTAAATTGATTTTGATACTGATCACAATATTTTTTTAACTCCTTTTTCGCTAAATTTTCAAAAGTAACTTGTGCTTTTGAGATATCTTTTATATATAAAACGATACGACTTGGTTCAACCTTTAATGCTGGCTTTGATGAGGCGACTATCTCAAGATCTTTTATTTCTCCTAAGTATTGAATCTTTTGATTTCTTGTACCTTTGTTTTCATTTAAAGAACTCTTTTTCTTCACTCGCTCATTTGCCTCAATAATCCACTCTTTTTTACTCAACAAAAAATTTTCAATTTGAAAAAGTGGCACAAGAGGGTGTGCACTTACAATTAATTCATTTTCTTTTTTTATTTTTAAATAAATATTTTTAATTCGTTTTCGTTGTATTTCAACATTAAATACTTTGTTTTCTAAAGTTACTTCCACATTTTCACCACCCTAAAACATTTGACAATGCATCTAATTAAATTATTTTTCGATACCTGCCAAAGCAAAATGTTCCTGGTCCAGTATGAGACATAACTATTGCGTGCATAGGTACAATTTTAACCTTAATTGGATATTTTTTCTCAATCTCTTCTTTTATTTTAAGTGATAATTCCATCGAATCAGCTTCGACAATAAACCAATGATAATCATCAACATTTGAAACACCATTCAAGCATGCATCAATTCCTAGTTGATATGCTTTTTTTGAAGTTCTGACTTTATCATAAACATCAATAGCTCCATCTTCAACCTTCAATATGGGATATATTTTAAGTAAATTTGCTAATGCTGCTGCAGCACTTGAAATACGCCCACCACGCTTTAAATAAGAAATATCTTCAGGTATTAAAATTGCCCATAATTCAGATTTTTCTTCAAACAGTTTTTTGATTTCACTTGAACTCATCCCTTTTTTTATACACTCTTGGATATCCAAACATACTTGTTGTTGTGGATAACAAATTTGTTTCAAATCAAGGACAGTTACTTTTCCTTTGTATTCTTCTTCAGCGTACATACAAGCAGAAGCATAACTCCCACTTAGCTTTGATGATAAAGGAACATAGATTACTTCATCTGCCGTTTCTAAAGCTTTATCCCAAGCGCGAGTTATTTCAGCAAATGTTGGTTGGCTGGTCTTAACAACAGCACCTTCACGCATTTTTTTTATAAATTGCTCAAGACTAATATCAACTGCTTCTAAATATTCAACACCATCTAAATTTATCGGTAATCGAACAACTTCTAAGTTCAATTCTTTTTCTTGCAGTACAGTACAATCTACTGCAGAATCACTGACAACTTTTATATTGTACATAAGTTTTCACCTCGTAAACATTATAACATACCCACTACTAAAAACAATCACACATCCCTAGCTTCTTTTATCACTTTTTGTCATAGAATAATGCTAAAAATTTAAGCCATACTACAAGAAAAAAGGAGCTTACCCATGAAAAGAACAATCAAAGAACTTGGATTAACATTTGCAGTATTGGGTTGCTTAAATTGGGGTTTAATTGGGCTTTTTCAATTCGATTTTATTGCCTTCTTATTAGATGAAATGTCTATATTTTCAAGAAGTGCTTACAGTTTAATTGGCTTGAGTACATTTTCATTATTTCACTATTATTCTAAGTAATCACTTTTTAGCAAACAGTTTTATAAAACGCGGATCATCTTTTATAAACTCCAAATCTTTTGGATCAATTTCAATCTGCTTCAACATCAATCCTTTTATTGTTTCATTGAATTTTTTACTAGTCGTTTCATCGTATTTACATAATACCTGATCGTTAAAGTACTGTTCATTATCAAGGCAATCAAAAAGTGACTTTAAAGAAATTAGCGTATTTTCTTTATCTTTCATTTTAGTATATATTCCAATGCACATCGCATGATAATTAAAACTCCAAAGACTTAAGCTACTACCGACGTTTTTTACTACTTCAGATATGTGCAGAGCATCTTTAAAGCGATTTTCCTCTAATGCAATATCGACCAACATTGTAAAGGTTGTATGCAAATCAGAAATAAGCTTTATAAGTTTGCCTTCTAAAACAGTTGAAGCTTGATCAAAATCTTTTTTTGCTTTAAATAACAATGCTTGGCTTAACATCTTATCATATGGGGCATTTGGTATACTATCGATGCATTGCTTTGCCTCATCATAATTTTTTTCCTTTATATTAATATTAATCATCGATGTAAGGGATGAATAACGTATATCCCTATCATCACTGTGTGTGCATTCTTCAATCAATGATTGAACTTTCTTTTTATTTTCACTTTCATCCTCTTTAAGAATGCTATAACACAACAATCCCAAATTATATTTTAATTTATCACTATTTGGATATTCCTTGATTATCCTCAAACATTTTTTAAAGATTTCATCGAAGCTTTCTGTAAGCATATCACTTGAAATTTCTGTAATAATTTTTGCGAATTGTTCATCACTGCACTCTTTTTCAAAACACAGGAGTGTATTCAAATCAATTTCAAGCAGTCTTGCAAGGGGCGCTAATAATGTTATATCAGGAAATGTTGCTCCACTTTCCCATTTATTTACTGCAGGTGTACTTACCCCTAACTTTAATGCAACTTGTTCTTGAGTATAATTACACTGTAAACGGTGTTTTTTAATTGTTTCCTTTATTTTCATCTTAAAGCTCCTCCCAAATTAATAAAACTTTCATAACTTAATTATAAAACTATAAAAATGAAAATACTATTACCGAGTCATTAACATTGATATCCATAAAATTAACCATCAGTTAAACACGATAGTCCTTATGATAAAAATAAAGAGAATCAATTTCTGTAAACTACAGAAAACAATTCTCTTTAGTCATGATGTAATTTTTAAAAACTACTTCATAAAAAACCGTATTATTTTATCATAACTTTTTTTGTACGGTTGATATCTAAAAGGCAAATCAATCCAATTATATCGTTGTAATATGCTTTTTTCATGGCTAAATGTTTTAAAACTTTCTATCCCATGATATTTACCCATTCCACTAGACCCAACACCACCAAATGGCATACGTGAACTTGCCAAATGTACAATTGTATCATTAAGACAACCACCACCAAATGGTAATTGATATAAAAAGTCTTGTTGCCTAGTTTTATCATTGGAAAACAAATACGCTGCCAATGGCTTATCAAACTGTTTGATTATTTTGTCAGTATCTTCATAATTTTTAAAAGTTAAGATTGGCATTATTGGTCCAAAAATCTCTTCCTTCATAATATCATCATCAAGTTGAACATTATCTAAAACCGTAGGCTCAATTTTTAATTTTAAACTATCATGCTTTCCACCATAAACCACTTTTTCTTGATCAATCAGCGATAGCAAGCGTTCATAATGTTTCTCATTTATTATTTTTCCATATAATGTACTATTTAATGGATCTTTTGTGTATGTATTTTTAATTTCTTCTTTTACAAAAAGCAAAAATTGTTCCTTAACACTTTCATGAACCAGCACATAATCAGGTGCCACACATGTTTGCCCACAGTTTAAAAACTTCCCAAAAACAATCCGTTTTGCAGCAACTTTTAAATTTGCAGTTTCATCAACGATACAAGGACTTTTCCCACCCAATTCTAATGTAACAGGTGTTAAATGTCTACTTGCTTTTTCCATTACTAACTTACCTACAAATACACTTCCTGTAAAGAAAATAAAATCAAATTTGATATCTAATAACTCCTCATTTTCTTTTCGACCACCACTAACAACACTTACCATTTCTTTTGGAAAAACTTGGCTAATTAAATCTTTAATCACTTCTGAAGTATGTTTTGAATATGCTGATGGTTTTATAATACAGCAATTCCCTGCAGCAAGTGCTCCAAATAAAGGCTCCATAGTTAACATAAATGGATAATTCCATGGTGACATGATTAATACAACTCCAAGTGGGTTACTCACAATCATACTTCTTGCATGAAATTGTTCTAATGATGTTTTAACTGAACGTGGTTTAGCCCATTTTTTGCAGTTCGAAATCACATATGAAAGTTCAGATAAGCACATGCCAACTTCAGTCATATATCCTTCATATCCAGATTTTCCTAAATCTTTCCCTAATGCTTCCAAAATCTTTGACTCATTGTCTTTAATCTCTTGATATAGTTTTTTTAAATATTTAATGCGAACTTCAACATCCATTGTAGCTTTGCTTGAAAAGAACTCTCTTGAAGACTCTACCAACTTTAATAATTCCATATTTAATCACTCCATTATTTTCTTAAGCATCGTTTCTAATTCTTGTTTTCCCATTAGCTTTGGAACAGGATAAAGTGGGTTAGCTTCTTTATCTGCAAAACTGACTATACTTGAGACATGCTCTGACTTTATTTCTGATAATTTTTTAGGGATACCTAATTTTTCATTCATATCCCACACCCAGTTTCTAAAACAATCAGCTGCTTGTTTTGAAGAAGTATTTTCAGTAGCAAGACCGTTCATTTTAGCAAGTTTCGCTAATGAATGATCAATTGTTTCTTTATATTCATCTAAAAAATAGGGAAGAATACACGCATTGGCCACCCCATGTGCAGTATGATAACGTCCGCTTATTGCATGACTTAATGCATGCACATAACCCACATAAGATCTTGAAAATGCAATCCCTGCTTGATATGCAGCTAACTGCATTGCAGATCTACTTTCTACATTCGTGGGATTGTTCACACATTCAAGTAGGTGTTGATTTATAAGCGTTATAGCATTTTCAGCAAGTTTGCGTGTAGTTGCATTTGTACTTCTACCAATATAAGCCTCTACTGCATGAGTCAACGCATCCATCCCTGTTGCAGCAGTAATTGAACTTGGAAGGTTTATTGTCAAATTATAATCATGTACAGCATAATCTGGTATGAGTGCAAAATCATTAATTGTGTATTTTTGCTTTGTTTTCTCATTCGTGATTACACTTGTAATTGTAACTTCACTCCCTGTTCCAGAAGTTGTAGGAACAGCAAAAAATAGCGGCGTCTTTTTTAAAACTTTGAGAACTCCATGCATTTTTTCAATTTTTAATTTTGGCCTTGCAACTTTTGCACCCACACATTTAGCACAATCCATTGGTGAACCACCACCAAACCCTATAATTGCTTGTGCTTGATGTTGATGATAAAGTGCAGTTGCATCGAGTACATTTTTCATGTTAGGGTTTTGTACAGTTTCATCATATACTACACAACTGATTTGATGTAATGCTAAATGATTTTCAAGTTTCTCTGTTAATTTTAACGTTCTTAATGTCTTATCTGTCACAAGTAATACTTTACTAATTTTTTTCTTTTTTAAAACACTAGTTATTAACTGAACGTCATTTAGAATAATTGGTTCTTTATACGGTAAAAATGGCATAGCTAGTTTAAATGCTACCTGATAACTTCTGCAATAGATCTTTTTTAATTTATTCATCTTATCTCCATTTAAAACATTTCAAAGTTATTGTAATTATATTGAATCACTCATATCAAGTCAACAATAACTATAATAAAGCTATTTTTTCACAATTTCATCGATTTGTTTATATAAATCATCAACAGTTCTAATCTTATGACTTTTTGGAAATACCGTTGTTAAATAGTGTTGAGCAAATGGAAAACAACCTATTTCTTCAATTTTTAATGATTGATTTAAAAACCCAAATTTTAGATTCTTTATTTTTACATTTTTGGGTTTAATTTGATAAGCATTAGCCATTTCTTGTGGATTAAAAATTAGCCCAAATGGATCCTTGCCATTACTACCTAGTTTACCTGCATAGTCAACAGATAAATTCCCTTCTATCCATAAGGTTTGATTTAATGCCTCTTTTGTATTTCCACTTAGTTCAACAACTAAATCCAATATATTTTGTGTTTTTTTATTTTCTACACTACATATTATTTGAGAATTGTATGTCGTTGTTAAAATAGCATGCTCAACTGTCCTACTTTTAAATCCATTTTTTGGATCATAATTATACGTATTGGATTCATAATCACATATAATCCATGACATTAGATTTGTTTTTTTGTTTCTTGCGATGATATATAGTTCATAGCGAATCCCCCAAAATACACTTGTCCTTAGTGAAAAGCAACCTAAAATTGCACATTTATATGGTTTTGTTTTTGAAAAAAGCGAAACAGGCACTAATTCATAATTTTCTGGAAGTAAATCTTTAACATCTTTTTCTTTAATCTTATAGCTTAAAAACAAACTATATGGCTCAACCACAAACCCCATATATTGATTGTTATTCGAGCTTTTATTAACAATGAAGTCTTGTATCCCTTTTGGTAATCGAATCAGTTTTTTGGCATTATTACTAACAAGTGAGATTTGTTCTGGGGTAATCCTCTTCTCAATGTTCTTTGTAAAATCAATTTGGTTGTCTTTCATCATTTTTATTCCTTTTCTTTTAAGTTCAGGCATTAATTCCTTAACATTATATTCAACAAAAATTTTTTTAGACAACAAATACACCTAGTTAACTGCATAAAAAAACAAAAGAATAACTCAAATATTTGAATTCATTCTTTTGCTCATATTTATCCATGTTTTTTTATAATTTAATATGGAGTAGAATAGCTCCAATTAACATTAAAACTCGTAGGTTCAGGTGTTTCTATTTCTCTTTGTAAATCTAAATTTTCAACAATCATATTTCTATTTTCCTTAATTGATGCCTCATAAGGTAAGATAATTGATAAATCGATTTGTGAGTACTCATTCCAAACTGTAGAGAAATAACCTGAAATATTCGTTCCTACCATTTCTATCAAATGTTCTTTTTGAACTGATGTATTATTTTTTTTATTCATTACTAAATTAAATAAAGATAATATTTGATCAATACTCATATTGGTAGATATGTTTTCTGCAGTAACCTCAAGTACTTCTAAAGCTTGATTTATATCACGGATTCCTAGTGTTTTATTCATTAATGCTTCAATCACTTGTTGCTGATTTTCTTGACGCTGAAAATCACCAGATGCATATAATTTACGTTCTCTTGCAAACGCTAATGTCTGCTCTCCATTTAATGGAACATTCTCTCCAGATGGCACCCAAACAGTGTAATGTCCACGTTCACTTGATGAAGATTGACCCACAAATTCATAAGGATTATTCACTACAATTCCACCTAATGCATCAACGATTGATACGACTCCGTTAAAGTTTGTTTCCACAAAGAAATCTATGTTTACAGATAGCAAATCCTCTACTGTATCAATTGTACACTGTAAGTCAGTTGCTCTTGCATGAGCTATTTTATCACTGCCTCCATATCCATTAGCGATAGGGACATACATATCTCGTGGAATGGATGTCATTGTCACTTTTAAACTAATTGGGTTTACACTCACTAACATCAAAGCATCAGATAATCCTTCATCCATTCCGATTATTAAAACAGTAAATGGTTCTTCAGTAACATCAATAGCTACTGATTTATTATCTAATTGAACATCAATAGAAGTTTGACACGTGTAAATAGCCACTGAACTATCAAGAGACTCATTAAATAATCCTTGACCTTCATATAGCACTTTATAGTTACTTGGCATTGCCACAGCAGTTACTTCTTTAGCAAACAGTGCTTTTAATTGTTCGATACCATTTTCATATTCAATGTATTCAACCTCAATATTTTTTGTCTTTAACTCATTTGTTGGAAGTTCATATCCCAATAAATCTTGATGATTAGATAAAACACCAACTTTCAGATGTTTTAAATCATAAATATTTAAATCTTTATTTTCTTCACTAACAACAAATGCAGTTTCTAATACTTGCGTATGTGTATCAGAGACAATTATTTTATTGATGCTATCACTTACTTCATTTACCACATTGTTAGCATACACACTCAAACTAGTCATACATAAAATGACAACACTCATTACACAAATTGCTTTTTTGCTAGAAATTTTTACACATCTCACTACAAAAAAATTAAATAGTAATAAAACAACCATAACAACAACGTTTAATGCAACAAACAATGGTTGACTAACTAAACTAAACTGCATTAATTTTTGTATACATATAAACAATAAAACATTTACAAGTAGTGACAACAATATGATTAAGCCTTTTATTCCTAAAGAAAGATTTAATTTATTATTTTTTAACTTCACAAAATCACCTCACATTTAAATCAACAGCATTTATCTTATCATATAAATTAACATTTACAATATATTCCACAAATGTAAACGCTTAACAATGCTTAATTAGCCTATTATTTATTATTTTCAACATTCTTTGTAATTATACTAATAATTTTTACATTGAAGAATGCTTTTAGCAAATTTGATAACCATATGGGTTAATGCTAAAAATGACTACCTAGTTTCAATATGTAGTTAGTCAACAATTAAGTAATTAATTCTTAATATCCTTTTTGATAAAAATTTGATATCCTATTGCCAACACAAATACATGACATAATAAACCGAAAAAACAAATTAAAAGTATTTACTCTGTGATACTTATTTTGCTTAAAACTTACTTCTACTTAAAAGGAATAGGCCCTTAAATGTGCCGATTACCACATTCAACCACGATACATCATCATTTATAATTAGGATAATAGATGAATGTCTATAATTTTAAACAATTATTTTAAGGAAAGGAAGAAAACTATGAAAAAAATTATTGCATTAATTTTATTTTCAACTCTGTTAGTATCGATGTCTGCTTGTGGAAATTCTACAGATGGTGAACCCACAACAAACACCACTCAACCTACAGAATTACCTACAAACCAAACTGTTACTGGTGATTTATCATCAACAACGATGTTTGATGTAACACTAACCCCAGAATGGAGCGAAGAAGAGGATTCAAGATTTGAAGACACCGAATACTCTACTATTACTTACAATGTAATTGAAGGTGACGAAATTTTAATATCATTAGATATAAGCCTTGAAACAACTGATGTACTAGGTTTTAGAGACAGTGTGAAATCACTTGGCATTGATTTGTATGACTATGCTATCAACGGGGCTGGTGATAAAGCAACTGTTGCAGGATATGATTGTGTAGTCGCAACTGAAGAATCTTGGGGAGATAATATGCTTACTTATGTTGGGCGTGATGAAAAAAGTGGAACTACTTTAGAAATCAACATAAGTGGTGATTACAACAATGAGCTTGTTTCACAATTACTATCAACAATAAATCCTAAAATAGAAGACTTGAATCTTGTAGATTATCCTTATTTTTGGGATGGAGAACCATTTTCTACTGAAAATTTAACATCTCAAATTAATAACTTTACTATTACAAGTGAGAATATCAAATTTGAATCTCCAATTGAAATAAATGATATTTTTAGTGCAAGAATAGCTAAAAATGAAAATTCTAAAATTTATCTAGGTTATGACAATATGTTATGGCAATATGATTTGAATTCAGAGTTAACCAATGGTGAATTATTCCCACTTGAAAATGACTTTTCTGAAATGGAAAGTGATGACTACGGAAATTTATTTGTTTCTGAATTCGGATCAAGCTTACTAAAAATTGCTCCTGATAAAACAAGTACTGCTTATAGCGATATTAATGATATGCTTTCAATTCATCCAAGTGGTGAATGGGGGCTTACTTATTTTGTTGGCTCTGAAGTAGAAAGAGTTAACTTAATTAATGACACTTCAACCGTTGAAACATTTATAGGTGAAGATGAACTATTCACTGCCAATAAAGTAAGATTTACTGAAAATCATATAATACTAATTGGAACTGAACTTGACAATGATATTCATAAAGTTATGGTATTGGATAATAATAAAACACCACTATTCACTTTGGGTGCTGACAACTTTGGAGATAATGGTTATTTTGGGGCAATTACCGATGTTGTAGAAACAAGTAACGGCTTCATTGTCGCTGATGGCAATTTCCGTGAATTCCACTTCTATGATTTACAAGGAACCTTTATAGGTAGTTTATCAGATAAAGATATTCTAGGAACATCTTATCCATGGATATCCGATATGCAACTTATGGATGACGGTAGTGTATTGATTGCTTACTCAGAAGAACGTCTAGACTCCTCAGGTTATGAATTGTTAATTACAAGAATGACTGGATTTTAAAAATAAAGCTAAGTAAAGATGTGGCAATGTCGCATCTTTTTCTTATCATACTGTTATGTTCATAAAAAAGGAGAAATCATAACTCCCCGTTATTTTTCCTCCTTTTTTAATTACTTTGCTTCTTGGTTATTTATTACAATACTATTAAGAATTAATTGCACATCTTCATCATTGATTGTTATTTTTTTATTGTTGTTTTCTAGTAATATTGCTACCTGCAAGGCATTGCTGCCATCATCCGCAAAAAGAAACACATAAGGGTAATCCATACTGCTTGCTGTAAATCCTGTCCATATGAAATTAGCAAGTTGTATCGGTTCAATTTCTTCAACCTTTTCATAAACATTTTTCATCATATTTAATTCAAAATCAGAAAACAAACTATCTCGAAAATAAATATCAATACGCGGATAAAAATATAATTCTAATTCATCCTTAACACCTTTACCTACATGAATTTTATTAGGATCGCCATTTTCTTTGAATTCATTAAAGACATCTGCTCCATGATAACCTTGCCATCCTTCCGGAACAAGTACACTTATCACACCTGTATCATATAATTGACTATTTTGATAACCAACTTTCTTTTCATCACAACCTGCAATATTTAACATACTAATTATTAAACAACCCACAAAAAAGTTTTTTATTTTTTTTCCTTTCTTATATTTCAATACTACTCTAATCCCATTGATTTTTTTAGTGCTTCAAGCTCACTATCAACACTTCCACTTTCTGAACTATATTTTTCTTCAAGTTCTGCTGCTTCATCATTAGGAACTTCGCTAAGCACTGCCTCAGCACTTGCTGTATCTACTATGCGATTGATCTTATCTTCCAAGCGATCAAAATCACCTAGTGTACTTTGTGCACTAGCAGCACTATTTCCAAGTTCATTCACTTTTTGTTGTGCTTCTGCGATAGATAATTTTGACTTAAGTTCATCTCTTCGAGCATGAAGTGTATTGATATCATCCACTAATTTATCATGAAGTTGACGCATTTTAGTAGCATTAGATTTTGCTGTTTCATAAGCCAACTTTATCGTTTGCCCTGTTTTTTCTAATTCTTGTTTTTTACCTAAAAATACTCTTGCATCCCCCTCATTACCAGCGGTTAATGCTTTTTTAGCAAGATCTGTAAATTTCTCAATTTCAGCAATATTTTCATCATAAACTCGTCTTGTACGGCTTTCTTCCGCCATAACTCCTGCAGTTTCTTTTTTTACTTCATCAAGATCTTCTACTGCTTGTCTTAAATACTGATCAATCATTTTTTCTGGATTTTCTGCTTTGTCGATAAGGGAATTTAAATTCGCTTCTAGAATGTCCCCAATTCTTTGTAAAATACTCATTTTATTAATCTCCTTTTTATTTATTTTCGTTATATTTTTTTGCAAGCTCATTAGCTTGATCATCAAACTTCTCAAGTGGTTTTTCTAACATTTCGTCATACTTACGATCTTTTAGAGATTTATTATACATAGAAAGACATTTCACAATAAATATTGCCCCTAAAATCAGTACTATAATTCCTACTATTATCGCTGTAATTCCAAAAGATAAAATTGCATCTAACATGCTTAGTACCCCGGACCATAGCTATCATAACCTGGAGGTAAAATTTCCATATCTACATCCCATGGTGTTCCCTCTTCTCTAAAAGTAAAGGAAACATAAAAGCTTTCATCGTCATCTACATATTCATGTGAAATATAGAAACTACCATTGATAAGATAAGCCGAAAAATCAAAACTGTTTTCTTCAGCAATAATATTCTCATAAATCCATGCCTCGTCATTAATCACTGGTTCAAAAGAAGTATCATCTAAATCAATATAGTATGAAGCAATTGGATCAGTGTTCATATCAAAGACATCAAAAATTTCAAAATATGTGTTTCCTGAATCATCTGTGTTTATGATTGCCCATACATCATAGTCACCTGAGCTATGTTCACCACTACCTTCATAAAAGCTGATATTCATATAACCATACCAATACGATGGAGCACTGAACGCTATGGTAGGTGATACAAACTCCTCATCACTTAACATGCTATCATCTTCAACAAAATCATCCATCATTTCTTCTAATTCACTAGGTACTGCCATAATTGCATCCCATTCACTGCTATCTTCTAAAGTAAAAACAATAGAATCAAAATCATAACCCGTCAAGATTATACTATCTCCGTCTAATTCAAAATTCAAACTTACATCACTTGGATCAGTTAAAGTTTTTGCATCCAAATCGACTATCAATTCTAATGTTTCTTCACCAGCTAAAGCTAAATCTGCATAGCCATCACCATAAAACTCTAGATATGTTCCTTCAGCCATCTCTAAATAAACCAAATCTGCATAATTTAGTTCTTCACCATACATTTCAACATTAGAGACTAGGTACATTCCTTCTAATGCATCATCACCGCTATTGTTGCTACTTCCACATGCACTCATTGCAAACATCATAATAGCAATGAAAGCTAATGATATAAACTTTTTCATCAAATACTCCTCCTCTATAATTTATTTTTTTGTTGTTAAACGCTTTGTTATACTTGTTATTTAATCTCAATATGTTCCTTTACCACTACCACCACGAGTGTGATTATCATCATTCTTCTCTTTTGACTTTGGTGTTTTAACAGTCTCTTCAAATAAGAATCTATCGAAATTTTGTGCAAGGTAAAATGATCCTTCTTTTACATAATTACCTGCTTCTTTTTTTATTCTTGCCGTATTCATTTTTGATTTCATAATTGCAGTAACAACAAAAGCAATGATTAATCCTAGTCCCAATCCAACTGCAATAGCAATCATATAATCTATTGTCGTTTGTGATTCTCCTTCATAAGGCATACCACTAACATAGGCATCTAAAAATTTAATTGTTTCATTAAGATAAGCGTCATAAGCTTCATAGTATTCACCATTTTGAAGATAAGGAACAACCACCTCGTCAATCCTGTCTAATGCAGCATCACTAATCACTCTTACTCCATAACCTCTTGCAGTAGTTTGATATTCTCTTTCAGTAACATCCTGACCAAAAACTAAACCATCATTATCTTGATTAATTGATACATGATTATCAACATAACTCTTTAAACTTTTCCCGTTTGAATCAAGCGTCGTAATGAAGTTAATATCAAAATTGTATTCTTCTTTTATATCTTCTATTTTTTCTGCTAATTTCATCTCTTCTTGTGTAGTGAATAAATCAGCATCATCGACAATAACCACAGTGTTAGCATAAATGGATGTGATACTAGATAGAAATAATGTTGTTAATACAGCTATACAAAGCAAGACTCTACTCATTTTTATTTTCATTTTAAGCCCTCCTTTATAAAAATAACAAGGTTATAGCTGCAATAGGAATCGCAGAAACTATTGTAATACCGATTCGATATTTCAAAAGTTTTCCTTTATCTATAGGTAATTCTCCAGCAATTTGTCCTGTTTGTCCATTAATCGCAAACTGATACATTTTTCCATTGTATTTCGTATTTAACATCCATACTGGAAGCATAGCATAAGCAATGTCTTCGCCTTTCATCTTTACAAACGAATGTTTTTTAGTGACTGTCGTATACCCTGTTACTGTTGTTTTAAATGCTTCCTCTGTAGAAGAAATCACTCGCTTACTAGCCCTTTTTGCTGAATCATCAACATTTACATCAAATTTATCACCGAAGTAACCGGCCATGTATATTGGACTAAACTGTTCTAATTCACTATAGTTGAACGGTTCGATACCATCCATATAGTTATCTTCCATTTTACTTGAAGCATCTACTGGAATTTGACTAAATCCTATTTGACCACTTCGATATACTTGATAATACTCTGTCCTAGTGTAGTTATAATCATCATCGCTCCATCGTTTTACTTTAGTTGCTTCAAATGTTACACTTCCACTTCCTGTACAACTAAAAAACCAGAAAGGAACATAAAGTCCACTAATTTTTGAAACTCTATTATTGCTTACAAATGCATTAGGTAATAAGTATTTCCCTTTGTAGAAATCTTTTAACATTTGTTCCGCAGTTTTCTTATCAATTTTAAACGGGATGATTTTATCTGGTGTAACTATTCCACTTACATTTTCACTCATGACTACGGGATTACCACAGTACATACATTCTGTTGCAACAGTATTAGAATCTGATACAATTTGTGCACCACAAGAGGAACAAGAAAAACCACTTTGACTTGTCGTAACGGTTTGTTCCTTCACATATCCTTCTAAATTCCAATCGATTTTACTTTGAACTGTTGTTTCTTCGTCTTGCTTTGAGGATATAAAATCTTCTGGATATTCATTATCACAAGAACCGCATACCAACATTTGCTTTTTGATATTAAACTTTAAAGGTGCACCACAAGCAGGACATTGATATTTAATTACACTATCTGACATAAAACACCTCCTCTTCTTCTAACTTCTATTTCACATCATTTTCATCGAAAGGATCGCCGCATTCAGGACAAAATTTTGGTGATTTCTGTGCATTTTTTACTTCCCAACCGCATTTATCGCAAGCTATTTGCACTGCTCCTGCTGGTTTTTTACTACCGCAATTAGCACAAAACTTCCCTTTGTTTATTTCACCGCAACCACAACTCCATCCATTTTGTTGCTGTACTTGTTGCTGAGCTTGTGTTTGTCCCATGGCAAATAAATTTTGCGCGTTCATTCCTCCTGCATTTTGGGCCATATTCATACCCATAAAAGCCATTGCAGCTCCTGATTCATTGCTTGCCGCTGACTTCATTGCCTCTGCCTGTGCTCCTACTAACTGTGCTGCAGCCATATTTGGATTTCTAAAGGCTGCATTTCTTTGTAATTCTTTTATCATGTTTTCATCTTCTTCTGATGCATTAACACCTGATACTCCAAAAGAATGGATTTTTAGACCTCTAAGTTCTCCCCATTTCTTTGAAAGCACTTCATTTAATGCATCTGATAATTCCACAGTATGACCTGGAAGTGCGCTGTATCTTATTCCCATGCTAGAAATTTTACTTAATGCTGGTTGTAGTGCAGTCATTAATTCACTTTTTAATTGACCATCAATTTCTTCTTTGTTATAGTCACCTTCTATATTCCCACATACATTAGTATAAAATAACATCGGATCCACTATTTTATAGGAATATTCACCATGACAGCGAATTGAAATATCGATATCCAACCCTATGTTTTGATCTACTACTCTAAAGGGAATAGGATTAGGTGTTCCGTATTTATTGCCCATAATCTCTTTGGTGTTGAAATAATAAATACGCTGATCTTTTGAAGGTTGTCCTCCAAAGGTAAATCGCTTACCTATATTTATAAATGTATTTTTGATTCCCTCTTCTAAATCACCTGAAAAAATCGATGGTTCTGTTGAACTGTCATAAGTGAATTCTCCTGGTGTCGCACACAATTCACTTACTTTTCCATTATCAACAATTATCATGCATTGTCCATCAGCAACAGCAATGATCGAACCGTTGGTGATAATGTTTTCTTCACCACGATTATTCGAACTTCTTTTCGTGGTTTTCTTCATTCCTTTACTAACTAATACTTCGTTGTCTAGTGCCTCGCAGTAGAAAAACTCTTTCCACTGATCCCCTAGCACTCCACTTGTCGCACCTATTGCAGCTTTAATAAGTCCCATAAAGAACCCTCCTGTTCATGTTTTTCTATTTAAATAAATATTACCAAAGCCTTTTCAAATATTGAATGTGCTACTTGGCACATATTAAAGTAATAAAAAAAACTAAGTTATTAACCCTTAGTTTTAGTTTAAATTATTTTAAAATGACCCTTTAAAAATTTAATATTGCGATGCAATCCAACCATTCCCTACAACATATATTACAAGGTCCATTGTGCTTTTGCAGTTTGATTTTGCAAGCATGTTTTCAATATGTCTTTTTACTGTTCCTTCGGCAATTTTAATTTCATCAGCTATTTCTTTTCTAGAATATGAATGACAAAGAAGCCTTAGTATTTCCAACTCTCTTTCAGTAAAAGGAGCTTCTCCATTAGCAGTTGGTATTTGTAGGGTTTCAGGAAAAGTTCCTTCACCTTTCATTACTGCTCTTATCATTTCTACAAAATCATAGATTGTTTTTGATTTAGATAAAAAAGCATCAGCTTTAGCTTTTTTTGCTTCAGGTATATATGATATCTCATCAAATCCTGACATAACAATGACTTTTAATTGTGGAAATTCAAACTTAAGTTTTTCTGTCAAAATGATCCCACTATCATTGTTTTCCATAGAAACATCACTCAAAACAACATCTGGCATTAACATTTTACATTGTTCAATTACACCTTTTGTTGAATTTGCACTACCCACATGCTTCATATCTGATTGTGCATCAATAACATTACTAAACGAATCTAACACTGATTGATGATCATCCACGATAAACACTTTAATCATTTTGAAAACTCCTTCCTAAAATTATTATTAAACTAAATTCAGGTATAAGCTCTACCTTTAAACTACCTCCAGCATTTTCAACTCTATTTCTAATTCCAAATAATCCTCCTCCTTCAATTAAACTTTTTCGAGGTCTTTCACCATTATTTGTAATTTCTATCCTATATTGTTCTGTTGCCTTTTCTATATTTACAAAAACACGTGTTGCCGCAGCATGTTTTATTGCATTAGTACAAGATTCTCTTAATACTGCTAAAAACAAGAAAGCCAAGTTCTCTTCATCAGGAAGATTACCGTTTAGTTCAATAGATAGGCCAATTTTATAAAAATAATAGTATATCTCAGCAAAAAGCTCTTTAGCATTTCCACCACGTCTGGCTTTTATATGATTGATTGCATCCTGTGATAAAAATAGTAACGTATTATAATCGATTTGTTCCTTACTTTGACTAACACGTTGTATCGCAGTAAGTCGTTGACTAAGCACATCATGGACACGAGATCGTATTCTTATATATTCTTGTTCTTTTCGCAAATCTTCTATGTTTTTTACTAGTTTTCGAGTTTCAATGTTCTGTTGTTCAAGTTTTACTTTTTCTTCTTCTAGTGTATAAAATGCTCCAATACT
>CAYJAJ010000001.1:72288-87573 GCA_964368495.1 uncultured Holdemania sp. | reverse complement strand
TCTCTGTAACATCAATCGCTGTTATCTCATAATAAGTTTTATTTTTTGATTCAAATTTTTGTCTAGAAAATCGCCATGCTTTATGAGGCGTTTTTAATAGAATATCTCCTTCTACAATTTGCAATTCTACATCGGGTATTGTGCATTGCTTTAAAGTATCCCAAAAATGATTGCCGTTTTGTACATCTTTTTTAATTATTTGTGTAATCAATTCCATCATTTTAACATTGATTAAATAAATATAACCTTGACTATCATAAAACATAATTCCACAAGGTAAAGAGTCCAATCCATCCATGATAGAAAATGCGTTTAGTTCCTTCTTTTGACGATAAAGTATATCTTTTATTACAATAATTAAACGATAAAATAAAATTACTGAAGCTATATTAAAACTAAGAATATAATTATTCAAGAAATTATCAATCACAAATGGAAAAATAACTGTGATACCTATAATTGTATAAAAACTTCCTTTTTTCTTCAATAGGGTTAAATAAATAAAATAAACAACGGTTAAATTTCCCATAACATACAATGCGATATCCAGGTATGCTAATGTTGTGATCCCATTTCGTCGATGAATTAATACTGTGATTATTATTAATACCAAAATACCTGTATAAATTAGTAATAATATCTCCCCAACAACTAATTTAATTTCTCTTAATCGATAATTTAATGTGAGCAAACATAAATAAGTGGCTTGAGTCACAAAAAGACACAACATAATAAAATACACTAAATACATCATATTAGTAGGATAGAAAAATAGTTCAATCATCAAGCCCCTCCTTCCTTATCAAATTAAATTACTTAATTTTAAATGTTAATAAATACATCAATGTATCTTCCCAAACTTTAGCAGTTAAACTATAATTAGCACCATTTTTTTTAAGTTTTGTGAAATGTTCTTTATCAAATAATGCTTTTTCAGATAGTATTGAAAATATGATTTTGTCCTCTTCTTTATATAATTGTAACAATATTTTTTCACAGCTTAAATTGAAAGCTTGTTCAAAAGCAACCACAAAAAATCCATACATATCTGACATATATTGAATTGGCAATGTTGTAGCAATATCCAAATGAACAGTAATCGACAAACCCACACTATTTGATAATTCCTTAAGTTCAATAAAAGAATTGGCTAAAATTGAAATTGGTTGGTTATCTTGATAAAGTGCATTAATACGATACATACAAGCCCTTTTCATGACCATAGCATGAATACTTATAATATTCATGATTCTTTTTATTTCATCACTTGTCTTAATTTTATCTATATATTTCGCTATTTTACTTGTACCTACAAGTAAAATATTGTCAATGCTATCATAAGCAGCCTTCTCTGCTGATAAAGCTACTAATTTTTCTTTTGTTTCACTTTTTTGTAGTAAGATTTTATTATTTTTTTTAATCTTTTCATTGATTTTTTCCAGTTTTCTTTCTGCAGAACGTAAAGCTGTATAATCTTCAAAATAATAAAATTTACCACCTACAATGGTAGTGCTTCTTTGCACGAAATTCTCGTTTATATCTTTTGTTATATAAGAAGTATACCTTTGTCTTCCTTGATTATCTTCGATTTTCATTGCTAAGTTAGAATGCTTAAAAAATCTATCATATCCTTTATTGGTTGGTAGTAGTCTACTTTGAATAAGTGATTCAATATACAACAACACCAAAATGGTAATTGCGAAACTTACATCAAATTCTCTAACTGGAGTAAATCGAACTGCTAAAGCTATCGTATACATTACCAAAACAATACTTAATATGCCTGGATAGGCAAGCGCCCATTTTTTTGGATTTTTTATGCACTTGTATACCAATAACCCATATGCAAAAGCTACACTTGCAGCAACCCATAACATGACAAAATAATAGCCAACATTATGTTTAAATGTCGTAGTCCAATAATTTTCAACAATAAATACCCAGTTATGCGAATTATTGGTCATAATAAGAATTAAAGGTATAAAAGTTAACAAGAAATAAATGAAATAAGCCTTTATTACATTTGGTTTTACATTTTGATTTCCCGCATGTAATGCAATATATACAAATATAGCAGGTACAAACAATATTGGAATATAATAGCTATACCATAAAACCGTTTCTAAAAATGGATTATTTGAATTTACTGATTTTAATAATCCCATAGTAATTAATGAAGCCAGTAATATTAAAACTATCGTTGTCGCCTTATTAATTTTTCTATCTGAGATTCGCCTTTTTATGGATACAAAATAATAAATGATAACAAATACTAAACCAAGAAAAAAAGTTGTTGTCTCAATACTATTCGTAAACCCAAACAATCTCGTGTGAAAACTATCACGCCTTAATGTCTTAGAGACTAACGAACAAGCTACATTATACTCCCCGTAATTTTCAATATAGCTCGCTCTAGTGTAATCTGCACTATCTGGATAATAATCTGCATCACAACGACCATCTGGTAGTCTATAACCAATGTTAATTAGTTCTGTTTGTAATTGCTCATTAAAGTTTATCTTATTATTATAAATCAATGCCCCATAATCAAAGCTAAGTGTTCCATCCTCTGGAATAACAATTTCTAAGTTCCTTCCTGCTTTATTTAATGCTACTGCATTACTATCCGTAGTAACTAAAATGGCTTGACTTGTATCGTTGACAAAAAACCTATCTTCATCTTCAATTACAGCAAAGTCTTGTGCAATAGCGTCAACATCATATTCACCATAGATTGCCTTGGACATAGCTAAAACGATTTGATGCGTGTCATCATATTCCCACATATTGGTTGCAATACTTGAACCAAACCCAAAACTTATTGCTACATCCGTAGTCAATAAATCTTTAAAACTAGTTATTACCTCATTACACTGTGATCGATCCACCGCAATAACAATCGTTTGTGTTAAGTGTGGTTCAAAAGCATATCTTTCATGTGCAAGAGCCAATGGAATTCCCTGAGTTTCATATACCGCAATGTTTTGGCCTTCTTCAAATTCACGCATAGTAGTTCCATAGCTGGTTTCTTTAATTTCTAGTTCTGAAACTGAATTATTGATTGCGATACTATAATTTATGTCTTTTGTTGTTATACCATAATCTTTTTCCGAATTGACTTGATAAAAAAAACAGAATAAAAAAATTAAGAGTGAAAAAGAAAAAGCAATACATGATATTGTAGTAATTAATTTTAACTTTTTCATAATTCCCCCCTATGAATTCATTATATAATAAGATACCTATATTTTTATATAATGAAATTTATTACACAATAAGGTTGTGACATTAAAAATATCACAACCTTACTTATATTTTACAATTTTATTAAGCCCACGGATCTTCAATTACTGGTTTTCTTATATCTGAAAGCAGGTAATACTCCCATAAAAACCACTCTGAAGTGGACTCTTTCTTGCGTAGTTTTACCCCACGAGCACTATCGGCACCACCCGACATCAAAAACAATTGTAAATATCCTTCATTCAACAAATCTTCACTATGTCCTGTTTTGTATACTTTTATACTTAACGGATTAGTAGGTTCATAATTATTATTATATGTTGCTCCTTCAAAATAAGATGCTATAAGATAATCCTTATCTCTAAATCGATCACTTAAAAATTGAATTTCATAGTTTGATAATGGTCTTGGTCCTTTTAAGAAGTTCAACATTTCAATACACAGTTCTTTATTTAGAGGATACATACATAAAGCAACTACAGTAAGTGCTACTACCTTATTAGGATCTTTAAAATCTGAGCCATTCATGCTTTTAAATTCTTCTAAAGTAGTAGGTATCTTATCTATATTAATCACAACATAACTAGCTTGTGCCAACCCATCACTATTATCTAATGCATCTTTAATAGCTTCTTTAGCATTTTTGCTTACTTCTTTTTTTAGCTTATTTAAAAAACTCATTTTACACTCCTCCTCAAATGATAAATCATACTATCTATTCAAGACTCAAAATTTTACTATTATTTTACAAACCTAACTTTAAATGGACCTAAATCACCCAATAGTTTATCTTCTTCTTTAGTAAAGGGCATTGCGATTTCTTCATCACTAAACCCATCTCTTTTTAGTTTTTCGTAATCTTCATTTGGAATCAATCCAAGTGATGATTCTAACTCAATCCACTTACCCGAATAAGCTTTATCCACTTCCAGTTCAAAAGTACCATCTTCTTTAATGTTAACGAAAAAGGTTGGAACGATACTTTTTATTTTTTCACTTACTTCACCGTTTTCATCTAATACACTACCTGCAATATCCATATCTACTAATATGAATTCTTGCCCTTTCCAACTACCAATAAAAAAATCTTTGTTCATATTAACTCCCTTCTTTCTATAATATTTAATTCTTTATTCAATCTTAGCCTTACAGAGAACTCAAGTAAATGTGCTATTTGGCACATTCAGTATTTATCATGATGAAGTTATGTATTGCTTTATTTTTCCAGTTCTCTATTATATTCAACTATAATTAGTGGTTCAAAAACAGCGTACACTGCTAGATAGTTTCTCCTGACATAAAATATAAAAACATAGCTTTTCTTATTTTTAAAACTTAGATACAACATTATTATAAAATACCACCTTTATACTAGATGACCCATAATACTTGATTAAAAAGCATAAAAAAAACCTGTGTTTCTTACACAGGTTCGCTATATTTAAATGGGGCGACTGAGGGGAATCGAACCCCCGAATGTCAGAGCCACAATCTGATGTGTTAACCACTTCACCACAACCGCCATATTCTGTAGCGTTATTAATTATAACTTATGCAGTTGTGTTTGTAAATAGAAACTAGTAAGTTTGTTTATCAATTTTCAAAATATTCAAAATACTTTAGATTTTTATATTTTAAAAAAGGATTTTCTTTTTTTTATGCAATATATATAGTGAGGTGAAGAAATGAAAAAGAAAATTATAATATTTATTTTAACATTACTCATTACTTTTCAAATACCCTGTATGATATGGATATGGTATCCATATCAAGTTAAAAAAGACTTCGATATCAAGTTAATACCTGTTGCTGCAAGAGATTTAGCATATAGAGAAAAAATTGCCACAAACGATCTTAAGTGGGTTGAAATTCCTTCGTCTTTGATTACTGATGAAATGATAATTAATGAAAATGAGTTAGTTAATCATTTAGTATCCAATGAAATCCAACTAGTAGAAGGATCCTTCTTCGTTGATGGTTTTATTGATGACCCTGATTTAATTAAAGATCAACCAGTGCTCATGCTCAAACAAAATCAAACTGCTTATCCATTAAATGTTGACTTAATACAAATTGCAGGAAACACATTAATAGAAAATCAAATAGTTGATATCTATTGTATGATTGCAGAAAGAAATGAAATTCCAGTAATTGACAAATTATTTGAATCAATTCGAATTATTGATTTAAAAGATAGAAAAGGTTTAGATTTAGATCATGAACAAAGCATTGGCGTTGCTAGTGTTATTACGATTGCTATAAATGAGGAATATATACCACTTCTTTCTACTGCACTTCAAATCGGGACATTACAGCTTTACGCAAATGAAGATTCCTGGGATGATAAAAAGGAATGTCGGTTATATGAAGATAGTAAAATCATCCCACTTCTTGCTGAAAATAACAGTTCAGAATAGTTTTATTTATGATTGGTATACTAACTGTGAGGAGGTGTACTTATGGATAACAAAGGAGTCTGTTGTGATGTAGTGGAATGTGCATACAATTCAAATTGTGAAAAGTGTACATTAGACACAGTTGAAATCACAAATCAAAAAACTAATGCAAATGCAATGAATGTGCCTCACTATTGTAAAAGCTTCAAAAAGAAATAGATTTTAAGGTCGTTTGGTCGACCTTAATTATAGATTTATTCTTCTTTAGTATGATATAATGTTGTATATTATTGAAGGAGATTATAAATGAAAATCGTTATTATTGAACCATTAGGTATCACAAAAGAAAAAGTAAATCAAGCAATTGAGCCATTGAAAGTTGCAGGTCATGATGTAGTTTACTATGAAACACGCACAGAAGTAGAAGCTGAATTAATTGACAGATCAAAAGATGCTGAAATTATTGTAGTTGCTAATCAACCATTGCGTGAAAATGTAATGAAACATTGCACTAAACTTAAAATGTTATCAGTTGCTTTTACTGGTTTTGACCATATCGATACAGATTATTGTAAAGAAAACGGAATAATTGTTTGTAATGCAAGTGGATACTCAAATAATGCTGTTGCTGAATTAGCATTTGGATTCATTATTTCTATATTAAGAAATATCATTCCATGTGATAAAGCATGCCGTGAAGGTAAAACAAAAGCAGGTTTAGTCGGAAATGAAATTTATAACAAAACATTTGGTATTATTGGTACTGGGGCAATTGGTGGACGTGTTGCAACTATCGCTAAAGCATTTGGTTGTAATGTCATCGCTTATAACAGAAGTGAAAAACAACATCTAAAAGATATTGGGGTTACTTATAAAAGTTTAGAAGATGTTTTAAAAGAAAGTGACATCATTTCTTTACATGTTCCATTCAATAAAGAAACTACAAAATTAATTAGTGAAAAGGAAATTTCTTTAATGAAAGAAACTGCAATACTTATCAATACTGCAAGAGGTGGTGTTGTTGACAGTGAAGCTTTAGCAAAAGCGTTAAACGAGGGGAAAATTGCAGGTGCTGGTATTGATGTATTTGAAATTGAACCTCCATTAAAAACTGACCATCCTTTATTGCATAGCAAAAACACTGTAGTTGCTCCACATGTTGCTTTTGCAACTGATGAAGCATTATTTGTTAGAGCAAAAATTGTTGTTGATAATATTTTAGGATACGAGAATGACAACATTATCAATCGTGTTGCTTAATTAATTTATTAAAGCACTTATTTAAAATAAGTGCTTTTTTTAATTACCTATTGCTATGCATAAAAAAACTAGCTGAAATTTATCAGCTAGTTAAGATACTTTTACGTTAAGGGTAGATCCATCAGCACCAGGTGTATTGGCTAAATACTCTGCAATTTTTGTTCTTTGTTCAACCTTACATGGTTTACATAATCCGACGTTGTCGACTTCTTTATTAATGATAGCATCTGCAAGACCACTACAACCTGCAAATCCACATCCACCACAATTATATCCTGGCAACATTTCAGAGACAGTCTTCGTACGCTCATCTTCTTTAACATAAAACACCTTATCGGCGATTCCTAAAATTAATCCTAAAATCGCACCAGTAACTCCCATCATTAAGATTGCATTAATCATTTTCATTATCTCCTTCACTTGCATGATGAACAGGGTGAGAACCACACGAAATGATTCTACATCCATCACAATTTGTTTTTAAATCCTCACACCCTTTTGGAACTGGTGTACGATGATTTAAAGTATATAGCATTGCATATACTCCACCCATCACTGCTAGAAAACCTAGTGCATAAACTATTTCCACTTAAACGACACCTACAAATCCACCAATCGCTAATGCCATAAGTGCAGCAGTAATTAAAGCAATTGGATTTCCTTTAAAAGAATTAGGGGTAGTTGCTATATCTAGTCGTTCACGAATACATGACATAATATATAAAACTAATGTAAATCCAACAGGAACTGCAATTGAATAAACCAACATTTCAATCACATTATGACTGTTAGAAATATTAATTTGTGCTACATATAGCACTGCACAATTTGTAGTAATCAATGGCAAAAATATTCCCAAAGATTTATAAAGAGAAGGCGAATATTTTTTAATTACCATTTCAGTAAATTGCACAAAAGACGCAATTACTAAAATAAATGAAATTAAACGCATGTATTCAATTTCAAGTGGCTCTAGTACGAGATTATAAAGAAAATACGTAATAATTGATGAACCTAAAATTACAAATGTAACTGCTGCACCCATACCAATTGCAGAACTACTTTTTTTAGAAACACCTAAGAATGGACACATTCCCAAGAAGTTATAAAGTACAATGTTATTAATGATTACTGCACTAAGAAATAAAGTAAATAAATCCATTATTTTGCCTCCTTGTTTTCTTTTTTAACTGCTTGTTCTTTTAACACTGCAAACAGTGCTGCAAAACATGCGAATGTTAAAAATGCACCTACATTTGTTCCGAATAAATCAATTTTAAATGGTTCTAGTGCTGTTAACTCTACGTTGAAAATCAATTCATTAGTAAGTGGGTTGCTCAATGAAAATGACATTGTTGATAAAAATTGTCTTGTAAACGAGATTAGAATTAAACTAAATGTATATCCAAGTCCCATTCCTATTCCATCCAAAGCAGAATCGACTATATTATTTTTGGATGCGAATGCCTCTGCGCGCCCTAAGATAATACAGTTAACAACAATCAAGCTAATGAATTCGCCTAAGCTAGTGTATAAAGACGGCATAAATGCATGAAGTATCATTTCTACGCATGTAACAAGTGTTGCAATGACAACAATATATACTGGGATACGAATTTCGTGTGGAGTTATTTTCCTAATTGCTGAAATAATAATATTTGAAAGAAGCAAAACAATTGTTACACTAACTCCCATACCAATAGCATTGTCTAAAGTTGTTGAAATCGCTAGGGCAGAACATAATCCTAAATAAAGTCCAAACACTGGATTTTCTCTAATAAAACCAGCTTTGAAATTTTCCATTTTATTCATTTTCTATTCCTCCTATTCTACACTAGCAATATAATCTAATACCGCTTGTACTGCAGCTTTAATAGCCTCTGATGAATAAGTTGTACCTGTCACAACGTCTGTATCAACACCGTTTTCTAAAATACGCCCTGGCATTTCATTAACACCACTAGGTATTGATTCTGCATGTTCAACAACAACGATGTCTGTGATTTCATCATTAGTAATAGTAATATCCACTACGATAGCCCCTTCATATCCTTCTGAAGAAGCAGTATACGTATCACCGTTAACACTTATTACTGTAGCTTCATCTGTACTAAATAATGCTTCAGTGCTTGTTTCAGTAGTGCTTCCTGCGCTAGCTGTTGCACCAGACTGTTCTAGGGCAAGTTTCATTGCAGCAATTGCAGATTTACTTGTTGCAGTTGCTCCAACAACAACATCTACTTCACTATCTAATCCTTTATCTACAAAGGTACTCAAGTAATCATTAGTGACTTTATCACCATAACCTTCTGTATCATTAAATTCAATCATCATTGCCGAGGTAATAATTCCATCTCCAATAGTGATTTCAAAAACATTAGTTCCTTTAAATCCTTCTGCGCTAACAGTATAAACACCGTCAGCTTCACTAACTAATGTGGCATTAAAGCTTGAGAAATCATCACTTAATTTAATAACTTGTTTTTCAGTCTCCGTTGGTTGTTCTGTTGAAACTTCAACCCCTGCCACTTCTGCATAAATCGCTTTAGCAGCATTAATCCCACTAATTACAGCTTTACTAGTAACGGTTGCACCGCTTAATATATCAATTGAATCATTCACTGTTTTTTCAAGAACTGTTGACTTGTATTCTTCTTCAGCAATACGGCTACCATAACCATTCGTCTCTTGATGAGCTAAAACTTCAAATCCGACAATGTTTCCATTTAAATCAATTCCAAGTAAAAATTGAATAGGAAATCCACTGTTGTAGCCAATAACTTCTGCCTTAAATGCATAACCTTGATCTACTACGAAGTACACATTTTGTACTAATTCATTTGGGTCTTCAAATTCTAGTATTTCAAATTCTCCATTAGGGAAAATAACCTCTAAACTTGCAAATTCTGTTGCTAATTCTTGTTCCTTGATAATTGGATCTGTAATGCTATTGACATAACTTAAAACTCCACCTGCAAGAGCACCGACAATTGCCAAAAATACTGTAAGCTTAAATATTTTCATGTGCTTGTCCTCCTTACTTCGCTTCATCAAATGCAGCTTTTACTGCATTAATAACTGAATTGCATGTGTAAGTAGCTCCGACAATAACATCAACTTCATCATCGATAGTTGTACCTACAAATTTCTCTAAATAACTTTCATTTGTAGCAACATCACCAATTCCTGGTGTATCTACAAAAGTAGTGCATTCAATACTTACAACTTTTTTATCTACGATTTCAATCTCAAATACATTATCACCTTGATATCCCTTTGAGGAAACTGTATACGTATTCCCGTTAACTTCAATCGTTGGACCACTTACTTCCTGTGCAGTTAAACTTAGTCCACTACCAACACCTACAACTAAAACTGCAATAAACACTGCTATAACAGAAATCATACTTTTCTTAGCATTTTTTATTTGATTTCCATCAATGAGTTTTTCAATCATTGGTGTCAACATATTCATAATTAAGATTGAGTAAAGGACACCTTCAGGAAGATTTGACATTAAACGAATTACAACAGTAATTCCTGCAGCTCCTAAAGCAAAGATAATTCTGCCTGAAGCAGCAGTTGGATTTGTTACAGGGTCAGTAAGCATAAATACTGCCCCAAACATCAATCCTCCAGTTAGAATATGGAAAACAGGATACCAAATTCCTACTCCATTCATCATCCCGATAATCAATGTAATGATGAAGACTGTTGCAATATATGTAACTGGAACTCGCCAGTCAATAATTTTTCTAAATGCTAAATAAACACCCACTAATAAAATAAGTAATGCTGATGTTTCCCCCATTGCTCCGGCATAGTTACCTACAAACATGTTAAGTAGTCCACCAAACTCATTAAGTACGGTCAGCGAACTTTCATTTGTAACTAACCAACCATTTGAAGCCATTGTTGCTGTTGGTGTAGCACCTGTTACAATGTCAGTAGCTACTGATGCAGAGAATGATGTGAAGATTACCGCTCTTCCTACTGCAGCAGGGTTAAATATATTTTGTCCAAATCCACCAAATACTAATTTTGCAAAAAAGATAGCAACGAATGTTCCAATTATTACTGAATAATAACTAACATTCACTGAACACATTAATGCTAAAATAATTCCTGTTACCCAAGGATATGAGTTCTTTAAAGTAGTTGCAATATCTTTCTTGGTAAATGTACACCATATTGCTTCAGTACCACATGCTGTAAGTATTGCACATAGCATTAATAAAATTGCTCGCATCACAAATGTCATTCCATAATCCGGATTCATTGCATAAAAAACTAAGGTACCTAAGAACACCACAAGTAATCCTGCAGTTAATTCTAGCATAATTCTCCCTGTACTCAATTCATCACGGTAGTTTGGAGATGGTTTAAAATTAAATTTCATTTTCTTTTCTCCCCTTACTTTTTCTTTTGAAGAGACATATATCTTTTAGCTCTTCTTATCCCTTCTGTCACATCAATTTTTGACGGACAGATATATGTACATAATCCACATTCAATACAATCCATGGCACATAATTTTTCTAATGTATAAAAGTCTTTTGTCTTTTCTGCCATATTAATACGTACTGGTTGAAGTCCTGATGGACAATGATCACTACATTTGCCACAGCGTAAACAAGCAACTTCATTTTTTCCTTTATTTTTAAGCACTGTTATAGCATTTGAATATGGTGTAATTACAAATTGATCATTTGTGATTGTTTTTCCCATCATTGGACCACCTGCAATCAATAAGATATCCTCACCAACATAGCCTCCACTTGCTTTAATTATTTCAGCTGCACTAACTCCTACAGCAACTTCAACATTACTTGGAGTATTTACGCCATCACCAGAAACTGTTACAACTTTTTTAACAATAGGCATCCCCGTACGCATTGCTTGTGCAAAAGCTATTGCAGTGGTTGCATTATTTACAATGACTCCGATTTCACTAGGTAATCGATCGTATCTCTTCTTCATTACTTGATAAACAAGTGTTCTTTCCCATCCCATTGGATATACATCTGGTACTGCCTTCACTTCAATATCATTAAAATCTTTGAACGCATCACGCAATACAGGGATAAAATCTTTCTTTGTTTCCTTAATACAGACATACGCTTTATTAGCATTGCACATCTTTTTAAGTGTATTTACACCGACTACTAAATCATCTAGTTGATCATGCATAACTTTGTAATCAGCAGTAATATAGGGTTCACATTCCACTGCATTGATAACTAAAGTATCGATGCCTTTAATACCCTTATATTTTATATAAGTTGGAAATCCAGCGCCACCACAGCCCACAATTCCGGCATTCATCATAAATTCAACAAGCTCTTCATTTGATGTGGTTTTTGGATCAATAGAATTTAGCGGTGCTTCTTCATCGTATTTATAATCATTCTCTATAACTAAATGATCAATTGGTTTAAGGCTTGCATGCATTACTTTTTTAATTCCTTTAACTGTTCCAGACACTGATGAAAATAGCGGTACACAGAAGTGGTCGTTACGCAACGCAACTTTTGTACCTACTTTAACCTCATCTCCTTCTTTCACTAAAACTTCTACCGCTACAGATCCCATGTTTGTTAATGGAATAAACACTTCATTTCCTGCCTCCACATTTATCAGCTGTGAATGACTTGTTAGTTCTTTATGCCCATCAACATGTTTTCTCAAACTTCCTGTTAAAAATGCCATTTGAATTCCCCTTCCTTTTTCACTTCTCATTTGATATTAATTAAAACCTTAATAATTATACCATTCACTTAAACACAATGGAATAAATTTAGTTGTTTTTTTGTTTTTTAGTTCACAAATTAATTCACTCACTTAACCATGACATAGTGATACCCTTTATTTTTCCATCATATTGCATAAATTATACCAAACACTAATTTTATTATGATATAATCGAAGTGGTGATAAAATGAAAAAAATAATTTTCTATTTCTTAATCCTTATCTTAATTATGACAGGTTGTAATGAACAAAGCACTATAAAACTCGAAAAATTTAGTGAAAACTCAATTACTACTGATTTTGATTCATTTATAACTTTAGTTAGTTATGAAGAGTCAAAGGAAGACTTTGATAAAAATTTTAATACAACCAAAGAATACTATTCATTATACAATGATTATTTTGATATTTATGAAAATATTGAAGGACTAAACAACATTAAAACTATCAATGACAACGCAGGGATAGCACCCGTAAAGGTTGATGATATTATTATTGAACTCTTACTTGATGCAAAAGAATTCTATGAGATATCCAACAATAAATTTGATGTCACTTTTGGTGCAGTGTTAAAAGTATGGCATGATTATCGTAGTCAAGGAATTAGTTTAAACTTAGATGGACAACTAGCCCCAATTCCCACTGAAGAGGAATTACTGGAAGCTGCCTCTTGTACAGGATGGCAATATGTTGAAATCGATGAGCAAAATAGCACAGTCTATATCAACAACCCATGTGTATCTTTGGATGTAGGTGGGATTGCAAAAGGGTTTGCAGCTGAGAAAATAGCACAAGAATTATCGAATACAACTTATGCAGGTATTATAAATGCGGGTGGCAATACACGTACTATTAATTCAAAACCAGATGGAACTCCTTGGGTAAGTGGAATCGAAAATCCTAATGGCGATGGGTCGCTCCTAATAGTTACAACAGAAGGCAGCAACTCTGCTGTCACTAGTGGTGATTATCAACGGTACTTTATTGGTGAGGATGAAAAAAAATATCATCACATTATTGATCCTGAATCATACTATCCTTCCTCTTACTATCGTGCTATATCTATCTTTACTTTGAATAGTGGTGATGCTGATATCTTATCAACAACATTATTTTCATTAAGTATCGAAGAAGGAAAGAAAGTTCTTGATAACTATAATTCACTTTATCCTGATACACCTGCTGAAGCAATTTGGATTATGGAAAACGATGAAAATAAACAAGAAGATGAAAATGGATTTGTTACAAAAGATTTTTATGTTACATCAACCGATGGTATTAAAAATAATATCGAAACAACTAAATAACTAAAAACCACTTAATGAAATGAACTCAATTTTGAGTACAGTCACTTACATAAGTGGTTTTTTTATCATCTTAAAATTCTTTGTCTACTTAAATAGTTTTATTAGTAGATTATAATTCACAATCGGTTGTGCTTCTTTAAACCGTTTGTTTTTATTAAGTCAATTTATAACGGCAATTCTTTTCCGCATTTCATGCAGTATTTAAATCTAAAATCTGCCTCAGAACCACAGTATGGGCAAAATCCAATTTCATTTTTTGTGTATAAAAAATCCTCCCCCTTCAGCTCATCATTATGAATTTTTTCTTGAAATGGATCAATTTCTTCATTACTATCAGTAATATCAAATACTGAATAACGATTTTTACTTGTAGCATTCTTGATGTTGTACACTGCTTTTATAGCTGCAAAAACTGAAAATACAATTCCAAATAATGCAAAGGCATTTGGTGCTCCTGACCCTAATGCCATAAATGTCCAAAACACTCCAAATATCGCTACAAAAATTGCCATTATAGCATTTATTATTGAAGGACCACGCCCTGGTTTAATACTTTTCATAATTTATCTCCCCTAGTTTTGATGTATTCTATTTTTTGAAACTTTTCCACTTATTTGTGTTATTTTTATTTCGACAACTTCACAGTGGTTTATTCCTTGTGTTATTTCTTCTTAAGCTAAGTGCATAAAATCTTTTGAATATTTTAAACACAACTCAACTAGTGCTTTCTTTTTCAATTCATAGTTATCAACAATATTTGAAACACCTGTCAAAGTCACACTTCCATAGTCAGTTGAAAACTGTTTTGCTAACACTACATCTTTTTCAATAATGCAAAAACTGCAATTTTGATTTTTTTTCATTGCCTCTAATTTCTTACCAACCTTCGCACAATGAAAAAAGATACTATTTTCAATAACCACAAAATTCAATGGAACTTGATATGGCTTCCCTTCTGAATCAATGACTGATAAAATTCCTGTATTTGCTTCACTTAGCCATTTCATTGCTAAATCGTGATTTATTTGTTGAAGATGTCTTCTCATAATATTCCTCTTTTTCTATAGTTTAATTTTAATAAAAAGAGTATATTTAAGCAACAGTTAATTTGTACCCAAATATACTCTAAAGTTTTATTTTTTTCCTAATAATCTAAACATATTTTTCTTATATACTTCTACACCAGGTTGATTAAATGGATTCACATCCAACAACAAGCATGTCATAGCACATGCTTTAAAGAAGAAATAACACATATACCCAAATGAATACGCACTCATATCTGGAAGTGTAAGTATTAAATTTGGTACTTTTCCTGTTTCAACATGA
>CAYJAJ010000001.1:50223-72278 GCA_964368495.1 uncultured Holdemania sp. | reverse complement strand
TTTTATTTACCCAATCAAGACTTTTTCCTGCAAGATAATTCATCTGGTCACAATTTTCTTCATCTTTTGGAAATACGCCATCTAAAGTTGGTTGTTCCACTAACACTAATGTTTCATAAAGCATTTTATTTCCATCTTGTACAAACTGTCCTAATGAATGTAAATCTGTTGAAAAATTAGCACTGCAAGGTAAAATCCCTTTTCCTTCTTTTCCCTCAGATTCACCAAACAACTGTTTCCACCATTCTGCAACCATTGCCATTTGAGGTTCATAAGTTACTAGCATTTCTGCACATTTACCTTGTTTTTGCATAATGCGTCTTGCAACCGCATATTGATAAGCAACATTGATCGATAAATCATCTGTATCAAAATCACTATTGGCTTGTGCACATCCCTTCATCAACGCTTCAATATCTACTCCCATTATTGCTAAAGGAAGCAATCCTACAGCTGTAATCACTGAAAACCTTCCACCAATATCATCCGGAATTACAAAAGTTTTATAGCCTTCTTTAGTCGCTAGATCTTTAAGTGTTCCTCTTTCTTTATCCGTAGTTGCAATTATACGAGTTTTACATTCTTCTTTTCCGTATTTCTTTTCCATCATTTGCTTAATCATTCTAAATGCCATCGCAGTTTCAGTTGTAGTTCCAGATTTAGAAATGACATTACAAACTACTGACTTATTTTCAATATATTTTTCTACTTGTTTAAAATAAGTGCTAGAAAAAGTATTTCCAATAAAAATTATTTCTGTGCCCTTTTCTGGATAAAGTCCTTTTACCATTTCAACAGCAGCTCTTGCACCTAAATAAGAACCACCAATTCCACACACCAACAACACTTCACATTTATCCTTAATATCTTTTGAAAGTTCTACTATGCGAGCAAATTCTTCTTTGTCATACTTTTGTGGCCATGTAACCCATCCAATGTAGTCATTTCCTTTGCATGTACCCTCTTTTATCGTTTTATGAACTTCACTTACAGCTTGTTGCCAACCTTGTATATCTTCTTGTAAAAATCCATGCTCCGTATTAAATTTAATCATCTGATTCTCTCCTTTGCTTCACTTATCCATCGATCCATTATGTTTGCAATTGATTTAAATCCTATATCATTTTTTGGAAGAAAATTTTTACGTTGTCTTAATTTAGATTTTCTTAACGTACTTAATTGTAATGCTTTCAATGATAATCTTGCCTGTTTCCCACTTTCATCCACATCAATCACTTTTACTGTAACTTTATCTTTAATATTCACATAGTTCTTTACGTCTTTAACGTATCCATCTGATATCTCTGATATATGGATTAATCCTGATGCTTGTTCATCAAACATCACAAATGCACCATACGGCTGTATTCCTGTAATTGTTCCCTCAATTATTTGTCCAACTTTCAATTGCATAGTCATTCTCCAATCGTTCCTATTATAACACTTTAAAATCAACTTTGACTATTCTTTTATAGTAACCACACTAAGCAATAATGCCAATGCAAATTCTTTGGGAAATAGTCCCATCACAAGTAACTGTGATCCACTTATTTCATTGTCATTAATCCACATTGAAATTATACATATAAGTTGCGAAGTTGATAGGTCTTTGAATATTTTCTTTAAACTTTTTATAGTTAATGATGACAAATCACTTCGCATTTTTTCAAATTCACTACTGTGCTTGTTGTAATAATCAACGCATGAGTTCATCGTTTCTTCTGCATTCATCAATCGATCACTATATCCATAAAATGTCATAGCACACGCATCAAGCGCAATCATTGCATATTCTTCAATTTTCAACATTGCTTGCCCACCATAATTTTTCAAAAAAGATGTACAAGGTTGATCTTTAAATGGGTTTAATGTTTTTCTAAATTTTCCTTTATTTAATGCTATTTCATATTTAAGTAAATTTTTATAATAAGTCTCACTAATCTTTGTTGATAAAGAATCTTTATAAAAATTAAGGTTCACACCATCAATTTTCTTAAATGCTTTTAATGTATCATAATATCCTAACGATATTCTTCTATCTAATTCAATTCTTTCGAAGTCTAAAAAAGATCCCAACTCCGTTTTTGGATAAATGTATTGTATATTTGGTCTACCTATAAATTCTGGATGTGTAATTTTATTGTTCAACTCAACCACGATCATTTCATCAGCTCCCATATCCATCGCTAATGATACCGGACAATTATCAATGTATCCGCCATCAATATATTGTTCATTATCTATGGTGCATAATGGAAATGCAGGAAAGCAGCTCGCTGATGCCAATAAAAACAAAGGTAAGTTCTCTTTAGTGAAATCTTTTTTTGTAAGCATAAGTGGTTTATTTTTTGAAATCTGATATGTCACTAATCCAAAATCGATATTAGAACTCATTAGCTTCTCATAGTTTGCACTTTCATTAATAAGTTGAATAAATGGTTCAATATTTACACTTCTTTCATTTATTGTCTGCTTAAAAAAGCGATATACTTCTTGACGTCTTTGGACCATTGACTCAAAATTTTCATTTATTGATACACCACCTTCAATAATATTTTCTACCTTTAAATTTGAAAAAAGTTCAATCACCTCGTCAACTTCATTTTGTGCAACCATGCAACCAATAAGTGCACCAATACTTGTACCAACTACAATATCAAAGCTCTTGTCACATTCTTTTAATGCAATAAGTGCACCAATATGATAAGCACCTTTTGCACCACCTCCTGCTAAAACTAATCCTTTTTTCATATGAATCCTCCATACTCATTTTATCACAATAAATTAAAATCATGCATGATATGCATTGATTTTTTATTACTTTATTGTTTAAAATATATAAAATATGCTATACTTGTAAAGCATTAGTAAACGAGGTATAACTATGGAATTTTTCCCGCTTATAGCTGCGATTACCGCAAATCTTACCGCTCAAATTATGAAACCATTTTATTATTATCGAATCAATAAAGAATGGGATTGGGACTTAATATTTGATAGTGGGGGATTTCCGAGTTCGCATACAGCTACTGTAATTTCTTTAACAATTGCAATTGCTATAGTAGAAGGCATTGACTCATCAATATTTGCCTTAACTTTAATATTTGCCTTAATTGTATGTTATGATGCTGCAAATGTTCGCTATTATGCAGGTCAAAACATTAAAGTTACACAACAACTAGTTAAAGATTTACAAGATTTAACACAAACTAAACTTGATGATCCCATTTATATGACAAACTTAAAAAATGTTTTAGGACATAAATGGATTGAAATTATTGGTGGTTTCATTTGGGGTGCAATAGTAGCAGCATTTTGGTTTTTGATTTTCACTTTATAAATGGAGATGGTTATGAAAACTACAGAAGAAAAGATTATTGAAACACTTGAAAAAATACGTCCATATATTCAACGAGACGGTGGCGATGTGCAATTCATTGAATTTAAAGACGGTATTGTATATGTTCAAATGCTTGGGGCTTGTGCTGACTGTTTATCACTTGATGATACTTTAAAAGATGGTATTGAAGCTATTTTACTTGATGAAGTTGAAGGGGTAAGCGAAGTACGTTTAGCTACAATTTATTAAAGACTCTTAAGAGTCTTTTTATTTTTTATCCTGCTATTTTTTCAAAAAACATTTGTGGTATTTCTCCTTGTGTAATCTGAATCACAAGTGGAATACGACACTCTATAGGAACAGTATTTGCGATAAATGGTGTAATTACTGTCATTTGGGTTGTAATTACTAAATCAATTTCAACTAGTGTATTGTTAATGCCATAGGGGGAAGTAGTTACTTGGATTTCACCTTGATTGGTATGAAGGACTTTAAGACGCACATTAATTTTTGGACCAAAATCAGAAAATAATGCAATCCCTGTAAAATACCCTAAAGGAACTGAGTAAATAATCCCTCTATCATAGTAAAGCATATATGTGTTCGGATCTATTTCTCCACTCGTCGCAGCTTGAAGTGATCTTTCTGATGCATCCAGTCCTTTGCTTAATATATTATTTAATTTTGTTGTATCATAGTTTATTCCTATTACTTTTCCTTCTTCATCATACATATTGTATACTAAGTCTTCTGTATCAAGTTTTAACGATTCCACTGCGTGTAAAATAACGTTCGTTGCTGCATTATTTGCCTCAATTCTTGCAATATCAACTATTTGTGGTTCAATTTGTTTATTTATTGCGTAAAACAAAAAAATCGGTACTCCAATAAAAATCATAACAACAATAATCACAATGAATTTAGGTTTCATTAATCATCCTCAATAAAGCATTGTATCCTTTTGTCTCCTCACTGATACCAATGTCTTTTGCTGCTTGTGAACAGCCTTTGATTTTATTGCTTAATAATTCTTCTATCTTTTTTCCTCTTCCAATACATACAACAGTATCACATCTTCTTTTTATTTCATCTAAGTTCCAACATTCATCAAATAAAATTCCTTTGGTACAGTAAATAAGATGTGTCGTTAATCTAGGCAAAACTATTTTGACACTAATAAACCGATTTCCATCAATCATTATCGGATTCATTTCAACCATATCCATCACCTCTTTATATTATAATCCTTGTCTTCTTGAATTATGTCTAAATGAAAAATCGCAAATACACGCAATAAGTTAATTTATTTATCGGTTTTATCAATATTTTTCTGTATTTTTGTATTGTATTGTAATTTTTTTATTGATTTATGCAATATTTTTTTGATAATTGGTTGACTTTTTTAATTTTGATAATAAACTATTAATATCTAATAGGAGAAAAAAAATGAAAACTACCACCCCTTTTGAACAATTTGGTTCGCTAGTATTTAATGAACACCTTATGAAGGAAAGATTACCTTACCCTTCATTTATGGCATGGAAAAAAACCGTTTCAAAAGAAAATAAGCTTGATCGCAATACCGCAGATGATATTGCACATGCAATGAAACGTTGGGCGCTTGAAAATGGGTGCACACACTTCTCTCACTGGTTTCAACCAATGACAGGCTCAACTGCTGAAAAACATGACTCTTTTATTGAACCTGATGAAAACAACATGCCTTTAATTCGCTTTTCAGGGAAAAGCCTAATTAAAGGTGAACCTGATGCATCTAGCTTTCCAAATGGCGGATTGCGAGCAACATTTGAAGCACGAGGTTATACGTATTGGGATTGCACTAGCCCTGCATTTATCCGCGATAATGTACTATGTATTCCAACAGTATTCATTGCTTACACTGGTGAAAGCTTAGATAAGAAAGCTCCTCTTTTAAAATCTTGTGACGCAATCAATGCAGCAGCTACCAAAATAATAAACATTTTTGGAGACAAAGATGTTAAAAATGTATATCCTATGGTCGGCCTTGAACAAGAGTATTTTTTAGTAGATAAAAAATACTATGACAAAAGACTGGATTTAAAACTTTGTGGTAGAACATTGTTTGGATCTCTTCCTCCAAAAGCACAAGAAATGGAAGATCATTACTTCGGTAGCATCCCAACACGTGTTGCTGCATTTATGAAAGACGTTAATAATGAACTTTGGAAGCTTGGGATTTATGCAAAAGCTGAACACAACGAAACTGCGCCTGCACAATTTGAAATAGCTCCAGTATTCTCACACGCCAACATTGCTGTTGATCAAAATCAACTCACAATGGATATCTTAAAGAAAACTGCTGAAAAGCATAATTTTGCCTGCCTTTTGCATGAAAAACCTTTTAAAGGAATCAACGGCTCTGGAAAACACAACAATTGGTCATTGGTCAGCGAAGATGGTCAAAATTGTTTCGAACCTGGCGATAAACCTTCAGAAAATGTTCGTTTTTTACTTTTCGTATGTGCATTCATTAAAGCTGTTGATACCTACCCAGAATTATTACGTATCGTAGCATCAAGTGCTGGTAATGATCATCGTTTGGGTGCAAGTGAAGCTCCGCCTGCAATCATTTCTATATATTTAGGTGAGGTAATTGAAAACATTTTGCTGAATCTTGAAAAATCACAAAACCAAAATCCTTCATCAACAAATGAAAATCCTTTTGCACCAATTGGAGGCTTATCATATATCCCAAAAGACAATACAGATCGTAATCGTACTTCTCCTATGGCTTTTACTGGTAATAAATTTGAATTCAGAATGGTAGGTGCTTCTTTATCTTCTGCTTCTGCAAACATTGCATTGAATACGATGATGGCAGATGTTTTAAATGAGATTGCCATTTCACTTGAAGATTTAAAATACAAACAAGACATCCGTGCAAAAGCAATGGAAATATGCAAGAAAATTATAAAAGACCATAAACGTATCCTATTTTCTAAAGACGGATATTCTAGTGACTGGGTAGAAGAAGCGAAACAAAGAGGTTTAATTAATATTCCTGCATACATTGAATCTTTAGAATACTATACCGGAGAAAAAATTACCGGACTGTATAAACGCAACAACATATTTACTTTAGTTGAATTGGAAGCAAGACGAGAAATATTAGCGCAACAATACGCAAATACAATTAGAATTGAAGCAAAAACTTTAATCAATATCACTCACAAAGATATTATTCCAGCAATGATTAAACATCTGAATTTATTTTATAAAGTTCCAGATTTAGTTGTAGCAAACCCTTATTTTACAAACAGCATTCAATCAGTATCGAATGCGATTAATGATCTTTACAACTCATGTAACGAGTGCGAAAAAGTTTTAATTAAATGTTCAAATGAATCTAACAGCATAAAAAAAGGACTTTTATTTCGCTATGAAATTGTCCCACTGCTTGAAAAAATTCGTTCGACTATTGATGAATATGAAAAAATTGCTCCAAATGATTGTTATGAATTACCATCATACACAGAAATGTTATTTAACCATTAGTATAAAATAATGAATAAGAACCGCTATTACTAAATAATAGCGGTTCTTACTTTTTAAAAGCGTTTATCAAACGCAATTTTTTCACTGTTATCAAAACAAATCGTTCCGCGAAATATAAACCCATTTTTCTTCAATATATGTTGCATTTTTAAATTATCTGCATCTGTATCAACCCTAAAATAATGAATACTTCTTTTTTCACACATTTTAATTACTAGTTCGAAAACGACATCAGATAGTTTTTTTCCTCTTGAATTTTCTGCAAAGGCCATTCGATGCACAACAACATAATCTTCATCGCTTGCCCAATTTCCATTTATATGTTCATATGCGGGCTCTCCTGAAAAATCAACACAAAGATACCCTAAGATGACATCATCATCAATGATAAAATATCCGATTTTATTTAAAGCATCACTTTTAATACAAGCTAAATCTGGATAGCCGCTTTGCCATTGATTGATTCCTTGTTCTTTTAAATGTTTTTTTGCACTATTTATAATGCTCATTGCAATTTCTATTTCATTTAGTTCAACATTTCTTAATTCCATATTGCTCCTTTTGAAATCATGTTATTTAATTTCTATTTCTTTTCGTTTAAGTCGATTTAAGACATACAAACGAACAATGTAATAGATTGTTGCAAAAATTGGAACCCCTAAGAACATCCCAATCAACCCAAACATTGCACCACCCACAATAATTGCAAACAATACCCAAAGTTTAGGTAATCCAAGAGAGTCTCCAAGAATTTTTGGACCCAAAATATTACCGTCGAACTGCTGCAAAATCAAAATCCATATAACAAATATAAATGAATCTTGTGGATTAGCAATAAGTAAAATCAAAGTTGCTGGTATAGCTCCAATGAATGGACCAAAGAATGGTATCATATTGGTAACACCTATTATAAAACTTATTAATAATGTAAAATCAATCTTTAACAACGTCATACCAATATAACAAAGTATCCCAATAATAAGTGAATCAATCGCTTTTCCGACGATAAATTGCCTAAACATTTTGCTTGCAATATATGTTAATTCAACTAACCAATCTGCTTTAGACTTTGGAAGTATTGCGTAAGTGAATTGCTTAGTTCCAAGATAGAATCTTTCTTTATCAAGAAGTATGTAAACTGCTACAACAATTGCGATAAACAAATTCACAAAGCTTGTCATTAATGACCAAGAATAACCTATAAACACTGGCATTTGTTCTCGAATCAAATCAACAGCATTCAGTAAATTATCTCTTATAAAACTATTTGCCCATACTACAAAATCATTAATAAACTCTACTTCACTTAATAATTCTGTAAAATAAGCAGCACTATCTACAATATAATCTGAAAAACTATTAACGAACGTTTGGATACTTAAGGCAAGTTGTGTCCCCAGTAATGTCACAAAGCTAATCAAGCACACCACAAATATAGTCATTGAAATCGCTACAGCAAATTTGCGTTTGGCTCCATCAGAAAATCTTAGTTTTTTAAATAATCCCTTCTCAATTTTTTCTACCATCCCACTTAGCAAAAATGATAAACTAAATCCTAGTATAAATGGCATAGTAATGACAAATAAGTTATTAATTGCATCATATAATGGATCTATATTTTTAATAAATAAATAAAAACCTACTATTATTATCCCGCTAATTGAGTATGTAAGTATTTTTTCTTTTATGCTTTGACTAAGGTTAAATTTCATAATATTACCACTTTCATATTAACCATATTTTATCATGAACTAAGTAACAATAGCTATTAATATTTAAAAAAATATGATAAACTAATATTTAGAAATTTTTAATAAAATCTTAAAAAGGAGAACATTATGGTATTGTCTATAGTTGGGTTTGGAGTAGGAAGTGTATTAATGATTTTTTTTCTAAAGGAATACATGAAAATGAAAAAAGAAACAGCAGTATTGTTAGAAACAAAAGGAACATATGATCACAACAATCATTCCAATTTTCCTAAAATCATGAGTGGTATGGGTGTAATTCTTGGACTTTCTTCTATTTATTTAGGTTATATAGAAAATGATGAATTAAATTTGACTTTGGGTATTATTATAGCCTTAATGTTTGTAGGTCAATTTTTTCTTGTATCATTTCGTAGTCAATATTGGTTTAATGAAGATTCTGTCATCTCAAGTGGAGAATACATTCGATATAAATCTATCAAATCAATTAAAAATTCCAAAGCCATTCTAATGAGAAACTATACAATCACAACATACAGTGGGCAAGATATAGTTGTATCAAAAGAAACAGCATTATATTTAAGTGAAAAATTAAAAAAGAGTATTAGCAAATAAATCTAGCTAATACTTTTTTTTACAATTATTCATTTGTATAGACGTTAATTATCTCGCCTACAATCACTTTATGAAAATCCCGATCTGGATATGATTGGGAAACCACATCGTGATTGATAAATTGATTTTCTTCTAAATTTGTTTCATGAAGTTTTTTTATTGTTAAAACCATTTTAGCTTCATTAATAATTGGTGTGTCATCAATAGTTGATGTTGTAAAGTTACATTCTTTCAGTTTATCTTCATCACTACCACTAACTCTTCCCAAATAAGCTAACTCTTTGCGATGCTTTTCATCAAAAAAAGCTAGAGAGAAATACTCTTCTTCATTAATAAATGGATACGTATAACGTTGTGGTCTAACATAAACACTCACCACATGTTTATTCCATAACCACCCCACTTGAATCCAATTCACTGTCATGCCATTTACTTTCTTATCTGCATTCACAGTTAATACTGCCCAATCTTGATGAATTGTTTTTATCCAGTTTACATCTAATGATTCAATATTTTCTTTTTTCATATAATCACCTCATCATTATTGTAATCACAAACAGAGAATTATTACAAGAAGTACTATTTATGATAAAATAATTTTATATTGAGGTGGGCATATGAAAAATATAGATGTTAAACAAATTCAAGAATGTGTAAATAAGCTATGCAGTGAAATTGCCTTTGTTTATCCAAAAGATGTAGAAAACAAACTTATTGAGGGTTACTACAATGAAACATCCTCACGTGCTAAAGAAGCACTTGAAATATTAATCGAAAATTCAAAAATCGCAAAAGAAAAACACATTCCTATTTGCCAAGATACAGGGATGGTCATTGTGTGGTTGGAAGTTGGCCAAGATGTTCACTTTGTAAATGGTTATGTTAATGACGCCATCAATGAAGGTGTAAAACAAGCCTACAAAAATGAATATCTTAGAAACAGCATTGTTGATGATCCTCTTTTTAAAAGAAAAAACACATCAAACAATACACCTGCTGTAATTTACACAAAAATAGTAAAGGGTGATCAAGTTAGTATTGAAGTTGCTGCAAAAGGATTCGGTTCAGAAAACATGTCACGGATTAAAATGTGTAAACCTTCCGAGGGAAAACAAGGTGTCGTGGATTTTGTGCTTGAGTCTATAAAGTTAGCTGGTGCAAATGCTTGTCCGCCGATGATTGTTGGAGTTGGGATTGGAGGTAGCTTTGATTATGCAGCCTTTCTTGCAAAAAAAGCACTTTGCAGAAACCTTGATAGCGTGCATAGCGATATAGAATATCAACACCTTGAAAAACAGTTGTTAAGCGAAGCAAACCAATTAAATATAGGGCCTCTAGGGCTAAAAGGAAACACTAGTGTACTAAAAGTAAATATCGAACATTATCCAACCCATATTGCTGGAATGCCAGTTGCTGTAAACATCAATTGTCATGTATTAAGACATGCGAAAGGTATTTTATCATGAAAAAAATAAAAACACCCATTAGTGAGGATGTCAGAAAAACACTTAAAGTTGGCGAAAAAATTTACCTTAGTGGTACAATTTATACCGCAAGAGATGCAGCACACAAGAAATTATGCGAGATGATTGCCAACAATGAACCACTTCCTTTTGATTTAAAAGATGCAACTATTTATTATGTTGGACCTACAAAAACTCCACCACATGCAAATTTTGGTAGCGCAGGACCGACTACATCTACTAGAATGGATGCCTACACTCCAACTTTACTCAACTTGGGCTTGGGTTCAATGATAGGAAAGGGTTATCGAACAGATGAAGTAAAAAAGGCGATTACCTCAAACAACGCTGTCTACTTTGTGGCCATTGGTGGTGCTGGCGCTTATTTAAGTCAATGTATTCATAGCAGTGAAGATGTTGCTTTTTTGGAGTTAGAAAGTGAAGCAATAAGAAAACTTGAAGTAATTAATTTTCCAGTTTTTGTGGGTATCGATTGTTTAGGAAATGACATTTATAACGATTAACTCGATTGTTTTTTATAAATTTGTATTGAAAATGAAATTTTAGTTTCAAGTGTTAATAAAGTGGATAATTTATCTTTATCCTCTTTTTTTGTTTTATAGTAGTATGGTGTCATTGAAAACAAATTTTGAATATCTTCTTGATTTTCTAATATAATGTTAGCATCAACCACTTTTTCATCAATAAGTTCAAAACGGTCATCTTTTATATATTCAACTTCATTAAAATAAGCTTGAGCATAAATCTGTTTTTTTAAACCGTATAAATGCTTCTCTTTAGGTGAAACAACTATTAATTTTCCATCTTTTTTTAGCAATCTGTAAAACTCATCTAGTGCTAATGGTGCAAAAATGCTTACCAAAACATCTGAGCACTCATCTACTAAAGGAATCTTGAATAAAGAACTTATAATATAACTGCACTTTTTATCATTTTTTGATGCATAATTAATTGCTTCTTTTGATAAATCTACACCAACAACTTGGCATTCATCCATTTCTTGTGAAAAACCGCGCGTATAATACCCCTCACCACAACCACAATCTACTAAGCTTGTTGGATTAATTTTTTTAACTATTGATATTAACTCTTTTTTCAACGGAAGATAATAATCTTTATTTAAAAATGAAGTTCTTGAATTCACCATTTCTTTGTTGTCACCATGTGATTTAGAAGAGTTATTCTGAATATTTAAGTTACAATATCCGCTTTTTGCTATATCAAAACTATGTTTATTAATACAACTTAAACTTTTATTTTCCTTTATTAATTCATTTTTACAAATCGGACATATAAAATTCATGATTTACCCTCTTTTCTTAAAAATTGTATCACGACTAAAAAGAATAAACTAGGACTAGTATTAAGTACATTATGAGGGTATAATATTCAATAGTATAAAAGGAGAAAAACATGGAAAAAATATTAGGACAATTTACATTAGAAAATAACGAAGTTATAAAATTCGAATTATATCCAAATGAAGCACCAAAAACGGTTGAAAATTTTGTTGAACTTATTAAGAAAGGTTATTACGATAAGAAAACATTTCATCGCGTAATACCTGGATTTGTATCACAAGGCGGATGTCCAAATGGCACTGGATCGGGCGACTTAGGATATACAATTTTATGTGAAACTGCAAATAACCCACACAAACATGTTCAAGGGGCTTTATCAATGGCACATCGCGGGAAAAATACAGGATGCTGTCAATTCTTTATAGTTCACGAACCACAACCTCATTTAGATGGTGTTCATACTGTATTTGGTAAAGTGACAGCAAACATAGAAGCTGTATTAAAAATGAGTAATGGTGACGTTATTTCAAAAGCAGAAATAATCGATTAACTAAGGAGGCACTACTGTGATTATACAAATAACTCAACTAAACGAATTAATGCAAAAAAAAGTCATGAACGAGCTTAAAGAAAGAAATTTATCACTATCTGATGTGAACATTTCTGTCAATGGAGCTAAAATTACTATAACCATACTAGCAACAAAAGAAACAATTATTTATTAATTGTTAAAATTGCAAATTAACCATTGAATTCAATGGTTTTTTTTTACTTTATCAAGTATAATAGGAAAATAGAATTGAGGTAAAACATGAAAAAGGCTATTTTATTTGATTTAGATGGTACACTACTTAATATGAATGTTGATATGTTTACTAAACTATATTTTGGGGGATTTGGTAAGAAAATGGTTGAAATTGGAATTAGCCCTGAAAATATGATGAATGGCATGAATGCCGGACTTGCCGCAATGATTAAAAATGATGGTTCCTTATCAAATGAAGAACTATTTTGGAAAATTTTTGAAAAAGAAAGTGGCATTAAACAAGAAAGCATTAAAGACACAGTAACTGAATTTTATAAAAATGATTTTATTGTTGCTAAACAAGCTTGTACACCCAATATTTACAGCAAAAAAATTATTGATCATTTAAAGGAAAAAGGTTATCGTTGCATTTGTGCAACAAATCCTCTATTTCCTGCTGCTGCGACATTGCAACGTATTGCTTGGTCTGGAATTAAGGTAGAGGACTTCGATTATATAACGACGTATGAGAATTGCCACTATGCAAAACCAAATCCAGAATATTTCAAAGAAATCTTAGCAAAAAATAATTTAAGTGTTGATGAAGTAATTATGGTTGGAAATGATTCAAGAGAAGATGGGGCTGTTAGAAAAATCGGGATGGATTTAATCTTAGTCACTGATGAACTTATTGACAGAGATGGTAACCTACCAGATACTATATTCAGCGGGACACTTGAGGAAAGTTTTAACTATTTCAAAATGAATTATTAATTTTAATAAGGAGGATTAATGAATGTCTAAATTAAAAGAGAAGTATGGCTTAATTACTGCCATTGCCATGGTTGTAGGAATTGTAATAGGGAGCGGTGTCTTCTTTAAAGCCGAAAAAATACTAGTCGCTACTGGTGGAAATTTAACAATAGGAATTTTAGCTTGGGTACTTGGTGCAATAATTATGCTTATTTGTGCATATGCATTTTCAATTGTTGCTTCTAAACTTTCATATATCAATGGATTAGTTGATTATGCTGAAGCAGCTGCTGGAAAAAAATATGGCTATTATGTTGCATGGTTTTCAGCAGTCATATACTATCCATCGATGACTGGTGTACTTGCATGGTTAACTTCACGTTATTTATGCACACTTATTGGTTGGGATATCACTGGTGCACAGTGTATGCTACTAAGTATGTTCATTTTAATTATTAGTTATACTGTTAATGCTTTATCTCCAATCATTGCAGGTAAAGTACAAGTTTCAACAACAGTTATTAAAATGATTCCTTTATCACTAATGGCTGTATTCGGGACAATTTTCGGATTAAGCAATGGTATGACAATGCAAAATTTCACTACTGTTGTAACAGAAATTGATACTGGTACTGCATTATTTACTGCAGTTGTTGCAACTGCATTTGCATATGAAGGATGGATTATCACTACATCTATCAATGCAGAACTTAAAAACTCAAAAAGAAATTTACCTATTGCACTTGTTGTGGGAACAATTATCGTCGCAGCAGTTTATGTCAGTTATTATATTGGTTTAGCTGGTGCAATTCCAAATGAGGTTATCATGTCTAGTGGTGAACTAGGACCAAAAATGGCATTTGAAGCAGTATTTGGAAACATTGGTGCTACTTTATTATTTGTATTTATAGTTATCTCTTGTTATGGAACATTAAATGGACTTATGCTTGCCTGTGTACGAGGATTCTTCGCATTAGGTGTGCGTAATTCTGGTCCTAATCCTAAACTGTTGAGTCAACTTGATGAAGTAACTAACATTCCTACAAATGCTGGAGTTCTTGGTTTGTTATTTGCTGCAATATGGCTTGTCTACTTCTATGGTGCAAATTTAACAACTCCATGGTTTGGGGCATTTAGTTTTGATTCATCTGAACTTCCTATTATTACTATTTATGCAATTTATATTCCAATATTTGTTTGGTTATTAAAAGACAAAACACTTGGAGTTTTTAAAGGAAAAATCATTCCAGTATTAGCAATATTAAGTTGTCTATTCATGGTTGTTGCAGCAGTGATATCACATGGTGAAGCGTGTATATATTACTTGGTACTATTCGCAATAGTTATGCTTATTGGCACAATTTTTGACAAAAAATAAAAAGCATTCCCTATCAATAAAGGGAATGCTTTTTTTAATACTCTCTATCAAATGTTAATACTGTGAAATAACGTAAATCACCTTCATTTAACTTTCTATCAAGAATCTCTTTGATTTGTTCATTATTTAATGAACAATCAAATGGCACTACAACATCAAATATTAAATTTATATGTGTTGGACCTACCACTGCTCGGAAATCATGAAATGATAAACTTTCATCAATTTCCATTAAAATTACTTCTACTTTCTTCTTGTTTGCAAGTATTATTTTGTTATCTGTTTCAACTGGATCCAAATGAAGTGTCATCAAAATATTCAGCTCACTCAATATTTTTCTTTCAAGTAAATCAATTTCATCGTGAGCCAATAAAAATTCCTCTTTTGCGTCTACTTCAACATGTGCACTACCAATTAGCTTACCTGGTCCATAGTCATGAATAAGCAAATCATGAACATCCAGTATCATCGAACTTTTAAGTAACATATCTTTAATTTTATTCATTAATTCACTATCAGCGGGCTTCCCAAGCAATTCATCAATCGTATTGCGAATAATTTCATATCCTGAGTGAAAAATAAATAACGATACAATCACTCCAATATATCCATCAATTTGAATGTCACTAAACAATGAAAAAACTAGTGAGAAGACACTTGCACATGTCGCAAATATATCATTTAAACTATCTTTTGATGTCGCTAATAACACTCCAGAATTTATTTTAAATGATAATTTTTTATAGAAAAATGCCATCCACAACTTAATCGCAATTGATAGGCAAAGAATTAATAATGATACATAGCTAAAAATTATCGGTGTCGGATTAAGTAATTTATCAATAGAATTTTGGATTAATTCAATTCCTACATATAATATAAGCATCGCAATTATTAGAGAAGTTAAATATTCATAGCGACCATGACCAAATGGATGCTCTTTATCTGCAGGTTTATTTGCTAATTTATAGCCTAACAGTGCAACAACATTTCCTGCACTATCAGATAAATTATTAAATGAATCAGATATTATAGCTATTGAATTACTAAAAAATCCAATCATCAATTTCATGATAAATAATAGCACATTGCATAATATCCCTACACCGCTTGCAAGTGTTCCAACTTTTTCTCGTGTCAAATGATTTTGAAAATCATCAGTTTTCACAAATTTTTTTAAAAGAAATTCAGTCACCCTATCACCTCATTGCCTTAATATTATCATATTTCTATTTAACATTCCTATCTATTTATTATAATTCTTGTGTTTGATATTTATGTTTATAAACCATTTTAATATTCGAAGTGCATCTATTAGTTTTGACATACTCATTATCGGCAAGAAAACACTAATGACAATAAAAAATAAATTTGAATCGAACTGTTCAGTGTTGACTGTAGTACCTATTAATAAAAACAATATAACAAATGCCATGCATCCATTTTCAATCCATTCCCACTGAATTCTTGAACTATTATGTATAAATATCATATTAGAAAATACGATGCAATTTCCATAATATATTATTGAATAGTTTGAAAAAAATAAGTTATTAGTAAAAGATATACACCCAATGAAATACAATAAAAAGATAGCAAGAGTTAAGAAAAATGTATGTTCCCAGATAAGTTTATCACATGTTAGTGTGCTTGCTATAATTAACATGATCATTGTCCCTAGTGCCATCACTTCATTTTCCATCAAATAAAAATTAAGCATAAGCAATATCCCCGCAATAAGACTATATAGTTTAAATTTTAATGTCATTGTTATCACCTCTATCACTAGTTTATCAAAATATTATTTTTTGATTGTCCGTTTATTCGGACAGTGATAAACTAATGTTAGGAGATTTTATGAAGAACGAAAACAGAAAAAGAATTTTACTTATTTTAGATATTTTGAAAAAGAAATCTGATGAAACACACCCGCTAAGCATGAAAGAGCTGATACAGCATTGTTTTAATCATGGAATAAATGTTGAAAGAAAAACTGTTTATGCTGATATCGAAATCTTAAAAGAACATGGTTATGATATTCTTTTTACAAGATACAAGAAGCAAGGATATTTTTTATCAGAAAATTTATTTCAAGTTGCTGAACTTAAGATACTCATTGATGCAGTTTGTGCTTCAACATTTATTTCTAATAAAAAAAGTCATGAATTAATTAATAAGCTTACATCAAGCACGAATATATATGAACAAGAATTATTACAATCTCAATGTTATTTCCCAGAAAATAAAATAAGCAACGAGAAAATTTTGTATAATATTGATACAATTCAACAAGCTATAATACAAAATAAAGAAATTACATTTCAATATTTTGATATCACAGTTCATAAACAAAAAAAGTATCGTAAACAGGCTAAAAGATATACATTAATTCCCTATGCAACACTTTGGGAAAATCAAAGATATTATACTATTGGCTATAATACTAAATATGACTGTTATCAACACTATAGAGTTGATAAGATTGATCACATTAAAATAGAAAATACAATTGAAAAAATCACTTATTTTGATTTAAGTACTTATACAAAGAAATCATTGGGAATTTATAGTGAGGAGCATAATGTTATACTTAAATGTGACTTAAGTTTAGCAAACGAAATATTTGATCAGTTCGGTCAAAATGTACTTATAAGTGAAGTTACTGAAAGCAGTTTTACGATTCAGTTGATTTTAAATGTTAGTCCACCACTTATTAGTTGGATTTTGCAGTTTAAAAATAAAATAACTGCAGTATCCCCACAGTTATTGATTGATGAAATTAAAGATATTGCCAAAACTATTCAAGAAACTTATTAACGACTTAATATATTTATTGATTTGCCTTATTTTTTTGATTGAACTCTCTCTTGAATTAAGAAACGCGGTCTATTTTTAACTTCTTCGTATATTTTTGAAATATACAGCCCTATGATTGAGATTCCAATCATGATGCCACTTCCTGTAAATAGTTGCAAGATAATGACTGTAGTAAAACCTGATAATGCATGACCACTAAAATACATATACAATGTTTGAAGTACCATAATTAATGCTCCAACCCCCATTATTATCCCTAATAAAAGCACCAACATCAACGGTGTTGAAGTGTACGAAGTGATTGATGTAACAGTTAAATTTAAAAGTGTAGAAAAACGCCAACGTGTTTCTCCATCTTTTCTTTGTTGAACATAAAACGGCATTTCTACCGATTTAAATCCTACCCAATTCGACATACCTCTAAAAAATGTGCTAAATTCTCTGCACTCACGCCATCCTAGTAAAGCTTTTTTGTTTAACAATTTAAAGTCAGAGGCATTGTTTAATTCCAATTTCGTTAATGAGTTAAACAACTTATAGTACATTTTAGCGAAAAAACGATATAACCAATTTTCTTTTCCTCTATCTGCTTTAACCCCATGAACTATATCTACACCTTCTTCTTTCCAAAGGCGTATCATTTCAGGAATCATCTCATACGGATGCTGAAGATCGCTATCCATCACAATAATTGCTTCTGCTTCTACATTTTCTAATGCTGCACAAAGTGCAGCTTCTTTACCAAAGTTACGAGAAAGTTGAATAATATCCGTATTTTTAAAATTTGTGACAATTTGAATAAGTTCTTGCCAAGTGTTGTCCTGACTTCCATCATCAACAAGAAAAAAACCATGTTCGATATTTTCCTTTGTCAAAAACTCATCTACAATTTTGATGTTGTCATAAATCTGACTTCCTTCATTGTATACAGGCATAACAATTTTTATCATGAGATACTTCCTTTCAACCATTTAATCTTTTTTTTATAATTCATAATCACTAATAGTATAGCGCAACTCAATGAAATAGCGCATCCTATTATAAATCCTGGTGGAGTGTATTTCAGTTTAATTGTATGTGTTCCTTCACTAATATTGGCACCAATAAATGCTTCATCTATCGCAAACACTTCAACTTTTTTATTGTCTACCCACATACTCCAACCTTTATCATATGGAATTGTCAACATAATAATACCATCTTCCTGCGCAGTTACTTCCCCTTCAATCAAACCATCTTCCCATTTATTAACAGTCATTTCATTTTCTCTTATTTTATTAATTGAAGACTGGAACACCTCTTCATTAATGGTCGCAACATAAATATTTCCTGAAACACCTTCATTTGTAATATCAATCGTCACCTTATCTCCTATGACACGATGACTGTTATCTATAAAGTATGGCTGATTCTCAGGATAATTCCATGAGTTGACACCATTAACCACGATATCATTTGCAGCTCCGCAATCAATATAAATAAAGACATGTCCAGGGTGTTCAATCTCTACTTCAAATGAGGCTACAGCTGATGCTCCCTTATTCGGAATAGAAAAAGAGGTTTCATTTATAGTTATCTCACTTGCATTATAACTAGCGTTATCTACAGCTTTAAGCGGATTTAATAAAAATAATTGATCTTCAATTCCAGTTAATGCCGCATATAATTCATTTTGTGTTTCAATTGGATCATACTTAGTTGAAGTATAATTTTTTAATTGTTCAGTTCCTACATACCCTAAAGACAAACTTGTTTCATTTTCATAGATATACCATCCATCCTGAGATAAATCAAATTCATCTACTTTAGTAAGTCCTTTGTAGTTATCAAGATTAGTACGTAGTGCAACATATTGAATACCCAATAATGAATCAATTGTAGGCATAAAACTGCGATAAACACTACTGTTAATTCCATTGGATTCATAACCTAAATTTTTCATAGTTTTTGTAGTAGTATAATAATACGTTGATGCAAATGATGAAATTCCGTCAAATCCAAATAATGCTGAATCCTGAAAAGTCATTAAAGGCAAGATTTCACTTCGATAAAATGCTTCATCACTTAATTCATTAAAAGCATCTGCTACAGATTGTCTAGCAATATTTTCATTGGATGTCCAGTTACTATGACTTCCATATCCTTCCTGTGAATCCATTTGAAAACGATGAATGCTTGACTGTGACAGCACTTCAAGAACTACGATAAAGAAAACGACGTACTCAATCAAAAGACTTTGTTTTTTATAACTGCATAATGCATATGCACCAAAATAAATACTCATTAAAAACAGTGAAACAAACATCATTGAAAAAGATAAACGTTCTTCGCCAACAACATCTGAAATAACTAACCACACAAACACAACAGCAGCAGTTTTAGCTATAGTATGAAGTGAAAGTTTATGTGCATATTGCATCAGGTCACAGGTAATAAGTAAAACTACAAATGAATAAATGAATGAATATCGATAAGGTAAATCATTCGGAGTATGAAACCCATGCCAAATTAAATCCAAACGATTTATTGTTAAGCTAAGAACCAATATCGCCAATAAACAACCATACACAATTCTTCTTCTTACTGGTATATCTTTTGTGGTGAAATATAGTGCAACACTTACAATCGATAATACTCCACATCCTATGTTTGCATAGTTTCCTGAGCGAATTGTTAACTCTGAGTTGTAAAGCATTTGTGTCGGAATATTAAACAACGGCATCATGCTTTTCCACATTGGTAATGCATCGTTTGCTGCACTTGTTCCTTGTAATCCTAATATAACAGGTATTGTAATAATTGCAGATAATCCACCACCAATTAAACTTCCAATCATAAACACTTTGAAACTCTGAATTACTTCTGATTTTCGTCTTTCTTCTTTAAAGACCCAAACTAACCAATAAAGGAATAGGAAAATACATACGATAAATGCCATATAAAAATTAAGGGCAACTGTAATTCCTAATACAACTGAATACGCTAAAATTTTTCTCGTTTTCAGCATTTTTTCAAGTAACATAACACAAATCGGAAGCATAATTAGCGCATCCAACCACATAATGCACCATGAATAGGCCAGTATAAAAAACATTCCTGAATACATCACGCCACATGTTATGGTCGATATTGATGTCTTGCTATATAAATATTGTGCACAGGATGTAAATGCTGCCGCACAAAATCCAATTTTAAGGATTGTTATCAACATAAAAGCTTGTGGTAAAAACTCTATAGGAAATAATATTAACAACAAATTAAAAGGGCTTGCAAGATAATAACCAAACAGTGGTAAATATCCTGTACCTAAACCAATTTGATTTGTATAAAACAAATTCCCATCTCCAGTTAATAGTGATTTAAAATCTGCCAACATCGGTGTGTATTGCCCCCACATATCAACCATCATAATATTGTTATCACCAAATGGATACATCGATGAGTAAACAAATGCCAATGTTGCAATTCCTGATCCTATAATCGCAGACACGAGCGGATATACTATTTTATTATATTTTGTAGATTCTTCATGCAAAAACATAACAATGAGTACTATTGTTGTAAGCAGTAAAATTACACTTCCGATGAAATAAATTGATTCTGCATAAGGATTATTATCAAACACATTTTGATTCAAAGTCACATCATACATAATGCCTATAAATACTATTAAAATAATGTTTAAAAACAAACCAAATGAAAGTAATTTTTTGTTTTTCATTATTGTTTCCTCCCCAGTAATGCACTTCATTAGTATATCATAAAATTAGAAAGCTGTTCAATTAATCAAGACACTTTAAATATAAAAGGGTAATTCAATTGAACTACCCTTAAAGTATAAATTTGTATTGAGTTACACTGTCATTGTGTCTTTATTTTTCATAGAAGAACTAAATACATTATATCCAATTTGTACAATTAGCACTGATAAGAACATAATAGTATATTGATCTACTAGAACCATGTTTAACAAGATATTTTGTGTAAATAATGCCAATGCTACACTTATAATCGCAAATAAACTATTGATTATTTTTTTATTGTTTCCTTTGTTAGCTTGTTTTTCCTCTTTTGTATAAAACATATAAATTGCCAATACAACTGACATTGCTGCAATTATAAAGTTTAATAATGACCAATTCCCCCCCACTAATGGAGTTTCTTCTTCATCATCGATTTCAATAACTTGTTGTGTTGTAGCTTCTGATGATTGACTACTTTCATCAGTAACATCCGAAGAGCTATCCTCTGAACTTTCAGTATCTTCAACAACTGGTGGAACAACTGGATCTACAACTAGTGGTTGACTTGCAGCTGGTGCATTTACAACAACTGGTATATAATCATCGTCACTGTCATCATCACTGTTGTCATCA
>CAYJAJ010000001.1:0-50123 GCA_964368495.1 uncultured Holdemania sp. | reverse complement strand
TCATCACTGTTGTCATCATCACTATCATCGTTGTTGTTTTCATCATCAATGACAACTTTATCTTTTAGATAAATATTGAAAACGTCAGCGTCAGCATTCGGTGTAAACGAAGTAGGATGATTTGCATCAAATTCATAACCTGAATAGTCTGCTGATGTTAAATCTACGAAATCTTCAGCATTGACAGCTACACCTGAAGGAGTCTTGATTGTTTTAACGTTGTTAACACTTCCATCTGGAAAATGCACATCAACACTAAGTTGCATAGCATCTACCATAGTATATTTAAATGTTATTACATTATTGTCACCACTAACGTTTTGCATTACATAATTCTTTTTTGAATCAAGCACAAATCCATTAAAATATTTTGCATATTCAGTAACAATTAGTGAAGAATTTGTATAAACCGTTTTTGAACTGTTTGCAATTTCTACCCAGTTACCATTTTCTTTGTACAAATATTGAACTGTATATGGATAAGTGCCATTTTTTTCTTTTGTATAGTTAATCGTGATTGTGTTATTTTCAGCTGACAATGAATCAATCGATTCTTTATCAAGTTGGCCTGTGTAATGTCCAACTGGCCAACTATAGTTGTTAGTCAACACTGTTGATGTAAGCATATAATCTTTTGCATCAACAAATGAGTTCACTGCTAAGTAAACAGTCACAACATTATCTCTTTTAACTACACCATCAACTAAATAATTGTGCGTAATTACAAGTGGTACTAATTCTTCAGAAATTCTATCATAATGAATCTTAACAATGTTATTAGTTCCTTCTACAAGAACTACATCTTGATTTTTATTTTTCTTAGTAGATAATTCGAATCCTGTAGGAATAGTTTCAAGGTAGTATCCATCTAGTTTAATTGTTTTGTTATTTTCACCTTCACCATGCACTCTAAGACTTGAATTTTCAACGTAACTACCTGTTTCATCTTCAAAAAAGTACTTTACTGTAAATGAAGATCTTTTATATTCATCATCCGAGCCATCAACAGCTTTATAGTAAACATTTATTTCTGTAGCTTTTCCATCTTTAAGTGTAAGCTTATAATCTTTTACATTTGAAACATCGATAACACCATCTGCTGATTCATTATCAGTATACTTTGTAATAATATAGCCTGAAATTTCAGGTACAGTAACTTTTTTTGTCTCGTCATCATCAATCGTGTAAGTAGCTGAATTAGCAAGCTTTTTTTCAGTTCCTAATTCTAAAAAATTTAAAGTAAACTCGATAGTAGCCTTTTTCTCTATTTCATACATCGCTCTGGCAGTATAGACTTTACCGTCTTTTGGATTACTAATTGTAATTTCATCGTCAGTTACTTGATTGTGTTTCCAACCAAGAAATACATGGTCATCTTTGTTTACATCTGCCATGCTACTAGACGGGTAAGATACAGTTACATTACCATTTTCATCAATGCTTTCAGTAAATGTAATTACCTTTGATTCTTCGCCATTTCCAATGTTAGTGAATTCTACATCAAATGTAACTTGACTAACTTCTTCAGCAAATGTTGTTGTTGTAAAACTCATTACCAGCAAAAACACTGATAAGAGCACACTCATTAACTTTGCAAACTTTCTTTCTTTCATATTTTTCCCCTTCCAAATTCATAATTTAATTTTAGATGTTCACACTCATTGAATTAACAATGATTGCAAATACATTATCAATAATAACAAACAACGGTTACCAACCAGTTACATAACTAATAATTTTATTTTTTTTAAAAAAATATTGAAATATTCGTATATTTAATAAGAATACGCACTAAATCAATTGTTAAAAACCTAGTTTCAGTAAATTCATTTGCAAAGTATTTTTTTTCTTTTATTACAAATCATTCAACAAGAAAACCATAATTTTATGGTGTAACTACATTTTAACCACCGATATTTATGAAATATATTCGATTGATATTAATAAAACTATATCTCCATTTTCACTATTATCGTCGATTTTTTTTATTTTTAATTAGCCATTTATTTTGCTATACATGCATAACAAATTGAGCTTATATAGAATGTATATTCATCTACTTATGTTTTTTATACTCTTTATCTGTATAAATATGACGAAGATGGTATTTTCTATAGCCAAGATATAACGCAACAAATGTTAATGTTGACGCTAATTCAACAATAACATTAACAATACTTTGTTCAAGCAGATGTCCAAATGCCAATAAAAGTTAAGTAGCAATCGTTACAATAAAAATTAAACACACTAACAATAAATTATCACATTTTTTTATAGTCCCTGATCTCTTCTTTACCGTCTTTATATAGTTATATCAAATTATATTTAATGTCTCAATTAGAGTTAAGTTCATTAACTTGCAAAAAAAAACAAACATTTAAGTTTGTAAACCATTAACTATTGAATTGGAGCGGGTGATGAGAATCGAACTCACGTAGTCAGCTTGGAAGGCTGAAGTTCTACCATTGAACTACACCCGCAAATAAAAAAAATGGCGGTCCGGACGGGAGTCGAACCCGCGATCTCCTCCGTGACAGGGAGGCATGTTAACCACTACACCACCGGACCATTTTTAGCTTGAACACCACTATATTCATAATGGCGAAGAAGGAGGGATTTGAACCCTCGCGCCGCTTGCGCGACCTATACCCTTAGCAGGGGCACCTCTTCAGCCTCTTGAGTACTTCTTCAGCGCTTATATATAATACCATACCACTAAATACTTGGCAAGTATTTTTTTATAATTTTATAATTTTTTTTATTAAAAACAAGCTACCCACTTAGGTAGCTTGTCATTCGTTATCGATTAACCCCAAACTTACTTTAATCGCTATGTCTATCTTCTCAATTGTTAAACTATCTAAGCTACATATCCATGCTCCTAGTCTTTGTTTATCAATTGTGCGTATTTGTTCTAACAATACCATTGACACTCTTTGTAGTGAAATTGATGGAATCATCACATGGGTTGGTATTGGTGGTTTACTTAATTTTGTTGATATCGGGGCTACAATGCAAGTTTTTGAAAATCGGTTGCCTTTATCATTTTGCACTATAACAACAGGCCTTATGCCTCCTTGTTCACTACCAATAGAACCATGTAAATCAGCATAATATACTTCCCCTCGCTTTATCATTATTTCATTACTGATACTTGCATACTTTCTACCACTTGTAGCATTTCACTTACAGTTAAATCTTGGGAATACACAGACGTTTCAACTTGGCTAGATAAAACAGTCAGTTTATTCCCTGTATAGTAGCCAATGATCCCAAGCCCTTCTACAAGCTCTCCGTCTATTTCTTTTATTTGTAACTCGTTAGAGTTTACCACTTCGTTTTGCACAACAGTGAACTCTTTTTCACCACTAAACTCCATAACATGACTCTCGCCTCCATCGCTTACACTCACTGTGCTTGATGTTAGTTTTGAATCAAATACTGCCATCGGATAAAGTGGTAGATCAACTAATCCTGTATACCCACTTGAAGATGTCTCGATATTTGATTTTGGAGTATCAAAACTTCCATCTGGAAATACTTCATCAAAATTGACAGTTGTGAAATCCATTTTTAATTCAATTTGTTCATCTGCATTAAATGCAATCAAACTAATCGGTTTTAAATCTGATGACATTCGAATTTCTTGTCGAACCAATGAATCAGAACTTGGATAATTCGCATCCGCTTTAATCAAATAACCTTCGCTTTCATTACTAATCTCACATTCCCCGCTAATAATATCAAACATTGTTTGTAACAAATACGGTTTTGGACTATTCATTGGCCATTCACCTTGAAACTTAAATACTTGATTTAATGATGGAGTGATTACAAATACACCGTCATCATTTTTTAAAATGATTTGTTCCTGATTTAGTGATTTATCAGTCATACTCACTTTAAAATACTCTTTGTCGCCATCTTTCATCCATGATGATGTAATTAAGTAGTTTTTATAGTCTTCCTGGTTGGTAATTTCCATATTACCTTCTAAATAATAACTCGTTAAATCCTCAGAAAGTTTTGAAACTTTTTCATCTAATGAATTCGGCTTAAACAGAAAATACAGCATTAATGCAACTACAATGACACCTATAGCAATCGCTATTTTGTTTTTCATAACTTCACCTTTCCTTCTGTTATAAAAGTTATGATTTATCATAGAAATTCATGCATATAATAAGAAAAAAAGGAGAAAAATATGAACAAATTATTTACGGTTTCATTAGTTATTAGTAGCATCGCTTGCTTTAATTACGGCTTTCTTGCAGTATTTAACTTCGATATTCTAGAAAATTTGTTTGTTAATTATAGTTTATTATTAAATAGTATCTATTTTATATTTGGAATTTGTGCATTCATAAATATTGCATCTCATTCAAAATAATTGATTCTCAATTTTTAATGTTATATTAAAAAATCCACAACAAGAGATTCTTCCTCTTAATTTCTTCTAAAAAAAAATAGAGCAACAATCTACTCTATAATATACCCTACTTCCCTTAATGCAACTTTTACTGCATACTGAATATCATTGTTTCCTTCGATGACCACTGCTTTTCTTTCTAAAGAGATTGAGTAATTCGCTCTTGTATCACATAAAGCCATTTCTATTTTTTCAATATCTGCTTCAGAATTTAAATTTTTAACGAATACAATTTTTTTCATGCACTTACTCCTTATATAATTAATTATACTAAAATTATTGATTAATTACCACTTACTTTTGTTCCTTCATTCATCGAAAAAGTTGAGGCTACAGTAAACGTAATACCTTTTGATTTTGCTAATTCTACACTTTCTACCATCATGACACAGGCTCCCTGGTTTACAAGAATTAAACATTCATTATAATTCAAGCTTTTGTATTTTTTTGCAGAAGTATTTTTCTTTGGATCGATATCATATATGCCATCTACATCTGTATAAATCATTACATGACCTACATTTAACGCATCTGCAACCAGAATTGCAGTTTTATCGCTACCTCCTCTTCCAAGTGTTGTGATGTGCCCGCTTAAACTAAGGCCAATAAACCCAGGTACAATTACTACATCCAATGTTTTTAAATAGAAATCCAACCACATTGTATTTACCTGTAGTACTTTAGCTTGCCCAAAAAAACCATCGCTAATCAAACCAGTTTCTGTTGGTGTACAAGCGTGTGCAAGTATTCCTTGTTCACGACATTGATTTTCAAATACTAAACTACTTAAAATTTCCCCTTGTGCAATTAGTCGATCTTTTTGATGATTTGGCAGATAATCGCAAAAAGACAACAAACTGTTCGTTGCGTAGGGTTCATTTTTCCTGCCCATCGCTGAAACTACTACAACCACTTTGTTTTTTTTATCCAGTTCTTTTTTTATCTTATTAATTGCTAAGTATCTATTTTCTCGTGTATTTAATGATGTACCCCCAAACTTTACGACAGTAATCATATTATCACCTCTAATTTAGATTATGCAGTTGCAATTAAATGGTATAGACAATTACCCTACTCAAAAAAAACTACATCCGTATAAAACAGGTGTAGTTATTAATATATTAATCAACAATAGTTTCTAAAGCTACCTTCATCATATTTGTAAAACTATTTTGTCTTTCCTCTGCTGTTGTTGCTGCATGAGTAATTAGGTTGTCTGAAATAGTTAATAAACAAGCTGCTTTTTTATTCAATCTTTTAGCATTTGCAAACAGTGCAAAACTTTCCATTTCAACACAATCTACTTTATGATCATTAACCAAACTATCAATATAATCACCATCGCGATAAAACACATCCGATGAGTGAATCACAACTTCACTAACTGGAATAGCTAATTTGTTTGCACAAGCTTTGATTTTATCATTTAAACTCGACGTCGGTTTAATGTTATCTTCTTCGTAACCGTAAGCTGTTTTTGCATAGGTAGACTCACTGTATGCGCTAGAACCTAGTACAACTTGATATAAATCCAATTCAGCTTTATAAGCGCCAGCTGATCCAATTCGAATAATATTTTCTACATCATAAACAGTATATAGTTCATAAGAATAAATACCAATGCTTGGCATCCCCATTCCTGAACCCATCACTGAAATTTCTTTACCTTTATATGTACCAGTATACCCAAACATATTTCTAACTGTATTGAACTCCACTGGGTTTTCTAAAAAAGTATCGGCAATAAATTTTGCGCGTAGTGGATCCCCTGGCATTAAAACTGTTTTTGCGATTTGACCTTTAATTGCTGCATTATGTGGTGTTGACATTAATGTGTCCTCCTTCTTTCTATTTTAATATAGCATGAATATCATGATGATGCACAACTGCTTTTTATTGTGGTGTTTTTAACAAATCCATTTTGTTATCTTAATTTTTGCTACTTTGAGATTTTAGAAATTTTGTATTGTGCACCTGTATACACAAGCTCAACCACTGCATTTTTAATACTTCCGTTACAATCAACTTCTACAGTCACAATATTTTCATCTCTTATTAGCGTATAATCTTCATATTTGTTGCTAAAATCACTATCTTGGCAAGCATAATTTGTAATTTTAATTGTCTTATTATCAATAGCTTCTTGTAGTGAACCATTATCTATAAAATATACTTCAAATTTTTCGCTATCTAACAAATCTTCATCACTTTCAATTTCATTCGCTACAATAATAAAACTATCCATCATTGTTTCTACTTTCATATCTTCAAAAAACTGTGGTATTTGAAATAATCCTACACAAAGTATTAAAACCAATCCTAAATTAATAAAGTTATTTTTCATATTCAACCTCTCCTTCGTTATTATAGCTTATTTTTTAATCGATTCAATAAGTTTTTGTATTTTCTCAATATCTGAAACATCATACTTTTCTGGATTGATGTCACTTCCTGCTTTTTTTATACTCGTGATATCTTCTAGCCACATTTTACATGATGAATGAACTTGAGTAATATTGGCATCAGTCATAATTGCTGATGCATTGACATGGTTAATTCCAGCACCTGCTAATATTTCTATTCTATCGCTAAATCGATCACTTAACTCCTTTAATAGCTTTACACCGTGTTCAGCACAATCTTTTTGCCCACTTGTTAATACACGGTCAACATGACAATCAATTAATTGGCCCATCGTTAATATTGGATCTTCTGCACAATCAAATGCTCGATGAAAGACAGCTTCTTTTTTATAAGCATGAATTAATTCAGTCATTTTTTTTGTGTTTTCAATATCAAGTGTACTATCTGCATTTAAAAATCCAAATGCCAGTCCATCAGCTCCTGCTTCTAGTAGGATTTTTGCATCTTCAAAAATCACTTTTTTTTCAACCTCGCTATAGCAAAATCCAGATCCTCGTGGACGAACCATTGCAATAACAGGTATTTCAACCGCTTCTTTAGCTAATTTAACGCTGGCTAGGCTTGGCGTTAATCCACCAAGTGCTAAGGCACTATTTAGCTCTATTCGATCTGCTCCTGCTATTTGCGCCTTAATACAATCTTCCACACATCCACAACATACCTCAATCATTTTCGTTCTCCTTTAACTTTATTTCTTTCATCCTTGAATTCATGTACTCATCCAACCATGTAGAGGATGCTTCTACGTGTACTGTGCACCCATTTTTTTTCTTGCATAGATAAACTGTGGGAGCACAGTAATTTGATGCAACTACAAATGAAAAACTATTTGTATTACTCGATGCACCCCATTCTCCCTTTTTGTTTATAGCCACCACAGAACAATCTCCTAATTTTTTTCCTTTTAAAAACAAATTTTTTTCAAGCTCTGTAATTGCTATATCGCATGCTTGTTGTGGATTATAACCTTGTCTCATCAAACTAACTATTTCATAAGAAAGACAACCTTTCATAATATCTTCACCAAGCCCGGTTGCCGTAGCTCCCCCAATTTGTGAATCTGCATAAAATCCTGATCCTATGATTGGTGAATCTCCAACTCGACCACTTTTTTTCATAAATAAACCACTTGTGCTGGTTGCGGAGACAATTTTTTTTCTTTTATCTATGCAAACCATTCCAACAGTATCATGTCCATCATATGCCTTTAATTGCTTATTATTTTCAAACTGCCTATTTTTATAGTGAATCATTGCCCTTTCACTCAGCATATTTTTTTGTTCAAATCCATTTTCCCTTGCATATTTTTCTGCACCTTTTGACACCAATACATTATTTAACTTTTCTTTACTCAAACTTTTAGCAATACTTATTGGATTTGCAAAGTTATGAATTGCAGCAACTGCCCCAAAATCCAATGTATTCCCATCCATATAAGCAGCATCAAGTTCCACTTCCATATCTTCATTAGGTAAGCCTCCATAGCCCACAGATTTGTAGTATTCAAAGTTCTCTACCTCTTTTATAGCTATTTCAACAGCATCTCCGCTATCCCCATTTTCTTCTAATAATTTACTAGCTTCAAGTACACCTTCTTTTCCCATCCTCCATGTCGAAATGATCAGCCACAAGTTACTCATACTTTACACCCCTTTTTCAAATTGTATTATATCATAAACCTATTAAAAGATGCTTAAATCTCAATGCCCATTTAAATTCCAAGTTTAATTATAAAATTCATTATCTTCAACCTTATTATCCACTGTTTATAAACAAAAAACGATTATCATAATGATAATCGTCAACTTCTAACCATGAAAATTTTCTAAAATATTTGTATCAAAAGAAGTAATCATTTTTTCACGCCTTCTTTGTCTTTGTATGGCTTGATTGATCAACTTATCCATTAGTGCTGTAAAATCGACTCCTTCTTCTTGCCATAGATAAAACGCCAAAGAACCAGGAATAGTATTGATTTCATTCACATAAATTTTACCAGTATGATCATTAATCATAAAATCTATTCTACAAACTCCACTAGCCCCAATCACATTAAATGTCTTAACGGCTAAGGATTGAATGATTTGAGTTGATTTATCATCAATAGGAGCTGGTACAATTCTAGCGGTTGAGGCCATTCCTGCTGATTTGGATCCTCCTGTTTTAGTTGAATCCATCTTAAATCCAGCATTTTTTACACCCTTAGCGCTTCCCTTTGATCCACCAAGGTATTTTGCCTTATAATCTAAAAATTCACCATCTGAACATCCTACTTCTTCAAGTACACTTGCTCGACAATCAAAGATATCACCTAATACCGAGCAATTAACTTCTCTTAGATTTTCAACCATTGCCTCAATAACTATTTTATTATCATACTGTGAAGATTCTTTAATCGCTTCTTTTAATTCCTCATCATTATGAGCAATTTCAATCCCAATACTAGAACCCAGGCATGCAGGTTTTACAATGACTGGATAGCCTATTTTTTTTATTTTATTTAATATTTCATTCTCTTCTTGGTTATAGCGATGTGCATAAATCCATGTCCAAGGACAGATAGGTATCCCACTGTTTTCAAGAATATGTTTCATCATAACTTTATCTTGACCACAAGCAGCTGATACAACATCACATCCAGCATAAGGAATTTTTAGCATTTCAAGTACACCTTGAATTGTACCGTCTTCTCCATTTGTACCATGCATTACTGGAATCGCAATATCAATAGTGATGGGCTCACTTTGAAACAAAGACTTTTTTTCAGGTTTCAAAATAACCTTGTTTTTATCTTTAACAAGTGTTACTTTTTGTTGCGCTTTCATTATATTTTCAAAAGAACTAAATTGATCTGCAGTTGGTATTTCTTTAAATGCATAAAACTCCCTATCTTTTGATATATACAATGGAACAACATCATATTTTTCTTGATTGCATGCATTCATTGCTTGTATAGCCGAAATGATACTTACTTCATGCTCAACAGAATCTCCGCCAAACAACACAGCCACTTTGATTTTCACTTTATCAACCCCTTAATCATTAACTATTATACTCCAAACACATTCAAAGTACCACTAACTTATCTAAAACCGCACTGCTCTTGCATAAGAGAGTAGTGCGGCCTTTTTTATTTCATCAAATCAACGATTCTGTAAACATACTTATTGCATAATTCATCTGTTTTTGCCTCAACCATAACACGTATTAATGGTTCAGTTCCTGATGGGCGAACTAAAATACGACCTTCATCATTTAATTCTTCTGAAACTTTTTTGATTTCTGCAAGTATTCTTTCATCATTTAATACAGCTTCTTTATTCTCAACTTTTACATTAACTAATAGCTGAGGAAAGATACTTAATCCTTCACTTAATTCCTCGATAGATTTATTTGTTAATTTCATAATTTCAAGTAATTTACAAGCAGTCAATAACCCATCACCTGTAGTGGCATGATTCTTGAATATAATATGCCCGGATTGTTCTCCACCTAAAACATGCCCATCATTGACCATGCATTCATAAACATATTTATCTCCAACTTGTGTAGAAATTGATTCAATGTTGTTTTCTTTCATTGCGATGAAAAATCCCAAATTTGCCATTACAGTAGAAACAATTGTATTATTCGCAAGTTGATTAATTGATTTTAAATATCTACCACAAATATAAAGAATGTAATCTCCATCAAGTAAATCACCATTTTTGTTCACTGCAATACATCGATCCGCATCTCCATCAAATGCAATCCCTAAATCGAAATCTCCGTTTTTCATTACTTTTTGTAAACTGTCAGGGTGAGTAGACCCACAATTAGCATTGATGTTTAACCCATTTGGTTCATTGTGTATTACTGTGCACTCAGCATTTAATTTAGTTAGGAGCTTTTCTGCAGTTGTTACAGAGCTACCATTAGCGCAATCCACTACCACTTTTAAACCACTAAAATCAGTCTTAAATAAAGAAGCAATATGTGCTAAATAATCATCAAGCCCTTCTTTAAAATCAATAACTTGCCCAATTAATACATCATTCTTTAAATCAATTTCATACTTATTATCAATGTAATCTTCAATTCTTTCTTCAGTAATTGCATCTAGTTTTTCACCATTCTTATTAAAAACCTTAATCCCGTTATCGTAATAAGGGTTGTGACTTGCTGAAATCATTACACCACAGTCAAATCCACCAGATATTGTCAAATAAGCAACAGATGGAGTAGGGCATGTTCCTAAAAGGTATACATCCGCTCCTGTACTTGTAGCACCTGCTGCAATTGCACATTCAAACATACTTCCAGAAAGTCTTGTATCTTTTCCAACAATGATTTTAGCTTTTTTATCACTGCTATGCAAATATCCTAATGCTTGTCCTATTTGAAACGCACGTTCAACATTTAATGTTACGTTTGCCTTCCCACGCACTCCATCTGTACCAAAATATTTACCCATTAACTAGCTATCTCCTTCTTGCGTTGTATCATCTGAATTTTCATTTTCAACATCTTCTTCACTGATAATAGTTGCATTGATTGTTGAAGAAAGCGGAACAAACGTTACCAACAAATCATTTCTAGGTGTAATTTGTACCGGAATTTCATGTTCTCCGACACTCAAATCTGCAAAATCTAAGTATACATTGATATTTTCTGCTGTCACTTTATCAATATTAGTTTGTGTACCTCTAACTTCTACATCCACCGTGTATTGTTGGAATGTAGCTAAATAACCTTGATCGTTATTTTGATAATAGATAGGTACATCTTCGATTACTTTTGTAACAGCTTCTGCAAGTTTAATATCCATATTAACACGAGTAACACTTAATTCTTTTACTCCTGTAGGCATATTAATCCCTTTGTATAGACGTTGATCACTTGTTAATTGAGATGCATCAAAACTAACATTTACACTGCTTATAGTATTTAACACTGTATTTGGAGCATAAACAATCACAGAATTATGATCTTGCCCTATCGATTCAATTGCCATGTTGTTAGGAACTTCTCCTTGTGGCTCAATAACAATTGGAACTTGCTTACTTGGTGATGATACTTGAATTTTTGCCTCAACTGTTTCAGGTTTAATATCCGCATCAACAATGTTACCATTTTGATCATATGCAACTAACACAGCATCAGTTGTAAAGTCTTCAGTAACTCCTGAAACATCAATCAATGCTTTTATAAATGCTACTGTATCAAGTTTTTCTTGTGATGCTCTTACAGCAACTTTAGTCATTTCAAATTCAGGTGTACTTAATGCATATATGCTATCCATTTCATCAGTATTGATGTAGTCATAACTAATATCAAAATTTTGAGTTACTTTTTCTTTGATAGTAACAGTTACATTTGTAGGATCTATCTTAACATCCAAACCATTAATGAAACGATCAGCAGTTAAATTTACTGTATGCGTTCCAGCTGATAAATTAGTTAAATTCGCAATAACTTGATAACCTGATGAATTTTGTTGCGTAGTTATTGTAGATTGATCTCCAATAATAACAACTTCACATTTTTCAGGTAACCCTGATATTTCCCACTTATCTGAGTTATAGTCAACAACTATCGGAACATCATAAAATGTATAGCTACTTGTTGCAGACGAATTGAATAATGTAGAAGAGTCTCCCATATTCACTGTCATATAACATATTAATGCTAAAAATAGAGAAACTAGAACACTGTATCGTGGATTAAACATAAAACGATCAATCGCCGATGAAAACATTCTCATAATTCTTAGTGCTGATATCTCGAAACTTTCATAAGTTTTAGAGACTTTCTGGCTTTGTTTTGCAATCTTTTTCGCTAATTCAACTTTATTGTTTTCTTCTTGATTTTTTCTTTTTACCATTACATTTTACCCCCTTTTTCTTCATTTTCGAATGGGGTTTCCATCACTTTGTTGTCAGAATTGTCGTTGTTTTCAGGAACGATGATTTCAAGTGCTTCTTCTGCCTCATGATTATTTGAATCAATATCAATTTTATTGTTTTCTAAAATAGCATTATAAATATTATCAATATCTTCAACTGCGTCTTTATTAGAATGCACTGAATTATTTTCTTCTAAAACCTCAACTTCTTCATAAGGCTTAACTGTATTTTCAACTTTATCTTCAACTATTTTAGTTTCGATAACTTCAATATTTTCAACTGAATTGTTTCCTTCATCATCGTTGTTTTCATTCAACATAACTTCAGTAGTTTCTTCAATTTTTTCTTCTAGCGTTGTATCTTTTTTGTTTTTTGATAAGAATCCTTTTCTCTTGTTTTTATTTTTTGGAATCTTAATTTCTATTGAATCCTCACTCAATTCATCTTTTTCAACTACACTTTGACGTCTTACAGCCAATCTTCCAAACAATCCAACACGCTCTTCTTTCATCGTTGGTTGAGCATCTTCTTTATTAACAACCTCTACAGGTTCATCAACAACATAAAACGCTTTTCTGTCAATGCTATTCTTCTTTTCTTTTTTAACTTCAATTTCTTGATTACATAAAACACGAAGTAAATACTTCTTCATTTCACTTACGCTTACTTTACGAATTTTACCACCCTCAGAAATAGAAATACTACCAGTTTCTTCTGAAATAACAATAGTGATTGAATCTGTAATTTCACTAATACCAATCGCTGCACGATGACGTGCACCATATTTATTAGGAAGCTCTAAATTTGTAGGCGGAAAATAAGCACTTGCACATGCCAATCTATCCCCTTGAATAATGACTGCACCGTCATGTAGTGGAGTATATGGAACAAATATAGTTGTTAAAAGTTCTGCAGTAACTAAAGAATTCATTGGAGTTCCTGTACTGATATAATCAGTAAGTGATTGTCCTTGTTCCAATGTTATTAATGCACCTGTTTGTTCTTGAGATAAAATTACTACAGCTTTTTCAATTTCATCGACCAATTTTTCTTTTTCATTACCTGACAAAGTAGACAACTTTGAAAGCACATTGCTTTTCCCAAGCTTTTCAAGTAATCCCCTGATTTCAGGTTGAAAAATTACAATTATAGCTAAAAAACCATAGGACACAAACATTCCAGCTAACCAGCTGATTGTTGATAACCCTAAGAAATTTGCAAGCCAATTTACAATTAAAATTAAAACAATACCTTTAAATATTTGAATTGTACGTGAATTATTACGCACAACTTTTATAGCATAGTACAATATAAACCAAACAATAATTACATCGGCAAAAGCCCGTGTCCAGTTAAATATTTCCTGCCATGTTTGACTAAAATACATTGCAGTACCTCCTCTATGCTAGTTATTATAACACAGCTTTAAAATACGATAAACCCTCTAACCCTTATTTAATTAGTTTTTCCATTATGCTAGAAATATCACCTTTTAGTTTCAAAGCTTGGGATGAAATTTCAATATCATCAATCCCTAAATTTTCTAGTGTTTTTTCTAATGCCTCTTTTATTCCCGTATACTGACTATCGTACAAATTACTTGGTATTTCTAATCCATCAATCATACAAGTATCAATAGCTAAATCATCATTTACTGACATCACGCAACTTACAACTTTATCGTTAAACATCTCTAACAAAAAATCCCCTTCAACTTTCATTAATTCGAATAATTTTGCATCTATTACAAATGATAATTCAAGATTATCATCACTGTTAATACCCACTGTTAAACCATTAACACTGCTTCCTAAAAAACTAGAAGCCAATTCATTTAGCTGAATAGATGATAGCATCAAGCTTTCAGTCACTTCTTCAATCGGAGCATTGACACTTACTTCATTTTCTGGTTTTTTATTGTTTGAAACATTTGTAAAGACACCTACACCTAAAATAATAACTGTGATTAACATTAAAGAATTCATTATTTTGAACATTGTTTTTTCCTCCTTCTTTTACTATTTTCCATTTACTAGTAGCTTATTCAAAAAACAGCAAATTATTATCTTTTGTTTTAATTAATTTATATTTTAGGTGATTGTCTAGTCATTTTAAGTCTGATGATGTACAATAGCATAGAAAAGAGGATTCATTATGCAAAACAACATCACCACTCTATTTATTGACAACAAAGAAATATATCTTGTCGGAACCGCACATGTTTCACAACGTTCTGCAGACGAAGTAAAAGAAATCATACAAGAAATTGAGCCTGATTGTATATGTATAGAACTTGATAAAGAACGTTTTCACGGATTAAAAAATCCTAAAAAATGGTCTGAAACTGACATTATAGATGTCATTAAAAAGAAAAAAGTTGGATCATTACTTATAAATATTATTTTATCTTCTTATCAAAAAAGAATGGCTTCAAAAATGAATACATCTGCAGGACAAGAAATGCTTCAAGCAATTAAAAGTGCAGAAGAAGCAAACATACAACTTGAATTAGTAGATAGAAATATCCAAACAACATTTTCAAGAATCTGGAGAAAACACTCACTTTTTCAAAAATTGAAATTATTAGTCACAATTATTTCAGGGATATTTAATGATGATGAAGTTTCTGAAGAAGAGATTGAAAACCTTAAACAATCGGAATTGCTAGATATTGCATTAAAAGAGGTTCAAGAAGAATTCCCCGTTGTTGCACAGGTTTTAATTCATGAGCGAGATCAATACTTAGCTCATCATATACGACATGCAAAAGGCAAGAAAATTGTTGCCGTTGTAGGTGCAGCACATGTTCCAGGAATTAAAGAAGAAATTCTCAAATCAATTGATATTGATGAAATTTCTACCATTCCACCTAAATCAACATTCAGTAAGTTTAGCGGTTGGATTATTCCTTTAATCATAGTGAGCATCATTTTATACGGGTTTACACAATCGACACAAACCGGTTTTAATCAAATTATTTCATGGATATTATGGAATGGCACTTTATCAGCAATCGGTGTTCTTTTATCGAATGGACATATAATCAGTGTTCTTGTTGCTTTTATCGCAGCACCCATTACATCACTTAACCCATTTCTAGCAGCTGGATGGTTTGCTGGTTTAAGTGAGTTATATTTAAGAAAACCACAAGTAAAAGATTTTGAAAATCTAAGCAATGATGTCAGTTCATTCAAAGGGTTTTTCAAAAATAAAATCACACATATTTTATTAGTTGTCATATTCGCAAATGTATTTAGTACTATTGGAACAATCATTGGTGGCGCTGATATATTTAATCAATTATTTTAAACAAAAGAAAAAGAGGATTCCCTCTTTTTTTATTTCCATAAGTCAAACGGATATAAGCCTTGATCTTTGTATGCTTGAATGCTTGCTACAACACTCGGCTTATCTTCTTTATATGTTACACCAAACCATTTATCATCACTCGACATAACTTTAACATTGATTTTTTTATCCTTAACTAAATCTCCAACTGCAGTAGGAATAACATGTTCACACTTCATAGGATTACTCTCAATTGCTAAGCGGATGAATGAAGAAAATATTTCTTCACATTCTTCAAATATTTTTGGTGTGAAGCCCCAATAATTCATTGAAGCAAGTGTGTGATCTTTTGCTTTTACCCAAAGATCATTGACCTCATATTCAGCGCCATCACTGCTTTTTCTAATTTTCTGAATCTCGCTAATAGCAGTTAAGTAACCATTAACTTGCTCACAAACACCTCGAGTTACAGTGCCATTATCAGTTAATGTATTTTCTAAAATATATCCAACCATACCATAATTTGAATCGTTAGCTTCATTTTTTAAAAAATCATACATTGTTTTAAATGAGCTCGCACCATAGAAGTCATCAGCATTACAAATCATAAATGGTGCATCGACAACATTTTTACATGCTAATAAGGCATGTGTTGTTCCCCATGGTTTTTCTCTGCCTTCTGGTACAACAATTCCTTCTGGAACATCATATAAGTCTTGATAAGCAAATACAACATCTATTTTGCCTTCAAGTTTATTTGTCAGACTTTTTTTAAATGCTTCTTCATGTTCTTTACGAATGATTAAAACTAACTTTTTAAATCCTGCACGAATCGCATCATAAATAGAAAAATCAATGATGGTTTCGTTATTATTTCCAACAGTATCAATTTGTTTTAATCCACCGTAGCGGCTACCCATTCCTGCTGCCAAAATTACTAAAACTGGTTCTTTGTTCATAGTTATCACTCCTTGATTTTAATTATAGCACAATCATTGTACTTCGTATTAACAAATTAAAAAGCAGCATACAACTGCCTCTACATTAATCTTTCTTATTTGAATAACTTTCTAATTGCTTAGCAGTATTTCTAACTATCTCTGCCAACTCATTGGGTAAAGAAGATACATTTACCAATAAATTATTTTCTTTTCCAACCAAGTAGTCTAACGACACACCAAAAATTTCAGCTAACTTAACTGCACTTGTCAATGTCGGTATTGCACTGCCTTTTTCCCAATTTGATACAGCTTGTTTTCGCTTCGCACCTACTTTTAGCGCTAAATCTTCTTGTGTCATATTTGATGCTTTACGAAGTTCTTTTATTCTTTGTGCTAACAAACCATCACACCCAATCTATTTATTGTTGCAATTAAAACTCAATGCTTTTAATTATTTTATTATTTAAATCATATATTATAAATCCATTTTCATCAAGAACTGCATAACTATTAGGATTATTTTCCTTTGGAAATGTTATGCTTCCAGGATTCAATATAAATTTGCCATTCTCTTTTTTAGCAATCGGTACATGAACATGTCCGTAAATAAAAACATCATTTTCGCTCATTAATGGTAATTTATCGGGATGATAAATATGTCCATGACTGGCGAAAACATTTACCCCTTCATTAATAATGAAAACACTCTCTTGCAAGATAGGAAACTTTAACATCATTTGATCTACTTCACTATCACAGTTCCCTCTCACTGCAATAACCTTATCATGGATTCCATTAAGAATTTCTGCTACTTTTGCAGGATTATAGTCATCACTAATTTTATTTCGCGGTCCATGATATAGTAAATCACCTAAAAGTAATAATCTATCCACTTTTAAGTCATAATATAAATTCACGCATTTTTGCGCATGATCACTAGATCCATGAATATCAGAAACAACTAAAAATTTCATAGTTTTATTCTCCTTGATATTATTATAAGTCAAGCGCTAATTTTACTCAATTAAATTCATTCAAATCACTTATTTTATAGTTTAAATCTCTAAGCCCATCAATAAAGTCATTCATAATAATCGCATTTGTCTCAGATGCACTATGAAATAAATAAATTGCTCCTGGATGGGCACCATCCAAACATTTTTGAAGACTTGCACTTATACCTGGTTGATCATTCACGTTAAAATCATAATAACCAAATGACCAAAAAAGTGTTTCATACCCTAAAGCCTGTAAGATAGCCAAGGATTTCTCACTATATTCTCCACGTGGAGGTCGAACATATTTCATTTTATATTGAAATTTTTCAATCATTAAATCATCCATATCCATAATTTCTTCCACTAGCTTCGTATCACTTATTATAGGTAAGCTGGAATGATGATAGGTATGGTTTCCTATCACATGACCTTCATCAATCATTCTTTTAACTAGGTCTTCATTTTCTATTACATATTGTGCCGTTAAAAAAAATACTGCGCTTACTTCTTTCTGCTTTAAAACATCTAAAATTAAAGCAGTGTTTCCATTTTCATAGCCACTATCAAATGTCAAAAACATTTCATTGTTTGCCTCACGTACAAATGTAGCATCATATTGCCCATATAACTCATTTGCATTAACGCAATCAACTGGTTGGTTTTTTTCATCCCTGGTTTTTCCTATCCCCCATGTTTTTATCGAAGTATCTAAGTCCACAAATTGACTTAAATCGACATCGCGATTACTGTAGTTTATTCCTGGGATATCATCCCATATCTCATTAACTGTAATTGTTTCTTGTTGACAACCACTCAAAATGATAAGTAAGAAAATTAGTGTTTTTATCATACATCCTCCAAATATATGATTATTATTAGAATAAAAGATGACTTTATCATTGAAATATTATCCAATATGGTATAATAATTTTGCATTGTTGAACAGTACACTAGCACTGTATCATAAAAAATGCCTTTGATTTTTGTTATACATGATATCCCATTGGGAATTATAGTAGGAGGAAAACAATTATGAAATCAAAAAAAACATATACACTGGTATTACTCTCTTTATTTATTGCATTGGAAGTCATATTTCTATTGACTCCACTTGGATTTATTCTAATAGGTCCTATAAGAGCTACGACACTTCATATCCCTGTTATTTTAGCAGGAGTCTTACTAGGAAAAAAAGAAGGAGCAACAGTGGGGTTCGTTTTTGGACTTTGTAGTTTAATAATCAACACACTACAACCTACAGCAACCTCATTTATCTTTTCTCCTTTCATTACAATTGCTAATGTATCAGGAAATTTTTCAAGTCTACTCATCGTTTTTGTACCTAGAATTTTACTTGGATTCATGAGTGGTCTACTATACGAACTATTAAAAAACAAAATATCAAATAAAAATATATTACTTTCCACCGTGGCCATCTCTAACACATTTCTTCATACAGTACTAGTTTTGGGCGGTATAATCATTTTCTTTAAAGAACCTTATGCACTTGCGAATAATATCAGCGCAGATTTAGTATTTATGCTCATACTAGGAATCATTGCTACAAATGGAATTGCAGAAGCAATTTTAGCTGCATGTTCAACAGTTGTTGTTGCAAGGTTGCTTCTTCCAATTAGTAAAGGAGGAGATAAACTATGAATAGAAAATGTATAATTATCGGTGTCACTGGAGGTATCGCAGCCTACAAAGCCGCAACTCTTGTCAGTTCACTTAAAAAGAAAGGTCATGAAGTACATGTTATCATGACTAAAAATGCTACAGAATTTATTAGTCCTTTAACTTTTGAAACACTTTCTTCTAATCGGGTTAGCATAGAAACATTTGATCGAAGTTTTGAATACAGCGTACAACATGTTTCATTGGCAAAAAAAGCAGACGTATTCGCAGTTGTACCAGCAACTGCTAATGTTATCGCAAAAATTGTGCATGGCATAGCAGACGACATGTTAACAACAACATTCATGGCGTGTTTGTGTCCTAAAATAATTTGTCCAGCTATGAACACTGGAATGCTAGAAAATGAAGTTACACAAAACAACTTAAAACGATGCAAAGAACTCGGTTATCATTTGGTTGAAAGTGATAGTGGATATTTAGCGTGTGGGGACATTGGCAAGGGTCGACTTGCTGATTTATACCACATTGAAAATGCAATTGACTATGCATTAACCCAAGAAAAAACACTCCATGGGAAAAATATTTTAATCACTGCTGGATCAACACTTGAAGCAATTGATCCCATACGATATATCCGTAATCATTCTACAGGTAAAATGGGTTTTGCTTTAGCAAAACAAGCAAAAGCAAATGGAGCAAATGTAACTTTAATCACTGGATTAACTGAGATTCCTGACTTATTTGATGTAAATACTATCCATGTAAAAAGTGCGCAAGAAATGTTTGAAGCTGTTAAACAAAACTACAGTAATGCTGACATTATTATAAAATCAGCAGCAGTAGCTGATTATTCTCCCGAGAACTATAGTCAACAAAAAATCAAAAAAAGTGACAATTCATTGAATCTAAAACTTGCTAAAACACAAGACATCTTAAAATGGTTAGCTGAAAATAAACTTCCTAATCAATTCTTATGTGGATTTGCAATGGAAACTGAAAACTTGATTGAAAATGCTAAATCAAAATTAATTAATAAAAGTGTTGATATGATTGTAGCCAATTCATTAATACAAACTGGCTCTGGATTTGCAGGCGATACAAATATCGCAACAATACTTACTAAAGAGAAAACAATTGAGTTTAATCTTATGAGTAAGGAAGATCTATCTAATGAAATTTTAAAGCTAATAGAAAAGGAGTAGGCCATGCTTTTAACTATTGATGTTGGAAATACGAATATAACTGTAGGTGTTTTTAAAGAAGATGACTTAATTGGCAGTTTTCGTTTAACCACAAAGAACCAAAGAACATCTGATGAATTTGGTTTAACACTTTGTAATATGCTTATTACAAAAAAATTGAACCCGAATGATGTAAAAGATGTCATTATTTCTAGTGTTGTACCAAAACTAATGCACTCACTTAACAATGCGATAAAAAAATATTTTGAAGTTGAACCACTAATTATTGGGCCAGGAATTAAAACCGGAATAAAAATACACACAGAAAATCCAAAAGAGGTTGGAGCCGACCGAATCGTTAATGTTGCTGCTGCCTATCATCAATACAAGCAGGCTTGCTTAATTATTGATTTTGGTACAGCTACCACATTTGATTTTATTTCCAAAGATGGCGTATTTGAATATACAATAATTACTCCTGGAATAGAAATTGCTGCTCAAGCATTAATTACTCAAGCAGCAAAACTACCTGATATTGAAATTAAAAAACCGAAATCAATTCTTGCAAAAAATACAATTGATGGAATGCAAGCAGGCCTTGTTTACGGTTATATCGGACAAGTTGAATACATAGTTAAAAAAATGAAAGAACAACTAAATGCAGATATATTAGTTATCGCCACCGGTGGACTAGGAAGAATCATAATCCCGCATACTAAATGCATTGATAAATATATTCCTGAGCTAGCTTATCAAGGTATGAAGTTTATTTTTGAGAAAAACAAGGAGAATCTTAAATGAAAAAAATCATTTTAGCAAGCAAATCACCACGAAGAATTGAACTAATGGAATGTTTAAATATTCCATTTGAAATACATAGTGCAGATGTTGATGAAACAATAAATCCTGATTTAAAAATTGAAACCGAAATCATGCGGTTGGCACAGCAAAAAGCACAAGCTGTCCTTGACTTTCACCCCGATAGTGTTGTTATTGGTGCCGATACGCTTGTTGTCCATAACAATCAAGCATTAGGAAAACCAATTGATAGGCAAAACGCAAAAGATATGTTAAAAACCCTTAGTGGGACTACTCATCAGGTAATCACTGGTGTTTGCTTATTATCCAATAATCAATGTGAGACGTTTTATCATAGCAGTGATGTTGTCGTTTATGAATTATCAGAAAAAGAAATCGACGACTATATTGATACAAATGAACCGATGGATAAAGCTGGTTCTTATGCAATACAAGGATTAGGCAGGTTATTCGTTAAAGAAATACATGGAGATTTCTTCTCTATCATGGGATTTCCTGTTTCAATTATTCATCGAAAACTTAATGATTTTCTTAATTCAGAAAGCGTTCAAAATAAATCTTGAACGCTTTTTTAAATTAAAAAGGTGACACAACATCACCCTAATTTTCCTTCAATCAAGTCTTTGATGGTTTGCATACTCATATCAGTTGCTGCAAGCTCATCTGCACATCTTTTTAATTCTTGTTCAATTACTTTTTTTTCTTTGATTTCATGCTTATATTTCATTTTATGTTCTAAACTAGCCCAAGCATCTTGAGAAATCGTTCTAATTTGTATTTCAACTGGAACTTTAATTTGATCATCCGTTGATACTTCTACAATAATGTGATAACTTCGATATCCATTTGGCTTAGGAGAGTTAATATAATCTCTTCTAGCTAACACCTTAAAAAAACTATTTTTTGTGATTTTATCTATGATTACATCGATGTCATCAATAAATTTACAGATAACGCGTATTCCTACGACATCTGTAATCTTAGTTATCGACGAAATAGCAGACACCTCAAAATTTAGCTTGCATAATTTTTGTTTCGTACTTTCAGCACTTTTAATTCTCGTATAAATATGTTCTATGACATCATCTTCTTCTTTGATTGCAAATAGTTTCTTGATCGTCATTTCTTGGGCTTGTATGATGTTAGGATAATAATTTTCATAAAAGTTTTTTTTCTTACTGTACACTATACTCCTCCTTAGATTATAATCTTACTTTTACTGTAACTTTTCTTCCATCCTCACTTTTTGCACTAATCGTTCCGCCATTAAACAGTACTGCTGCTTTTGCAATAGATAGACCTATTCCAAAACCACCATTCTTGCTATTTCTAGACGTATCCCCTCGATAAAACCGTTCAAACCACATATCATAATTTTCTTTTTTAAGTCCTTGCGCTTCGTTAGTCACATCAAGAAAAATTTTATTGTTTTTCTTATATAATGAAACAACAATTTCACTTTTTTCTACAGAATATTTCAATGCGTTTTCAAGTAATGTTGATGTCATCATCCTTAGTGATTGTTCATCACCTGTAAAAAATATATTTTTTTCAATATGCGCATTCAACTTTTTATTTTGACTTTCTACAACAGTAAAGAAACTTCCAACTGTTTCTTCTATTGCTTCAGATAATGAAAAATTGCTTTTTGATATTTTTTTATCCCCTTCATCAATTTTTGCTAAAGACACTAAATGGTTAACCAATTCTGTTAATCTTCCGATTTGGTGATGAGTACTTTGTGTCCACTGATTTTGTGGGGATGTTAATTCCATAACTTCTGTATTTGCTTTAATAATTGCTAATGGTGTTTTGAGTTCATGGCTTACATCAGTAATAAATTGTTTTTGTTTATCATAAGCATCAACAATCGGTTTGATCGCAATCTTTGATGTCCACGTAGAAACAACAAAAACCAAAAACAAAATAATCCCACTTAATCCAACACTTGCAGTAAAAACAGTATTTAAAATCATCAAACCTGAACTAATATCTACAAAAATAATTTGTTTACCATAATCCTTTTCGAAAACTTCATATTTGAAGCGATCTAATATTCTTTCTGAATTAGTATCTGATAAGATACTATTTACATATTCAATTGCTGTATCCGGATTAATTCTTACAATACTGCTTGTATTTACACTTAACACTTGATTGTTTTCATCGACATCAACGACAAAATACCGGGTTGTATATGGACTTTCAGGTGTGAAATTAAGTTCATTTTTAATTGTTTGAGAAACATTAATTCTAGGAAATTCCCCACCATTTTCTTCGATGATTTGTATTGCTTCATCTGCACTATTTTCTACCATATCATAAATGTGATAGTTAATAATAAAGGCTAAAGATGTTACAACAATAAAGGTTGAAATCACACAAATAGAGATAAATTTTCTACGCAAACTTTTTTCCATTATTTTACCTCCAGTGAATACCCTGCATTTCTAACAACTTTAATAATTATGTCTGCATCTAGAGCAACTAATTTTTTTCTTAAGTACGATATATACACCCATACTACACTGATTTCTACTTCACTATCAAAACCCCATATTTTCTCCATAAAACGCTCTGTAGTGATGAGATGCGATGGATTAACCATCAACATCTCCAACATCTGAAATTCTTTACTTGCTAATTTAAAGGAACCTTTATTTGACTTTAATTCAAAAGTTGCACGATTTAAAGTAACGTTTCCAATCGTTAAAATTGAACTTGTGGTATCTGTTTGTTCACGTGTCATTGCTCGAATTCTCGCTAATAATTCTTTCATTTCAAACGGTTTTGCTAAATAATCATTCGCTCCATAATCAAGCCCTAACACTTTATCATCGACCTGAGATTTCGCTGTCAACATGATAATTGGTATGCGATTTTTTCGTTCACGTACTCTTTTTAACACAGTAAGACCATCAAGTTTAGGCATCATTATATCCAATATTACCGCATCGTAGTTTGACGCTTCAATATAGTCCAGCGCTTCTTGACCATCATATACTGCATCTACTGAATAATTGTTATGTCTTAGCACAGCCACTAATGCATTAGATAATTCTACTTCATCCTCACATAATAATAATCTCATATAATCACCTTTACTTTAAGTATAAACTACTTCTGCTCAATTTCAATTTTTTATTCATATCTTAATGCTTCAATTGGATCTAGCTTAGCAGCTTTACTTGCAGGATAATACCCGAAGAATAGTCCCACTACCATTGAAAAAGCTACTGATACTACTATCGCAATAACACTTGGAACACCAGGGAATCCCATTAATTCAGCGGCGAACATACCTAAGGATATACCCAGTATTGCTCCAATGATTCCACCAATCATACAAATAATAACTGCTTCTGTTACAAACTGAAGCATAATGTCATTTTTAGGTGCTCCTAATGCTTTTCTTGTACCAATTTCACGTGTTCTTTCTGTAATTGATACCAGCATAATATTCATAACGCCAATTCCTCCGACTAGAAGTGAAATGGCTGCAATTGCTGCAATACCTAATTCCACTGTTTCCAGAAGTTCAGTCATACTTTCAAACATATTACTGATACTGCCAACACTTGCTGTATAGTAATCATTATTCACATAATAACTTTGAAAATATTCTTCTGTATGAGTTTGCATTAAGTTCATATCCACGCCTTGATTAAACGAAACAGAGATTGAACTGTATCCTGCTTGAGCATTTGTCATTTCTTTTGCTTTACTAATCGGCAAGAACACATCGTATGTTTCTGTATTAGAAAATGCTGCCATCATGCTGTCATCTTGGCTTTCACTCACACCAACAACATAGAAATACTCAATGCTAGTTTGACTATATATATTGATTTTTTGTCCAATAGGATCTGCTCCTGAAAATAAGAGTTCCGCAAGGTCTTCCTCAATAATGACTACATTGGATCCATTTTCAATGTCAGCTTGTGAAAACTTCATTCCATTTACTATATTAAAACTCGAATCATTTTGATAATCATAATTTATTCCAGTACCTGATAATGACAATACTTCATCATTTGCTTTCATTGATAAATTATTGACATTTTCACTAAGAGATACAAAATCAACTTCATCATCAAATACTTCATAAAAATCTTCTATCATCTCATCAGAAATATAATCACTTTCTTGAATGGATTGTGAAGAAAAGAGTCTATTTTGATCCTCTTCTTTAGATCGTATACTTACACTTACGCTATTCGCACCAGCATCTTCCATCGTGCTGTTGACTGATGCAGTTAAGGAATCTCCAACTGTTGTAATCGTAATAACAGAAGAAATACCAATGATTATCCCTAGCATTGTAAGAAGGGAACGCATTTTATTGTTTTTTAAAGCTTGAAGAGCTAAAAGAATATTATCAAGCATGTTTTTCTCCCTTCTTATCAGAAATTATATGTCCATCTTTTAATGTTACAATTCTTTGACATTGTGCGGCTAATTCTGGACTATGAGTAATTAGTACAATTGTACATTTTTCTTCCTTATGAAGTGTGTGAAATAAATTCATAACTTGTTCAGAAGTTTCAGAATCCAAAGCTCCAGTAGGCTCATCTGCTAAAATTATTGAAGGAGAATTACTAAGTGCTCTAGCAATTGAAACACGTTGTTTTTGTCCACCAGATAATTCATTGGGTAGATGAGTAACTCTGCTTGACATATTTACTTTTTCAAGGAGCTCATAAGCTCTTTTTTTTCTTTGATTTGATGGAATTCTTGCATAAACCATAGGAAGCTCTACATTCTTCAATACATTTGATCTGTTAATCAAGTTAAAATTTTGAAAAACGAAGCCTATTTTTTTATTGCGAATCGCTGCTTTTTTATCTTCTGTTAAATCTTTTATATTTGTATCATCCAAATAATATTCACCTGTTGTTGCTTGGTCTAATACGCCAATGATATTCATTAATGTACTTTTTCCTGAACCACTTTCTCCAACAATCGCTACAAATTCTCCTTTGTTGATAGTGAGGTCAATCCCATGTAACACCTCTAATTCGTTTGGCTTACCAATGAAATAACTCTTCGTGATATTTTTAAGTTCAATTACTTTCTCCATGGCTAGTTACCACGTCCACCCATGGCTCCGCCCATACCAGAAGCTCCGCCCGCACCAGAAGTTACACCTGGTATCTGCATACCACCTGCTTGCATTTCACCTTCTGCGTCTTCTACATTTGGCATAACGGTTTCACCTGTGGAATCTGCTAAAATTTTGTCTTTATCATTTAATTCACTCGAAAATATTTGTACATAATATCCATTATCTTTACCAAGTGTCACTTCTACTTTTTCAAACCCTGAAATTTCAGTTGAAATAACCTCTTCACTTTCTTGTTTTTCTACTTGAATTGTTGAGTCAATTTGAACATAAACATAGCTTTTATCCATTTCAGTTAATATTGCGCTAAGTGGAACTACATATTCAGCTTCAGATGATGATAAAACGATGTCTACTTGTGCATTCATCCCAATTAGTAAGTCTGGGTTTTCTTCAATAACATCAATACCAACAGTAAAACCACTTGCAGTAGAACCATCACCTTGTTTTGTCGCTGTTGGGGATATTTCTGCTACAACTCCATTAATCAATGCATCAGTAGCATCAGAAGAAATAATTGCAGTTTGCCCTACAGATACATTATTTACATCGCTTTCGCTAACAGATACTTCAATTTGAAGTGAATTTGCATCTTCTATTTTAGCTAAATTTTCATTCATTGCTGTAGTTCCACCAACCTCAGCATTTAATTCAGTTACTACACCTGAAATCTCAGCTTTAATATAATAGTCATTTACTTGTTCCTGCAAATCTTGTAATTGTTCAATTTTTGCCACTAACGTAACATCGTCTTCTAAAGCATCTTCTGCTTCATTTTCTTTTGTAGCACTTGAATTGTATGCACTTAACGATGTTTCATAAGTTTGTTTTGCTTGTTCATATTGTGTTTGAACTTCTTTTTGATTAAGTGATGTTGAAGCATTGTTTAGCTCAGTTTGAGCCGCATTTAAAGCTGTATCATCTGCTGTTTCGCTAAGTGCTGCCTTTAAGGCTTGTTCTGCTTTTTCCATTTCATCTTTCAGCAATGTATGATTTCCATTTGTATCTGTTGGATCATCAATCAATGCTTGATCATAAGCTATTTTCTTAGCATTATAATCATCCTCACAAACTTCAATATTTTCATTAATCGTATCTAATTGAGATTCGTAATTTGCAAATTCTGTATCATAAGCATCTTGTAAATATTGAATTGAGCTATTGATTTTATTTAACTGTGCTTCTAACTCTTCATAAACATCTTGAGTTCCACCTGTTGCATAAACAACACCCCAATCCTCATCTTCTTGATCTTGTGCGTCTTCATATTTTTCATCTAGTTCTATTTTTAATTCATCAATTTCTTCATTTAAATCAGCAATTTGTTCTGACAAATCACCTTGATCTAAGGAAACAAGTAAGTCACCTTCACTTACTATATCCCCTACTTTAACATTGACACTACTAATTGTCGCATTATTGATAGGTGAAAATACCGTTGAACTGTTATCTGAAAAAACAACACCTGTTGCCGTAATTGTTTCCTCTAAAATCTCTTTTTCTAAATCTACTGTACGTAAATATTGATTGTCTTCTGATGTTGTTCCTTGTGCTGTAGGCTTTAATAATGTAGAGGCAGCTAAACCTACTACCACAACTCCTGCAACCGCACCAAATATCATTTTCTTTTTCTTATCCATTGTTTGTCCTCTTTCTTTTTATGAATATACTTTTATCCCACTCAAGTAATGATAAAATTTATATTTCCATGTTGAGTATAGAACTTGAACCTTAAATGAACTTAAAAAGAAAATTAATTTTTATCTTATAAAAAAAGGGCCTCAGCCCTAACTAATATTCACTCGTTAATTTAAATGTGAAATTATCATTGTCCTCAATTTCAAGTGTGCTAATTCCATCACAGTATCCAGCATTAACACATGATGTATTGTTATCAGACTCATAAAGCCACCAAGGGCCTTTTTCCCAATCACCTTCAACATCCATCATAGCCAACAATGTTAACCCATATGCTCCTTCTTCTGTTTTTACATTAAATTCTTCAACTTCAAGTAACACATCAGCAAGTGTTTCACATTCTGCGCTTACTACAACTGGTCCTTCATACAACACTATTTCCGCTTCTTTTGATAAATCTTTGATAGTGAAATTCAAAGTGATTGTTTCAGTGGCTGCTGGTGATACTTCTGGCTCAGTCTGAGTTGAACATCCTACTAAAGTAAGCATCAATAAACAGCTAAGCATGTATTTTGTTAATTTTTTCATTTTCATAACTCCTTCTAATAGTTGATAAAACACGGTAAATTGGATAATAAAGCATTCCGCAAGCAATTGCACTTACAAATCCTTGAATAAATGATGTCTTAAGCCCTGCAAGTACATATAAAATAGTCAGGCTTTTCGAAACTAACATAAATGGTATTTGCATAAGTTGTCCAGTTGCGAAAGATAAAATTCCTGTCATGATAATTGTAATGAATTGATGCTTTAAAAGTACATTTCTCATACAACTCACCAACAACGAATACGATGGATAAATAAGACAATACATCATCGACCAAGTAGTAATGCCTTGTTTAATCAACATGTTCAACACCACAAAAACTATGGATGCCAATATTGCTTCATCTTTATCAAAAACTAAAGCAAATAAAACTGTTGTTAATGTAATCATTTCCAAGTAAAGAACATCTGAAAACATTGAAAATGCTACAAACTGCATACACCCTAAAAGTGAGATTCTAGTTAATTTATTAACACTCATAGCTTTTAGATATAAACGGGATTTCATCAATATTATTTTTTTTGTTTTCAACAAGTGCCATCATAAACAAAGTATTTGACAACAAGTTCAAAAAATTAAATAACAACTTATCCACTCTTATTCCTTCTTTTTCAATTTTATATGCTAAACGTACACAGCTTTTAGTTAAAACCCGACAATGATGTAGATGACATGCCCCAACAGAACCGCTTGGAACCACAAAATAATTCACACCTGCCAACTGTTGATATTGTTCATATATCTCACTTAACCAATTGAAATCATCTGTAGTAATAGCTAATTTCCCTCGAATTGATCCATTACAATGGTAAATTAATTCAACCAACTTATCGAGTTCTTTAATGTGCTTAACTGCATTCTTTGCTAAAGCTAAATCACTTACTAATTGATCAGTAGTAATTTCATAATCACAACAAGTTGACTGTTCTTTCAAATAACTATACGCACAACACCTTGCATCCACCTTTATCCCTCCAAACAAATAAAAACCCGCACTTTCTAACGGGTTAATAAAATAGGCATAAAAATATCCTTTTTACTTCTCCCAGAAGAAAGGTAATACACATTAAGGCAGATCTCCCGACTCTACTTCACTTTACTCTCCGTCTTCCCATGCAATTGCACAGTGACTGCTGGATTTCATCCGTATTACGGTTGCTGGGGCAGTTAAAGCATTTCACTTTATTCCCTATTAAGTTGTAATAACACCTTATGCGTTTTTAATTCTACATTAGTTTAACAATAAGCACAATAATTTTTTTAATTAAGTAACGCAATTGCTAAATTCAAAAATCCAGCAAATGTAACCCACGCTAAATATGGAATTAATAAAATCATCGCTAACTTAGAAAATCGATAATTTGCAATCATATTTAAAATAATCAATACCCAAAGAATGAAAATCCATACAACAGTAAATGATAATAGCTGATAATTAAAAAACAATATTGACCATAAAAAATTAAAAGCCAACTGAGTATAATATATTTTATAAGCCAGTTTTTTCTCTTTTTTATCTTTCTTTGCGACAACAATTAAATAATGAGAAACACCCATTAAAATGTAAAGTGCTGGCCATACAACTGAAAACGCCCATGCAGGTGGAGCAAAAAAAGGTTGTTTCAATTCATCAAATAACTTTATTGTATCTATAGTAAAATATGAAGAACTTATGCCCACAAGCAACGGTAGCGTTACACAAAATATTAATAGTTTTAAATTCAATTTCATTTTATTCACCTCAGTACTATGTTATGAAACAGTTTGTAAAGGGCTAGGATAATTGACTTATACAATATAACTATTTTATTGACAATGTTTACAATAATTACGATTATTATGATTTCCATTTATTACCTATAATAATTTTTATTGCCCTAGAATTTTTATCGTGATATGATTGTGTATATTCGAATAGTTGCATATCCAACTATTTTTTGGGGGAAGGGCTTTTATGAATAATTTATTGTTAGATATTTCATCACTATACCGTGATGTTCAAAAATATTTAGATAAAAATTTAAAAAATTATTCTCTTGGCTCTGGTCAATTTCTATTCATTCTAACCATAAATGAAAATGAAGGAATTACAATGCAAGAGCTTGCTGAAATCGGTAATTTCGATAAGGGAACAACATCTAAGACAATATCAAAGTGCGAAGATGAAGGTTATATCTTGGTTAAAGCTGATGAATTCGACCGAAGAATAAAAAGACTTTATACCACCAACAAAGCAGCAACGATTATAAATGATTTATACGAGATAAGAAAAAAATGCACCGACAACTTGTTACTTGGGTTAGATAAAGAAAAACTCAGTGATTATTTTCATAAAGTCGCTTTAAACTCCAAGGTTTTTATCGAAGAAGATGACGAACATATAAAAATCGGCGGGATACAGAAAATCAGTTTAGTCGATTATCCAAACAAAATGGCATGCACCGTATTTACCAGCGGGTGCAACTTCAAATGCCCATTTTGTCACAATAAAGACTTAGTTTTTGTTCCACCCAACATCACTTATTATCAGCAGGATGAAATTTTCAATTATTTAAGTAAAAGAAAAGAGATTTTAAATGCCGTCTGTATAAGTGGTGGAGAACCTTGTGTGCAGGCGTCATTGATTGATTTCATTTTTAAAATAAAAGAACTTGGTTATCTTGTCAAACTCGATACAAATGGATACTATCCTGATTATCTTCAAGAATTAATCGAAACGAACAATATTGATTACATTGCTATGGATATTAAAAATTCGAAAGAGAAATATGCAGAAACAGTAGGACTCAAAGAGGAATGTTTTGATATTACCAATATCGATAAATCCATTCAATTGATTAAAAACTGTGGAATTGATTATGAATTTCGAACTACCTTAGTAAGTGAACTCCACACATTAGATGATGTTGTCAAAATTAAAGATTGGATAAAGGAATGTAAGTGTTATACCTTACAGCCCTACAAAGAAAGCGAAAATGTTATTTCGCAAAGCTTTTCTACTCCAAGTGATGATTTCATGCAACAGGCGAAACAAATATTAAGCAAAAACATCAAAAACACAAAAATAAGAGGAGAAAATTAACATGTACAGAGTAATCAAAAGAGATGGTAAATTAGTCGATTTCGGAATCATCAAAATTTCTGAAGCAATTAGAAAAGCATTTGAGGCTAGCAATACAAATTATCATGATTCAGTTATTGATATGTTGGCTCTACGAGTTACTGCCGATTTTGAATCTAAAGTGAAGGATGAAAAAATCAGCGTTGAAGCAATTCAAGACAGCGTTGAACAAATATTAATTAACAGCGGCTATGGTGAAGTTGCTAAGTGCTATATTTTATATCGCAAACAAAGAGAAAAAATCAGAAACATGAAATCTACTATTATTGACTACAAATCCATTGTTGATAGTTATGTTAAAGTAACAGACTGGAGAGTGAAAGAAAACTCAACAGTTACATATTCTGTAGGTGGTTTAATATTAAGCAACAGCGGTGCCATTACTGCTAATTATTGGTTATCAGAAATCTATGATCAAGAAGTTGCAGATGCTCATAGAAATGCTGATATCCACATTCATGACTTGTCTATGCTTACTGGGTACTGTGCCGGATGGTCACTAAAACAACTTATTCAAGAAGGTTTAGGTGGAATCACAGGGAAAATCACTTCCGCTCCAGCAAAGCATTTATCAACGATATGCAATCAAATGGTTAATTTTTTAGGAATTATGCAAAATGAATGGGCAGGAGCACAAGCTTTTTCATCATTCGATACTTATTTAGCTCCATTTGTTAAAGTAGATAATTTAACGTTTGAGCAAACAAAAAAATGTCTTGAATCATTTATTTATGGTGTAAATACACCTTCTCGGTGGGGAACACAAGCTCCTTTTTCAAACATCACACTGGACTGGGTGATTCCAAATGACTTAGCTGAATTAAACTGTATCATCGGTGGAAAAGAAGTTGACTTTAAATACAAAGATTGCCAAAAAGAAATGGATATGATCAACAAAGCTTTCTTAGAAATCATGATTGAAGGAGATTATAATGGACGTGGTTTTCAATATCCAATCCCTACATATTCAATCACCAAGAACTTCGATTGGTCACCTAACGAAAACAACAAACTTTTATTTGAAATGACTGCAAAATATGGTACCCCTTATTTCTCTAATTACATCAATAGTGATATGGAACCAAGTGACGTTCGTTCAATGTGTTGTAGATTAAGATTAGATTTAAGGGAATTAAGAAAAAAATCAGGTGGATTTTTCGGGTCTGGAGAAAGTACAGGTTCAATAGGTGTTGTTACAATCAATTTACCTAGAATTGCCTACCTTGCAAAAAATGAAGAAGATTTCTTTGTGCATTTAGACAAATTAATGAATATTAGCGCTAGATCACTAAGAACGAAACGTCAAATTATTACTAAATTATTAGAAGAGGGACTATATCCTTATACCAAACGTTATTTAGGAACATTTAACAATCATTTTTCTACACTTGGTATTATCGGAATGAATGAAGTAGGATTAAATGCTAATTGGATAAAAAAAGATATGACTCATCCTGAAACGATTGCATTTGCAAAAAAAGTTTTGAATCATATGCGTTCAAAATTATCTGATTTTCAAGAAGAATTTGGTGACTTATACAACTTAGAAGCAACCCCTGCCGAGTCAACTACATATCGTTTTGCTAAACATGATAAAGAGAAATACCCGCAAATTATATGTGCGAATGAAAATAATGATCCTTATTATACAAATAGTTCTCATTGTCCAGTAAATTTCACTGACGATATTTTCGAAGTACTTGATATTCAAGATGAACTTCAAACACTTTATACATTCTTAGGTGAAAAGCTTCCAGATTGGCAAGCTGCTGCAACTTTAGTTAAATCAATTGCGGAAAACTATAAACTACCTTACTACACTTTATCACCTACATATTCTGTATGTAAAAACCATGGCTATATCGCTGGAGAAGTTTCTACTTGTTTAAAATGTGATAGTCCCACTGAATTATATAGCCGTATCACAGGTTATTATCGCCCAGTTCAAAATTGGAATACTGGAAAATCACAAGAATTTAAAGATCGCAAAGTTTACAATGTTTCTGTAGAAAACAACTATAGTAACCAAATTAAAAAACAGTCCAATGAATTTCTATTATTCACAACTACAACATGCCCCAACTGTAAAATTGCTAAAGAAGTTTTAGATAAAAAAGGGATTTCTTATAAAGTAGTTGATGCGAATGAAAATGCAGATTTATGTAAAAAACTCGATATTATGAGTGCACCTACACTCGTTAACATTACTGATGATGAAGTATTCAAATATGATAATATTTCAAAAATAATACAATTTTCAAATAAATAAAACACATAAAAAGCTGAGGTTTTATTGTACAACATGTACAAAATAAAACTTCAGCTTTTCTCTTTATTTAAACTTTACAGCAGTACCGTAAGCTAAAATTTCAGCAGCACTAGCCATTACTGCGCTTGATGCATAAAGCATTCCAATTACTGCATCTGCTCCTAATTTTTCAGCTTCTTCAACCATACGACGAGTCGCAATCGCTCTTGCTTCATTCATCATTTCCGTATAACCTTTGATTTCGCCACCTACAATTGTTTTAAAACCTGCAGTGATATCACTTCCTATATGTTTTGATTGAATTGTAGCTCCGCGTACTAAACCAAGTACTTCAAATTCTTTACCACTTAAATGGTCAATAGTTGTCAAGATCATCTTCTTCACCCTTTCTAATTTCACGAATGCGTTGTATCATAACCATGATGAAACAACCAATCGAGCCAACACCAATAAACAATGAGATGCCTGTTGCCATAGAATCACCAGTATCCATTAAAGAACCCATTAACGAAAACGAAATAATTGCAATGAAAACTATGGTAATAAATAACGTTGTTATAATTTTACTATTCATAGTGATGTCTCCTTAATTATAGTATAACATTTTACCCTAATTTATAAAGAAAAAATTATCTTGCTAAGTAAAATACTATTAGAATGTGCACAATAAAATATAAAAGAATATTAAATATAAACTGTGGTTTTGATACTTTGTGATGAAACGCAACCATTCCAATCATAATCCCGATTATTCCACCACCAAGTGAAACTAAATAAAAAACATTTTCTGGAACACGAAATTGATGTTTAATCGCTTTTCTTTTATCGCTAAAACAAAGAAAAAATCCCCAAACATTTATAAAGAATAGCCAGTACATCATGAAATTACTTCATTATCTTTTGGATAATGATTTAATACTTCACAACCCTCTTTAGTTACCAAAACTAAATCTTCAATACGAACCCCTGTAACCTCAGGTATATAAATTCCTGGTTCTATAGAAAAACACATGCCTTCTTCTACAACCATTTCATTTACGAAGCTCACATCATAGGGCTCATGAACACTAAGCCCGATTCCATGGCCTGTTCTATGTATAAAATATTCCCCATATCCTGCATCTTCAATTACTTTTCTTGCAGCCAAATCAATATCTTTAAACATGACACCTGGTTTTACAGTTGAGATAGCAGCTAGATTTGCCTTTAATACTGTGTCATATATTTCTTGTTGTGTATTTTCTTCAACAAAAAATGTTCTTGTCATATCTGAACAATACCCATCATATTTGCAACCCATATCAACAATAATTGACATCCCTTTTTTTAGTTTGATGTCACTAGGCTCTGCATGTGGATCCGCGCAGTTTTTCCCATAAGCAACTATAGTTGAAAAGCTAGGTTTGCTGTTAGCAATTTTTAAAAACATTTTATTAATTTCATCACGAAGTTGGCTTTCACTTTTTCCAACTTTAATCAATTTTCTTACTTCTTCCATGACTTTATCATTATTTAAGCTGGCTTGCCTCATTTTTTCTTGCTCATCTAACGACTTAATTGAGCGAATTAAATCACTTAAATTAGCTGCATTTTCAAATATAGCATTTGGTTTTAATTTCATAAAGCGAAGTAAAAAGCCAGAAGGCCATAATTTATCAATTCCAATTACAGTTTCATCAATATTATCCGAAAGTAACCTTAACCCATCTTCACAATCATTATAGCGAATAATTTCTACGTTCTTGATTTCTTCACTTGGAAACAAATCATTTAAAATAAGTTTAGAAGTTTTATTTTGATATACAACTAAGGCAACTAATCTTTCTCCACAATGAAAAGATTTATTAATAAAATAATGCATTGTGTCACTGTCACTAATAATGCATGCCTCAATTCCTTTGTCTATCATTAAACTCTGTAGCTTTTTTATTCTCATATTCTTTTCTCCTCTATAATTTTGTCTATCCATTTTCGATGTGCTGTCACAATTGAAATATTTTTTAATTGTTCTTTAGTTATCCATCTTGTATTTTCTAAGTCTAGTTTATCACACTTTAACACATAACATTTCATCAACCATTTTCTATGAGAGAACACATGGACTCTATCTTCAATAAATTCAGCTTCTTTTAATTCATTAATAATATTTAAATATTGAGGTAACCTTAGCAACCCCTTCATTAGTCCATCACTATCATCATTACTAAGACAAACTTCATTTTCTCCATTAACTATAAAATATGTATAATAATTTATTAAGAGTGGTTTTTTTGCTTTACTTTTAACAGGATATTGATCAATTGATTGATTCAAATACGCTTTACAAAAACATTGAATCGGACATTCATCACACTTTGGTTTTTTAGGTGTGCAAATAAGTGCTCCAATTTCCATTAAAGCTTGAGTAAACAACGAAGGTTCTTCATTTGACATCAAATCATAAACATGTTGAGAAACTAAATCCACTGTTGTTTTTTTCAGTATATCTTGTGGAATTTCATAATTCCTCGTGATTACCCTTAAAACATTCCCATCTACTGCTGGAGTTTTTTTGTTATATGCAACACTTGCAATTGCGCCCGCTGTATAACTTCCTATACCAGGTATTTTTAAAAGTTCTTCAACTGTATCAGGCAACTTTCCATTATAATGCTCTTTAACTACAATTGCCCCTTCTAGAAGTTTTCTAGCACGATTGTAATAACCCAATCCTTGCCAAACATACAACACATCGTCAATTTTTGCATTTGATAAATCGCTAAGCGTCGGCCATTTTTCTATCCATTTTAAATAATAAGGGATCATTGTATCAATGCGTGTTTGTTGAGCCATTATTTCACTTACCCATATTGAATATGGATCCTTGCATAATCGAAAAGGTAAATCTCTTTTGTTTACTTTATACCATTTGACTAATTTTTCGCTATATTTCATTTTTTACTCCTCTTTAATCAAAAAAAGCATACACCTTTCATTTCACTTATTGAAATGAACGATATGCCTTCCCTGCTTCTAATTCAACACCTCTTGCTTCGGCCATTTGGCTCACACTAACAATTTGAAATCCACGTTCAATTAATTCAAGTATAATTGTTTCTGCAATTTCTATCGACATCGAATATAAATCATGAAGCAGTATTATATCACCATCACTTGCCTGTTCTAAGATAATATCTATTGCACTACTTGGATCATCTTTATTTTTCCAATCCAAAGAATCAATATTCCATAAAATGAATGGATAATTCGATTGGAGCTTTACTTCATCATTTGAAGCTCCATAAGGTGGTCGGTGTAAATTTACTTCATATTCTTTATTACTTAATTCATAAATTAAATTTGCAGGCTCTTCTAATTCAAATTCTAATTCTTCGCTACTTAATTTATTTAAGTTAGTATGCGAATATGAATGTGTAGCAGCATCATTCCCTGCATTAATCATATCAAGCACGATCCATTCATTTCCTTTTATTCGACTTCCTAACATAAAAAACGTAGCATTTTGTCCCATTTCATCCAAATAATATATTATATCTTCAGTCACTTTTTTTCTTGGACCATCATCAAATGTTAATGCAATCATCTTCCTATTTGGGTCAACATATCGTTGAGGTATTTCAATTAATGCATCTTCTTTTGTTTGTTTTACACCTGTATCAATTAATAAAGAATCTGAAATATCTTTTAATGGATAGCTCAATATAAAGGATTCATGAGTATTAAATTCATTCTCATTGAAATAAAAATTTATATTTTCTTCATCAATGTTAAATACTTCAAAATTTTCTTTTATTGCTGAAGTATTCTCATAAAATTCCACAGTAAACATCTCATCACTTGAATTATAATTCGATTGTAAATGATAACGAAGTTCATCACTTAATTTACTTAAAAACTCATCCGATGCAACTTCACCAAGCTCTTTTTCAGAGCTCAAAAAGAAGCTATAATAAGCTTTTTTCTCCAACAATGAACTTTCTACTGTATACAAAAATGAAACTGATTGATCAGGTAGCACTCTACAATCATAGTCTACTTTGATTTCTTCATATTCATGAATAGGAAAATCTGATTGTATCTCTACCATCAATTCATTTATTTTGGTATTTAGTATTTCATCATCGAAAATAGGGAAAAAATAAACCGCAATCCCTTCATTTTCATTAATTACTGTTCTATTTGCATCCACATTTTTTGAATATCTTAAATTACTGGGAATATTTTCCATCGTCATTTGATTAATTAGTACTAAGGCAACCACTATACTCAAGACTAATAATGATAAAATTATTTTCTTTTTATTCGTCATATACTTTCTCATTTCTTATCTTATTTTAACACAAAAATACTGATTTTATTATTACATTTTTTTGTAAAACGCTTTCAAGATTATCATTGACTGCATGCATTATTTAATATACAGTAGTATTAGAAATACGGGGAGCTTGTAAACTTGCTGAGAGGAAGATGTCATCTTCGACCCTTAACCTGATTTGGATAATGCCAACGTAGGAAAACCACAAATACACCAAGGTGAGGTTGCCTATAATGGCGTTCTCACATTTTTATTTGGAGGAAAATTTATGTATAAGAAAGTTCTAGATGCAGTGAAAAAACAACCGCCATTAGTACATAATATTACAAATTATGTCACTGTTAATGATTGCGCAAACATTATATTAGCTGCTAATGGTTCCCCCATTATGTCAGATGATGAAAGTGAAGTATCTGATATTACTTCACTTTGTAATTCTCTAGTAATTAATATCGGTACATTAAACAAAAATACAATTCCCTCAATGTTGATAGCCGCAAAAAAGGCAAATCAACTTAATCATCCAGTGATACTTGATCCCGTTGGTGTAGGTGCATCAACACTAAGAAACAACACATGCAAGTCTCTTTTAGCTGAAATTCAATTTGCTGTTATTCGTGGAAACATTTCTGAGATGAAAGCATTATTTCTTAATAGCAATTCTACAAACGGTGTAGATGCAAATGAGATGGATGCTATTACTGAAAATAATTTACCCCAAGCAATTGATTTCGCAAAAAAATGTTCTAAACAAACAGGAGCAATTATTTGCATCAGTGGCGCTATTGATATTGTAACTGATGATACAACCGCCTATGTCATCAAAAATGGTCATCCTATCATGAGTAAGATTACTGGAACTGGATGTATGTCATCAGCTGTAATTGGATGTTATGTCGCTAACAAAGGCATTAATATCCTTGATGCTACAGCATGTGCAGTAGTTCAGATGGGTATAAGCGGTGAGAAAGCTTATAAAAAAATGATAGATGAACAGACAGGTTTATCTTCATATCGGACTTATTTAATTGATTTTTTCAGTAAATTAAACGAAGATGATTTAAAGGCAGGCGAAAAAATTGAAATCTATTAAAAATAAATTATCTCTTTACTTAGTTACCGACAGAAGTTGGGAAGCAAATAAAGGATTAGTAAAACAAGTTGAAGAAGCAATACAATCAGGAGTAACATTTGTACAGTTGAGAGAAAAAAAATTAGACTATCCTAAAACGAAAGAATTAGCATTAAAAATTCAAAATGTTTGCAACAAATACAATGTAGCTTTTGTGATAAATGATAATGTGCAGCTTGCACATGAAATTAATGCAGATGGTGTGCATATTGGTCAAGACGATATGGACGCCATAACAACAAGGAAGATAATGAAAGATAAAATAGTAGGAGTTTCTGTCTTTACAGTCGAAGAGGCACTTCTAGCTCAAGAAAATGGCGCTGATTATTTAGGTGTAGGCACAATATTTACAACGAGCACAAAAAAAGATGCAGCCAATGTTTCTATTAATACATTAACCAAGATTTGCGATGCTGTAAAAATACCTGTTGTTGCTATCGGTGGGATTAATGAAGATAATTTGCATAAACTTGAAAACACAAACATTGATGGTGTAGCGATCGTTTCAGCAATTTTAGCAGCTGATAATATTAAATCAGCAACATTAAATCTTAAAACAATACTAAACTCAATTATTAAGGAGAAAAAAACATGAAAAAAGTTCTAACAATTGCCGGGTCAGACTGTAGTGGTGGTGCAGGAATTCAAGCAGATTTAAAAACAATGTGCGCACACAAGGTATATGGAATGAGCGTAATTACTGCACTTACCGCACAAAATACAACAGGTGTAGAAGCAATATTTGAGGTAACACCTGAGTTTGTATCACAACAACTCGATTGCGTGTTTACCGATATTATCCCAGATGCTGTAAAAATCGGAATGGTATCAAACGCTGAAGTACTTGAAGTTATTGTACAAAAGTTAAAGCAATATAATGTAAAAAATATTGTAGTTGATCCTGTGATGGTTGCAACCAGTGGCTCTAAATTACTCACAGATACAGCAGTGAATGCTGTTACTACAAAACTACTGCCTATTGCTACAATTATTACACCCAACTTATTTGAAGCCGAAGTCTTAACAAATTTAAAAATCAGCAATGCTAATCTAATGATTGAAGCTGCAAAGCGGCTTTCATTGAGTATTGATGCTGCGATTTTAATTAAAGGCGGTCACAGTGTTGATAATGCAAACGATTTGCTTTACATCAACAATGAAATTATCTGGATGGAAGGAAAACGCATTAATAATCCTAACACTCACGGAACTGGATGCACATTATCTAGTGCAATAGCATGTAATTTGGCTCTTGGAATGTCGATTCAAGAAAGTGTTAAACTTGCAAAAAATTATATTAGCAATGCTATAGGCGATCAACTCAATCTTGGAAAAGGAAGAGGTCCATTAAATCATCTTTGGAAGTAGAACATTCGCTTGTTTTACCACTTTAACAACAATTTTTCTTAGTAAAAAAAGTGCTTAAGACTTTAAAATAAAGTTTAAGAGCACTTTTTAATATATTAGGGAAATTACATAAGAAATCAATCTAATTGTTTTCTACAATAAAAATAATACCTGACATTGGATAAATCCACTTACCTTCTAAAGAAACATCACACATACCTGATGTTTTCATAGCGTTTGCTGTCATTGCACTATTTCCTTCATTAATAAATGAATACATTTTAACATTCATTATATTTTCAGGATAGAAGAACTGAATTAAAGGTGAAAAAGTAGGTTAATTAATTGACACCATGAATTCACTATGACCTTTTAGTTGTGGCATGAAGAAAGAAACATCAACTTTATTCTCATTTGAATTTTCTTGATGATTGGATTGGAATAATACATCGATTCCATTTTCATCGATGATTACATCCCGAAGCATAGATAATTCATCATCAATAAATACTTTAACTGACATTTCATTGCTAATAAAAGCGATCTTTTCTTCTCTATCAATCAATGTCAAGTCTATAGCTCCTCCTGTATTGTGTACAGATGGATCATTTGCATTTTCACTCGGGATTGAAACAAATTTTGAAACCAATAATTTTAGTTGTTTTAATGAAATATTCGGAAATTCACTTTTCAATTTAACATAATATTCATCATATAGACTTTTTTGAACTTCAATTGGCCTCCACGCATCAAATATTTTAAGCCCTAATCCATCAGGAAGCTCATCGAGAATTTTTTGTAATTTAAATGCGACTTGTTCCCTTGCATAACATCTATTAATCGCCCCAACAATATTCTTATTATAATATTCATTTTGAAAAACAACATTTCCTTTTAAATATTTTTCTAAATCAATTATTTTTTCATCTACTAATCGTATTTTATATTTATTGCTTATAAATTCTATCGATGGTATTTCATTCAAAATTTTCATATTCCTCTCACTTATTTACAAAATAATATGTTTTTACTTAGTTAATATCTACTTTTCTTTCATTAAGCTTTAATTTATCAAGTTTTATTATTTGAATATAATATTTACAGTTTATGTATTTACAAAAAAAGACCATTCATAAAAGATGATCTTGATTTCCATAACGATAAGCGATTACTGTTTAGATAATTTACTTTAAGTACTATGTTTTTTACTATAGTATAGTATTAAATTGCCATACAAAATAAAAAAAGTGAAATTGCAAATAAAATCAATGCAATAAAAATAGCTATCATCACAGATTTTTTTTCATATTCTTTATTTGCTGGGATATGTGTAGTTGGTTTTGTCTTTTCATCAATCATATTTCTTTTATATTCTAACGCTAAAGGATCAGATTGTCTCAGTATATTTTGGTAAAAATCATGAATCCAGTCTATATCAGAGTAATCACACATGTTGATTTCATCTGGATTAGTTTCATGCGCAATTTGATTGCGAATATGTCTGTATCTTTTCAATTTTTTCAAATCTTCTTTATAACCATAACCTTTTAGATTTTCTAATCTTTCAATATATGTAGAAATGCCTTTATTTGAATCAAATAAATCCTTGCATAGATTATCTAGTCTTATATATTCATACATGTATTCATCTTTAAAATTCATTACACCGCCTCCATAATTTTCAAACAAGCTTTTACCTTTTATAATTACTACGGACTTAACTCACATACAAGTAATTCATTTGACTTTTTAGTTAAAGATTTCCCATATCATCTAAATTAAACAAAATAATATTCTTATTTAAATTAGATAATTCTTATTACTTACCACTATATCCTAACTTTTAATTGATGAATTTTATATTGTAGAAAACTTAAACAGACTTTATCAAAACACCTGTCTAGTAATTTATTAAAAAGTTTTTTATATTTTTTAAATAGGTTATCACTGGAAGCTAGATCAACTTTATCTTCAATTATTAACTTACAGGTTAATAACTTTAAAGTAAACGAAAAATTGATGTATAAAAGCGAAAATAGTGAAACAAATAATATACTATGAAAGATAATAAATCCTTTTCTTATAGCATCCCCACATAGTAGAAACTCTTCGAATATTTCATAACATGGAACTCCTAGATGCCTCATATGCATAGATATATAGTACTAATATAAACCTTAAAATATACTTTTCACACGAAAACTTCCATAAAACTGGGAGTTTTCTTAATTTCCAATACATATAAATTAAAGGAGTTGAAAATTGCTTAACTGAGATAAAAGCACTACAGGCGCACATAACTAATTATTCTTAAATAAATGATATGTATATAGCCTATCGTTGTCGTCCCTAAGTAACATTGAATTGATTCACAACAAAATCCACCATATAGGGAACTACAATTTTTACAAGCACATCGATTTCTAAAAATAATCTCTGAGTTTGACACTATGATTTAGTTGAAAGCTACAAGCTCCAAAAGTGTACCTGCTTCTTCATAGCTCACTCATCATAGGGTGTACCAAAGGTGTTTTTGATGATCTCAGGAAAAAGAGTATACAATGGTTTTTCCATTTTATTTTGAAAATGATTAAAAATATCAAATAATTTCTCCCACTTTTTCATCATCAACTCGTTTGCCCCATGTCGCCTTGCAACATCAACAAGCCTTTTCTCCATAAGACAAACGCCTTTTGGAAGAGCAAGACTATCACACAGTTGTATCAAAGCATCATATTCTGTGTATGTAGCATTTTCAAGAATATTTTTCACCTTTTGCTCTGCTTCTTTGTTGCAGTCGTTTTGTCCACTGTACTCTTCAAAAATTTTCAACGGAAAAGAGTGTGTAATGCAGATCTGTGCGGCATACAAATAATCATCCTTTGCTAACAGCTCATACCCATCTAAAATATGCTGCATGGCTGTTACCCCTTTATAGCGACCAATGTCATGTATTAATCCAAGTGCGAATGCGATATCAGGATCCAAGCCACATGCTAATGCAATTTTTTTGGCTGCAGTAGCAACACAATACGAATGATCCACCCAGGGTCCTGGGTTCTTTTCAGAAGCCCACAACAACATAGCTTCTGCTTTTGATACGGATAATGTCTTCATTATAATCTCCATTCTTTTACCACACAAAATCTTTATAAAACAAATGCACGGATATAGTGGCGATGTCCAGTAAAGGATTTTCCTTACTTATAAATAATATCATATAGGTGTGTAAAGTGAACCGGTTATCGCTTCTAATTATTTTATTTTTAAAATTATATACCTTTCAACGAAAAAAGAAAACTATTCACATTATAAAGTTATAGATATTATGGTTTACTGATTAAGTTTTAAATGCTTATCTTGTTTTTAAATACAAAAAAACTCCCATATAACTGGGAGTTTGCTTGATTTCCAATACGTATAAATTAACGTTTAGAGAATTGTGGTGCACGACGAGCGCCTTTAAGTCCGTATTTTTTACGTTCTTTAGCACGGCTGTCACGAGTTAAGAATCCAGCTGCTTTTAAAGCAGGGCGATAATCAGCAGATGCTTCTAGTAATGCACGAGAAATACCATGACGCATTGCTCCTGCTTGTCCAGAATATCCTCCACCTGTTACATTAATTTTAATATCAAAAGATGCTGCAGTAGATGTTAATTCAAGTGGTGATTTAACAATCATTCTTAATGTTTCTAATGGTAAGTATTCATCTAACCCTTTTCCATTAACAACTATGTTACCTGTTCCTGGAGTCATAAAGACACGAGCAACAGAAGATTTACGACGTCCTGTACCGATATACGTTACATTGTTCTTTTTAGCCATTTGTCTTTCTCCTCCCTAACCTTTGATTTTAAGCTCGATAGGTTGTTGAGCTGTATGTGGATGTTCAGGTCCTTTATAAACAAATAAATGTCTACGTTGTACATTTCCTAATCTTGAGTGAGGAATCATACCGTGAATAGCTTTTTCAACCCATTCAATAGTGTATTGTTCTCTCATAACACGAGTAGATCTTGTACGTAATCCTCCTGGATATTGAGAATGACTATAGTAGAATTTTTTCTCATTTTGATCTCCAGTGATTACAATTTTGTCTGCATTAATTACGATAACGAAATCACCGCAATCAACATGTGGTGTAAATGTTGGTTTGTGTTTACCGCGAAGTACTGTTGCAACTTCAGTAGCTAAACGTCCTAATGTTAGTCCGTTTCCATCAACTACGTACCATTGACGTACAACTTCACTTGGTTTTGTCATTGTTGTTTGACGCATAATATTCTCCTCCTCTGGCCACTTGCAGTTTCCGGGGCTACAACTGGCGTAGGTCCGTTATAAATTATAGACTATTGCTGTAAAATAGTCAATTAAAAATGTTATTTTCTACATAAAATTACGCAGGAATTTCCCACCCTTCATCATAGCCTACTTCTACTAAATAAAGTCCTTGTGGTTTTGCATTGTATCGGCATGCTTCTTTGTTTTTTTCTTCTAACATTCTAACTACATCTTCATTATTTAAGCGACCACGGCCAACCTCAATTAGTGTGCCTACAATCATTCTAACCATGTACCTTAAAAATCCCTTACCTTCGAAACGTATTTTAATTAAGTTGTTTTCTTCACTAAAATTGATACTATAAATATCCCTTACTTGATTTGGGTGCGTTTCAAAGCTATTGGCACAAAATGAGCTAAAGTCATGCTTGCCAACAAATAGCTTGCTTGCATGTATCATCTTATTTACATCAAGCTTATAGTAGCATTGAAATGCATAATTTCTATAAAAAACATCTGGCTCATTGATATGAATCCAATATTCATAACACTTTTTGTTTGAGTGAAAACGTGAGTGAAAATTTGTTTTCACTTCATCACACGAAACAATATGAATGTCTTCTGGTAAATGTCCATTCAGTGCTTTTTTCCACATTGATCGTTTCAAATCAAATTCGGTATCAAAATGAAAAACTTGCCCTCTAGCATGAACCTTAGCATCCGTTCTACCTGATGCAACTATTGTTGTTTTGCATTTACTGATTTTATAGATAACATCCTCTATAACTTCTTGAACACTTATACCATTTGCCTGCCTTTGCCAACCAATATAATTTGTTCCATCATAACTAACAACCGCCTTATATCTTGCCATATTAGAGTACCACTAACCATAACATGAACATTACTGCACAAACAAATGATGCCCCTGCTATAAATACATAGTCTATGTTTTTCATTTTCAATTGTTTATATCTTGTTCTTTTTGCATCTGGAGCATACCCTCTTGCTTCCATAGCATTAGCTAAATCTTCTGCTCTTTGAAATGCAGATATGAATAGAGGTACTATCAATGATAATATCGCCATAATTTTTTCTTTCATTTTTCCCTCTTTTAAATCAACTCCTCGACTTGCTTGTGCTTTCATTATTCTTTGAGTTTCTTCTATTAACGTTGGAATAAATCGTAAAGCAATTGAAATCATCATTGCAATCTCATGAGCAGGTACTTTAAAGCACTTTAAAGGCTTAAGTAAGTCTTCTATACCCAGTGTCAAGTCTAAGGGTTTTGTCGTTGCCGTTAAAACTGTAGTAACCATGATCATTAAAATAAGTCTTACAGCGACAAAAAGAGTTTGAGTTATAGCATCACTGTAAACATCCACGTTAAAAACTGTAAACAACAACACGCCTGTTTTAAGTACAAAGACATTAAGTACCAGTAAAAAGCCGAGCATAAACATCATCGGTTTCATTGATTTTAAAACGAAATTTAAACTAAGTTTTGCAAGTAATACTACAAATAAAATAACTACTCCTAGTATCGCATAACCCGCAAATCCCGTTGGAATAAACACACTTATCAACAATAAAATCATTGCTATTATCTTTGTACGTGGGTCAAGTTTGTGAATGACAGAGTTGAATGGCATATACCGACCTAATACAAAATTACCCATTTTGCACCTCTTTTCGAATCGATTGAATCAATTCATCAATTGATAATACGTTTTTTGGTATATTGAATCCTTTTTCATTCAACAAAATTTTCATCGATACAACTGAAGGTGGCAGTATTTTCATTTCCTTCAATAAATCAACACTCATAAAAAACTCATCCACCTTCATATGAGAATGAACTTTTCCATTTTTCATTACTACAACTTCATCGCAATAGTTTAAAACATGCTCCATATCATGGGTTACTATTAACACAGTTTTATTCAATTCATTATTTAATCTCATAAACAATGACATCATCTGTTTAGCGCCTTGTGGATCAAGTCCAGCAGTTGGCTCATCCAACACTAATATTTTTGGATCCATTGCCAAAATACCTGCAATTGCAACCCTTCTCTTTTGTCCACCTGACAAATCCAGCGGACTTTTTTCAAAATATCCTTTGTCTATTCCTACTAAATTAAGTGCCTCTTCAGCCTTTACAATTGCTTCATCCTCATTGATATTAAAATTTTTAGGTCCGAAAGCTACATCTTTTAAAATAGTTTCTTCAAATAGTTGATATTCAGGAAACTGAAAAACTAACCCGACATCTTTTCGTAAGCTCTTGAGTTTTTCTGGTTTTTCTGTAGAATTAATTACTCGGTCTAATATAGTTAATTTACCTGATGTCGGTAGCAACAACGCATTTAAGTGTTGGACAAGCGTTGATTTTCCACTTCCCGTTTCACCTACAATTGCAGTAACTTTACCCTCAGTAATATTTAAATCGACACCATTTAAAGCGGCAAAGGAAAATGGTGTATTGATTGAGTAGACATGTTCTAGCCCTTCGAACGATATTGACATAACTCTTCTACCATCCCTTCTAAGCTAAACTTCTCTTGTATTTCAATTCCCGATTTCTTTAATTCATTGTTTAAACGAACACTAAAAGGAATGTCCAGTCTTAACGAAATCAGCTCTTTTTCTTTAACTAAGACATCATCTGGTTTTCCATCCATTACAATTTTTCCATCATCCATCACAATAACATAATCACTTTTCACAACCTCTTCAATATCGTGTGTAATAGAGATTAATGTCATATCGCTCTCAGTATGCAACATCCGAATCATTTGATTAATTTCTTCTTTTCCCTGTGGATCTAACATGCTTGTGCTTTCATCAAATATTAGTATTTCAGGTGCCATAGCTAAAACACCTGCAATTGCGACACGTTGTTTTTGACCGCCACTTAAGTGAGTCGGTTCATGTTCTAAAAAATCTTGCATATTCACTCTTTTTGAGTATTCATTAATAATATCATCCATTAAACTTGGATCGACTAAGTGATTCTCTAGTCCAAATGCAATGTCATCTCTTACAGTTGATCCAATAAATTGATTATCTGGATTTTGAAATACGATCCCTACCCTTGAGCGAATTTCTTGAAGATTCTCTAGATTAAGCTCATAACCACAAACGTGGATGTCTCCAGATTTTCTTGCTAATAATCCTATTATAAGCTTTGCAATTGTTGATTTCCCACTACCATTGTGACCAATAATTGTTGTATATGACCCTTTTTCAATTGAAAAGGAGACTTTATTTACAGCATTTCTTTCATTATCATATGAAAATTCAACATCTTTCAACTCTATATGTTTCACTTAAATCACTCCATATTTTCCTATGTATCATCTATTATATTTTTTAAGATTTACTTATCAATTATACAACGAATTTCATAAAAGTAAAGTCATTCACTTATTATGTAAATTAAAGAATAATATAAAAAAAAGGTGTTTCACCTTTAATTTTTTTCAATGTTAAACCCTAAATATTCGCCTTTAAATCCCACAGTAATATTCGCAACAGTAAAAATATCATCTAAGAAACTTTCATCGTTAATAAAACTATCCTTAAATGCCATCACAGTATTATCTTCATCAGATTCACGAATTGAATATCCATCATTTCTAATCCATTTAATAAATGCAATCATATCTTCAACTAAAGCAAACTTTGAAACATGAACAACACCAATTTTTTCATCATTAGAAATTTGATTTTTTAAATCATCATAATAAGAAAAAGCTTGATAAATACTTTCATTAGTCAAATAGTTGTATCTTTCTTTTATTTTATCAATTTGATCATCTTTAACATCAACCTTCACAGGTTCGATATCTTCGCATGCATCAAGTTCCTCACAATTATCATCATCTAATTTAATCACCTTGATATCATCGAAGTCCTTTGTCACGACCTCATTCGACTCTTTTATTTTTTTGTTTACATAATATGCAGTTGCACCTGCTGCAACTAGCAGTAAAGGAATTAGTTTTTTCATAATATCACCTCATATATATACAGTTTACCACAATTCGTCAATTATTAACACTAACTATCGCAACTCCATCACCGATATTTTGATAGAATTCGACATTATATTGTTTATTATTCAATAATTCTGTACGAAACAACCCAATTTTTTTTACAAGTTGTCTTGTATTTCGTGACTTGGTTAAGCTTGGATTATCGACCATGCCGTGAAAATTTAAATTATCAAAAAAATATATTCCATCTCTAGCAAGATTCTTCGAAAAATGCTCCATATATTTTTTATACTGACTTTTTGCAGCATCAATAAAGATCAAATCATATTCTTTATCTGTGTTAAACATCACCGCATCCATTAAATATGCTTGTATTCTATCTGACAACTGATGGTCAGTTATATTTTGTATCGCAATTTGATATCGTTCACTATCGATTTCAAGAGTATCGACGTAGATATCATCACAAATACTAGCCATTTTTATTGCAGAATATCCAATAGCAGTGCCAACTTCTAATATTGATTTGATTTTTCTCTTTTTTATTGTCTGAAGCAAGAATTTAATTCCTTCATCCATCATAATTGGAACATTGTTTTCTTCAGCATATTTTTTAATATTCACATAGTCACTCATAAGTACCTCCAAGAAATAAAAAAAGGGATATCTAAGAGATATCCCAATA